>CAZNVY010000048.1:739-12798 GCA_964576605.1 uncultured Elstera sp. | reverse complement strand
TGCGCGACGGCGCGCCGATCATGGCGCTGGACGAATTGGGCGGCGCGTCGACCCATACCCGGAAATCGTCGGTCGCCGATGGCGCCTATGAAAACGATGTGATCGCGCTCGAGGAAGTGCGGCGGCTGTTTGATTTTCTGCCGCTCAACAATACCCAGAAGCCGCCGGTACGCCCGTTCTACGACGACCCCAATCGGCTGGAAGCGCGGTTGGATACGCTGATCCCCGACAGTTCGGCCAAGCCTTACGATATGAAGGAACTCATCCTCGCCCTGGCTGACGAGGGCGATTTCTTTGAAATCCAGGCGGAATTTGCCAAGAACATCATCACCGGCTTTATTCGCATCGAAGGCTCGACGGTCGGCGTCGTCGCCAATCAGCCGATGGTGCTGGCGGGGTGTTTGGACATCGACTCCTCACGCAAGGCCGCTCGCTTCGTGCGCTTCTGTGACGCTTACTCGATCCCGATCTTAACGCTGGTGGACGTGCCGGGCTTCCTGCCGGGCACCGCCCAAGAATATGGCGGGGTCATTAAGCACGGCGCGAAGCTGTTGTTCGCCTATTCAGAAGCGACCGTGCCGATGGTGACGCTGATTACCCGCAAGGCCTATGGCGGTGCCTACGACGTGATGGCCTCGAAGCACATTGGGGCCGATGTGAATTACGCCTGGCCGACCGCCGAAATCGCCGTGATGGGTGCCAAGGGCGCGACGGAAATTCTCTACCGCTCCGAACTGGGCGACCCGGAAAAGATCGCGGCACGGACGAAAGAATATGAAGAGCGCTTCGCCAATCCTTTCGTGGCGGCGGAACGCGGCTTCATCGACGAGGTAATCATGCCCCATTCGTCGCGCCGCCGCATCGCCCGCGCCTTCGCCTCCCTACGGAATAAGAGCGCGGAGCGGCGCTGGCGCAAGCACGACACCATTCCTCTCTAACCCAGAGGACCAAGCCGAGGGGGAGGCCCCGGCCGCTGCCGTCCCGACTGCGCCGATCAAGAGCGCGGCGGGGCGGCAGGTCCGGCGGGGGACAGAACCCTACGGCGCGACGGCACCGCGCGGCTTATGCCGCGAAGGCAAGGGTTCTGGAAGAACCCGCCCGCCGTCTGAGGGGCACTATAAAACGAGTAATCAGCCGGGAGCGGCGCACAATGTTCAAAAAAATTCTGATTGCCAACCGGGGCGAAATCGCCTGCCGCGTCATCCGCACGGCGAAGAAGCTGGGTATTCCCACCGTGGCGGTCTATTCCGACGCCGACCGCGATGCGATGCATGTGCGCGAGGCGGATGAGGCGGTGCATATCGGCCCGGCACCGTCCAGCCAATCCTATATCGTGATCGATAAGATCCTAGAGGCGATCCGCCAAACGGGGGCCGATGCCGTCCATCCGGGCTATGGCTTTCTCTCGGAAAATGCCGCTTTCGCCGAAGCCTTGGAAAAGGCAGGCGTGACCTTTATCGGCCCGCCGGTGCGTGCGGTGCAGGCGATGGGCGATAAGATCACCTCGAAGAAACTAGCGGCGGAAGCCGGGGTGTCCACCGTGCCGGGCCATATGGGCCTGATCGCCGATGCTGAAGAAGCGGTGACAATCGCCAACAGCATCGGCTATCCGGTGATGATCAAAGCCTCCGCCGGGGGCGGCGGTAAGGGAATGCGCATCGCCTGGAACGCCGAAGAAGCGCGCGAAGGCTTCCAATCGTCGAAGAATGAGGCGAAGGCGTCGTTCGGCGACGACCGCATTTTCATCGAAAAATTCGTGACGGAGCCGCGCCACATCGAAATCCAGGTGCTCGGCGATAAGCACGGCAATATCCTGTACCTGGGCGAGCGCGAATGCTCCATCCAGCGCCGCAATCAGAAGGTCATCGAAGAAGCGCCGTCGCCGTTCTTGGATGACGCGACCCGCAAGGCGATGGGCGAGCAGGCGGTGGCCCTGTCGCGCGCCGTGGGCTATTTCTCCGCCGGGACGGTGGAGTTCATCGTTGATGGCCAGCGGAATTTCTACTTCCTGGAAATGAACACCCGCCTGCAGGTCGAACATCCGGTGACGGAACTTATCACCGGCATCGATCTCGTTGAACAGATGATCCGCGTCGCGGCGGGCGAAACGCTCAACTTCGGTCAGGACGACGTGAAACTCACCGGCTGGGCGATGGAAAGCCGCCTGTATGCCGAAGACCCGTACCGTAATTTCCTACCGTCCATCGGGCGCCTCACGCGCTATCGCCCGCCAGTGGAAGGCCATCAGCCCGACGGCACCATCGTCCGCAACGACACCGGCGTGTTCGAGGGCGGCGAAATTTCGATGTATTACGATCCGATGATCGCCAAGCTCTGCACCTGGGGCCAAGACCGGCTAACGGCGATTGACGCCATGTCGGTGGCGTTGGACGATTTCGAGGTGGAAGGCATCGGCCATAATCTGCCGTTCCTATCGGCGGTGATGCGGCACGAACGTTTCCGCGCCGGGCGGTTGACGACGGCGTTCATCGCGGAAGAGTTCAGGGACGGCTTCAAGGGCGTTGACCCCAGCGCCGACGAGGCCAAGGCCCTGGCGGCGATTGCCACTGTCCTGCATCAAACCACGCAAGAACGCGCCGCCGATATTTCCGGCGCGCTGTCCAACCATCGCCGGGTGATTGGCCGGTCGTGGCGGGTCACCCTGGGCGCGGCCAGTATCGCTGCGAGCATCGAACCGCGCCAGGATGGGGCCTTGGTCACGCTCGACGGCGGCACAACCCTGTCGGTGGCGAGCGACTGGACGCCGGGCCGCACTCACGCGCGCTTTATGGTCGATGGTATTTCCTACGGCGTGAAGGTCGATCCGGTTCCCGGCAGCGGGTATCGCTTGCGCCTGCGCGGGATCGATCTTGTGGCGCGCGTGCGTAGCCATCGGGTTGCCGAGCTTGCGACGCTGATGCCGGTCAAACTGCCGCCCGATACCTCCAAAATGCTGCTCTGCCCCATGCCGGGGGTGATTACCGCCATCCATGTGCAGGAAGGCGAGACGGTGGAAGCGGGTCAAGCGCTGGCGGCGGTCGAGGCAATGAAGATGGAAAACATCCTGCGCTCCGAACGGCAAGGGGTGGTCAAGCGCGTCGCGGTCAAGGCGGGGGCCAGCTTGGCCGTCGATGAACTGATCCTGGAATTTGAATAAGCGGCGCGGGGGACAAGGCCATGACCGAGAAAAAGACCGTTCAGGATTGGGAAGCGCTGGCGGAAAAAGAACTGAAGGTTTCGCCCAAAACCTTGATTTGGGAGACGCCGGAGGGGATTGCCGTCAAACCGCTCTATACCAAGGACGATCTTGACGGCATCGGCCATCTCGACGCGCTGCCGGGGTTCGATCCCTTCATCCGGGGGCCGCGCGCCACCATGTACGCGGGCCGCCCCTGGACCGTGCGCCAATATGCGGGCTTTTCGACGGCAGAGGAAAGCAACGCTTTCTACCGTAAGAACCTGGCGGCGGGGCAGAAGGGCCTGTCGGTCGCCTTCGATCTGGCCACCCATCGCGGCTATGATTCCGATCATCCGCGCGTCGTGGGGGACGTGGGGAAGGCGGGTGTCGCCATCGATTCGGTCGAGGATATGAAAATCCTCTTCGACGGCATTCCCTTGCAGGATATGTCCGTCTCTATGACCATGAACGGCGCGGTTATTCCAATCCTCGCCAATTTCATCGTCGCTGGGGAAGAGCAGGGCGTATCACGGGCCGACCTGTCGGGGACTATTCAGAATGATATTCTGAAGGAGTTCATGGTCCGTAATACCTATATCTACCCGCCCGAACCGTCGATGCGGATCATCGCGGATATTATCGAATATACCGCGAAGGAAATGCCGCGTTTTAACTCCATCTCGATTTCCGGCTACCACATGCAGGAAGCCGGGGCGACGCTGGTGCAGGAACTCGCCTTCACGCTCGCGGACGGGCGGGAATATGTGCGTGCGGCGCAGGCCAAAGGCCTGAACGTCGATGAGTTTGCCGGGCGGCTGTCGTTCTTCTTCGCTATCGGCATGAATTTCTTTATGGAGGCCGCGAAGCTGCGCGCCGCCCGCCTGCTATGGGCGCGAATCATGAAGGAATTTGCGCCGAAAAAAGCATCCTCCCTGATGCTGCGCACCCATTGCCAGACCTCCGGCGTGTCGTTGCAGGAGCAAGACCCCTACAATAATATCGTCCGCACCGCCTATGAGGCGCTGGCGGCGGCCTTGGGCGGCACCCAGTCGCTGCACACCAATTCCTTTGACGAGGCGATTGCCCTGCCGACGGAATTTTCCGCCCGCATCGCCCGCAATACGCAGTTGATCCTTCAGCATGAGACCGGGATCACCAAAGTCGTCGATCCGCTGGCGGGATCCTACTATGTCGAATCCCTGACCAACGAACTGGCCGAAAAGGCCTGGGCGCTGATCGAGGAAGTGGAGGCAATGGGCGGCATGACCCAGGCGGTCAATGCGGGCCTGCCGAAGCGCCTGATCGAAGAAGCCGCGACGCGCCGTCAGGCGGCGGTCGATAAGGGCGACGAGGTGATCGTCGGCGTCAATAAGTACCGGCTGGAAAACGAGCCGCCGATCGACATTCTGGAGATCGACAATACCGCCGTTCGCCTGGCGCAGATCACGCGGCTGGAAGAAACCAAGCGCCGCCGTTCCGCCGAGAAAGTCGCCGAAACCCTGAAGGCATTGGAAGAGATTGCCCGCAGCGGCACGGGCAATCTGCTGGCCGCCGCCGTCGAAGCCGCCCGCGCCCGCGCGACGGTCGGGGAAATTTCCGACGCGATGCGCGCCGTCTTCGGTAATCACGCCGCAACCCCGGAAGTCGTGACCAATATTTACGGCAAAGCCTATGAGGGCGAGCCGGAAATGGCCGTGCTGCAGGAGCGCCTCAACACCTATGCCGCAGAACTGAAGCGCAAGCCAAAGCTCATGGTGGCCAAGCTGGGGCAGGATGGGCACGACCGGGGGGCGAAGGTCATCGCCTCCGGCTTCTCGGATATCGGTTTCGAGGTTGTTGCCGGGCCGTTGTTCCAAACGCCAGAGGAAGCGGCGGACATGGCGCTGGCCGCGAACGTCCACGCCATCGGCGTTTCCTCGCTGGCTGCCGGGCATAAGACGCTGCTGCCGCAACTGATCGAGGCGCTGAAGGACAAGGGCGGCGGCGATATCGTCGTTATCTGCGGCGGCGTGATTCCGCGCCAGGATTATCAGTTCTTGCTCGATGCCGGGGTCTCGGCGGTCTTCGGGCCGGGGACCAACGTGCTGGATGCCGCGCAGGTGGTGCTGGACCTAATCGCCAAAAAACCGCGCAACATTTAATCCCCATACCTGTTTCTGGCATCATTCTCTAAAATGCCGTAGGTTGGGTCAGGACACCAATACTGACCTGACAGAAGGGGACGCCCATGCAGCGCAAGGCCATGCTTGGAGTGCGGGGGCGTTTATGGTTAGCGTTCGGAGTGATTTCGGCGCTGCCGATTGTGGCGACGGTTATCGCGTGGCTGGCGTTCGACCAGGTTCAGCTGCGCATGGACACCGTGGTGGAAAACCGGATCCCGCAGATTGAAACCGCCTTGGCCTTGCGGTCGCAGGGGGAGCGGCTGATCGCGCTGGGGTCCGCCGTGGTTGCGGCCCCGACGCCAGAGGCGCTGGAGAGCGTGCGCCGCCAAATTGAACCCGATAAAGCGGCAGCCCTACGGCTGATCCACGCGCTGGAAGCCCAGGGTGTGCAGGCTTCATCGATGACGAATCTTAAAAATTATATCGATGATCTGCTGCGCAATCTCACCCGGATCGATGCCGCCCATAGCGCGGCAGGTGCGGCGGACGCCCAGTTGAAAAAGGCCATTGGCGATTTTGATGCTGCGATTGGCGACCTTGGTGTCACGGCAGCGCGGGTACTGAAGGCCGAAGATGGCGGCCCGACGATCATTCAATTCGCGGGCCGCCTAGCCGGGCAGGTGCGGGCCTTGCTGACTGCGGCGACCGACAAGGATATTCCGACCTTCAAAGCGCAGGCCGACCATCAATGGACCCGGTTGCAGGGCTTGATTGGACGGTTATCCCCTGCCGATCAGAATTATTTTACCTCGGCCATGGCGCAGGTTAAGACGACGATGGACGCCGACTTGTTCCGTCTGCAGCAGGATCGGTTTCTCGATATACAGGAACGCGATATGCTGCTGGTCTCGAATGTGTCACTGGCGGCAGCGTTGCAGAAGGATATTGAAGGGTTGGTTGGCCAGGCGCGGGCTGGCGCGCGCGATGCCTCGGCCGAGATGCGGGGGGCGGTAGAGACGGGGATGCAGACCATGACCGGCGTCGCCATTGGGGCGGTGCTTTTGGCCATGGCGCTAGGGTGGTTCTATGTCAATCGACAGATTATTGCCCGACTGCTAGCGACGACGAAGGTTATGCACGCGCTGGCCCAGGGCGACCGACAGGCGGCGCTTCCCCCGGTAAGCGGCGATGAAATCGGCTCGATGGCCGTCGCGCTCCAGGTTTTTAAGGAAAATGCCGAGCGCGCCGATGCACTCGCCGCCGCCGAGGAAGCGGGCCGCGCGACGCGGGACGCGCGAGTCAAGACGCTGGAAGCGCTGACCCGCGGCTTCGATGCTACCGTTTCTGGGGTGCTGGGCACCGTTACCGCTGCCGCTCAGGAAATGGAGACAACGGCACAAACCATGTCAGCCAATGCCGATCAAACCAGCCAACAGGCGCGTATCGTCGCCGCCGCCAGTGACCATGCGTCGGAAAATGTGCGCACGGTCGCGGTGGCGGCAGACGAGCTTGCGTCCTCCATCCGCGAAATCGGGCGGCAGGTGGCGCAATCAAGCGATATTTCAGCCCAAGCGGCCCACGAAGCCCAGGCGACGACGGCAACCGTCCAGGGCCTGCTGGAGAGTGCCGAGCGCATCGGCAGCGTGGTCAAGCTGATCGATGAGATCGCGGCACAGACCAATCTTTTAGCGCTGAACGCCACGATTGAAGCCGCGCGCGCTGGGGAGGCCGGGAAAGGCTTTGCCGTTGTCGCCAACGAGGTGAAGAGCCTCGCCAATCAGACGGCGCAGGCCACCGAGGAAATCAATCGTCAAATCCACGCCACCCAGTCGGTTACTCAGGATGCAGTCACGGCGATCACCGGCATTCTGGGGCGAATTTCGGAACTGAAGGATATTGCAACGGCGGTGGCGGCTGCCGTCGAGCAACAGGCCGCGGCCACCGCCGAAATCGCCCGCAATGTTCAGCAGGCGGCCGAAGGGACGGAAGAGATTTCTGAAACGATTGGCGGGGTGACCGATGTGGCCGGCCAGACCGGGCAAACGGCGGGCCGCGTTCTTGCTGCGGCGCAGGGCTTGTCGCAGCAGGCGGTGGCGCTACGCGACGTGGTGGATGGTTTTCTGCGGGGCGTTCGGGCAGCCTAGGCCCAGCCTCGGTTGCACGGGGCGGACGTCTGCCGTGCGCAAATCGGCGATTCTATCGCCGTGATTTTGCGATGCACCCTGTGCTAAAACGCGCGCAACGGCTCAAACGAGCGGTTTGCGACGATTTATGAACGGAGTTGGTTGCAATGCACCTAGAAGATGCCCCGCGCACCCCGGACCGGGTGGATCGCCCGACCCTGATCGTTATTAACCTGCTCTTGGCCGTGGTGCTTGCGGCTTTGGTCTTGGGTCCCCAGGTGTTTTTCTACGTGGCGCTGGCGCTGGTTCCCTGTGCACTGACGATGATGATTGCCCTGACGCGTGGGTATGGCCAGCCGCCGCTGTAAGCTCTGGGGCGTTGCCTTTGAGGAGGATTCCGAAAAATCCCCCTCTTGTGCAGGGCACCTAGCTGTCCAATCTCGTAGCAAGGCTGGGGGATACACTCGGCAAGCTTTTACAGAGGTGGCCGATGGCGACGCGCGTTGAAACAGATACCTTTGGCCCCATCGAGGTTGATGCTTCGGTTTATTGGGGGGCGCAGTCGCAGCGCTCCATCGGGAATTTTAAGATCGGCTGGGAAAAACAGCCGGTGCCCTTGGTTCGGGCCTTGGGCGTGATTAAGCGCGCCGCCGCCGAAACCAATCATGCGCTGGGCAAGCTCGATACGGGGCTGAAAGACGCGATTGTCGCAGCAGCCCAGGAGGTCATCGACGGTCAGCTCGACGCGCATTTTCCGCTGGTGGTCTGGCAAACCGGCTCCGGCACCCAGACCAATATGAATGCCAACGAAGTGATCGCCAACCGCGCGATCGAGCTTTTGGGCGGGGAAAAAGGCTCGAAGAGGCCTGTGCATCCCAACGATCACGTCAATATGAGCCAATCGTCCAACGATACCTACCCGACGGCGATGCATATTGCCGCGGCGGTGCAGGTGGTCCACCACCTCATCCCGGCGCTCAAACATCTGCACGCGGCGCTGGCGGCGAAGGCGGCGGCCTGGAACCATATCATCAAGATCGGCCGCACCCATACCCAGGACGCGACGCCGCTGACCCTAGGCCAAGAGTTTTCGGGCTACGCCCAGCAGGTAGAGAACGGCATCCACCGGATCGAACAGACCCTGCCGCTGCTGATGCAATTGGCCCAGGGCGGCACGGCGGTCGGCACTGGGTTGAACGCGCCGCAGGGGTTTGCCGAGGGGATCGCGGCGCGGATCGCGGTCCTGACCGGCCTGCCCTTCACCAGCGCGCCGAATAAGTTTGAAGCCCTGGCTGCCCATGACGCGATGGTGATGACCCATGGGGCGCTGAATACGGTGGCGGCCAGCCTGTTCAAAATCGCGAACGATATTCGCTTTCTGGGGTCTGGCCCACGGTCCGGCTTGGGTGAATTGGCGTTGCCGGAGAATGAGCCGGGATCGTCGATCATGCCCGGCAAGGTTAACCCGACCCAGTGCGAGGCGTTGACGATGGTCTGCTGCCAGGTCTTTGGCAATCACGCCGCGCTGACCTTCGCGGGCAGCCAGGGGCATTTCGAGCTGAACGTCTTTAACCCGGTGATGGCCTATAACTTTCTGCAATCGGTGCAGTTGCTGGGGGATGCCGCGCGGTCGTTCACCGACCATTGCGTGACCGGCATCGTGCCGCGCGAAGACAATATCCAGGCGGCGCTGAACCGCTCGCTGATGCTGGTGACGGCGCTCGCCCCTAAGGTTGGTTATGACGCCGCCGCCAAGATCGCCAAAACCGCCCATAAGAATGGCACCACGCTGCGCGAGGAGGCGGTCGGCGGCGGCTATGTGACCGATGCCGAGTTCGACGCGCTGGTGCGCCCGGACAAGATGATCGCGCCCGACCCCGTGTAGCGGAGAATCACGCGGCGGGATTAGCCTTCAGCGGGTAAGGATGGATCAACCCTTCCGCCTGACGGCGATTATCGAAAACTCTCCGATCAATTGGCGGCGGAACGGCAGGGTTCGTAGACAAAAGTTAGGATGCGCACACGCGATCAAAGACCAAGGGATCGCGCAGTGTTCGGGCTAAAATTAAAGCACCTTCAAGTTGTGCTAAAAGCCGTTCTGCCGGATAAGCCGGGCCAATAGCACTGTGCAAGTAAGCTAGAAGCATCCGAAAGAAGTCTGCAACCGCAGTCTCTACGTTCGGCGGCAGGGCATCGCGTTCGGCCCCGAAAAGGCCGCATAGGCACATCTTATCGTCAACCGTCAACGCATTGCGGAATAGGGCTGTGACCCGCGCGACAGCTTCCTCCGGCGTTATACCGTCGGGAGAGCCAAGGCTTTCCTGTGTCCGTTCGGTGTAGCGGTGGGCGAGGGCGGCGGCCATGTCGGCCTTAGTCGGGAAATAATAGTGCACCGACGAGCTTTTTACCCCGACATCGCCCGCAAGGTCGCGGAAGCTGAAGCTGTGATACCCGCCGCACCGTGCCCGCTTTTCCGCTGCAGCCAGTAGTTGATCGCGCATTGTCGACTCCCTCCTGATCTATCTATCGTTTGATAGATAAGCCTTGACGACGCTACCGGCAACAGGCAAAGAGAGATCGTGCATCTATCTATCGATAGATGCACGATCAATGAAACTTGATAGCCTGGCGCTACGGCTGGGGAAGGATGATCATGAAAAAGGGCCTTAACATCATTTTGGGTGGCGCGAGCGGAATTGGCCTTGCGACCGCCGAACTTCTAGCCGCGGAAGGGCACGATCTTCTGTTGGTGGGGCGTCATGGCGCCAAACTGGAGGCAGCCCAGCGCCATCTCATCGGGCAGGGAGCTGGCACGGTTGACACCCGCATAGCTGATTTGACCGACGTCACGAGCACTGCTGCCCTTGTTACAGCCATTTTAGCGGAGGTCCGACCGATCGGTAATTTGGTTGTGGCGGCGGGAACTTTTGCGCCAAAATCGTTCCTGGAGCACGACGCCGCTGATTATGAGGCCTATGCCAACCTTAACCGTGGCATCTTCTTCGCGACCCAGGCTGTGGCACGTAGAATGGCCGTGCGGGCGAGCGGCGCTATTGTTTTCATTGGGTCGATGTGGGCCAAGCAGGCCGTAAAGGCGACGCCTTCGTCAGCCTATTCAATGGCAAAAGCGGGGCTGCACGCGCTTACGCAACATCTGGCCATGGAACTGGCCCCTTATGATATCCGGGTGAATGCGGTATCGCCCGCAGTTGTTGTCACTCCCATCTATGGGGCTTTCATCGATCCAGATCAGATTGAGTCAACACTGACGGCAGGGTTCGATAGTTTTCATCCTCTTGGTCGCGTCGGGCGCCCCGCCGATGTCGCACATCATGTTGCCTTCCTGCTTTCCGATCGGGCAGGCTGGACGACGGGGACAGTCCAGGACGTTGATGGCGGGGTGATGGCTGGGAGGAACTGAGGCCTACTCCCCCCGCAGCCACCCCGAAAACTCTCCGGCCAGTGCGATGATCCGCCGTCCGGTTTCCGCCACCCGGTCCGCCGTCATGCGGGCGGCGAGGCCGGAGACGGAGAGGGCGCAGACGGCTTCCCCTTGCGGGCCGAGCACGGCAGCGGCGACGCAGCGCAGGCCGGGGACATATTCTTCATCGTCCACCGCATAGCCGCGCGCGCGGATGTCGGCGATTTCCGCCAGCACGGCCGCACGGTCCCCTAGGCTGCGCGGGGTTTTGCGCTCGAAGCGGTGGGCGGCGAGAAACCCGTCGATGGCGGCATCTTCCCAGGTTGCCAGCATCGCCTTCCCCATGCCGGAGTTAAGCATCGGCACGCGCCCGCCGGGCGGGGAGATGGCGCGGGTAATCTCCCGGCTTTCCACTTGGCTAAGGGTTAGCACTTCTCCATCTTCAAGAATGCCGAGGTTGGCCGTCTCCCGCGTGGCGTCGCGCAGCCGCCGCAGGTAGGGCAGGGCGGGGGCGACGAAATGGCGCTGGCGCACGAAGGCCGCGCCGACGGCAAAGGCGCTGCGCCCGACATGCCAGCGCTTGCTGGTCGGGTCGGCATGGGCGAAGCCGCGCTGTTCCAGCGTGGTCAGTAAGCGATGGACGGTTGAAACCGTCAGACCAACCTCCGTCGCAAGGTCGGACAGGCGCATTCCCTCGTCCTGAGCCGCCAGCTTTTCTAGCAGGCTCAAGGCCCGTTCCACCGATTGTACGCCGCCGGTCTTGTCGGTCATGGTTTTCTCCCCCCGGTTCCGGTGTAGGCGGGATGGCGATCATTTTCCATTCTGGCAAAAGTGATTTCTGTATCGTGGAAAAACTTTGCGTCCCCTCTGGTCCCGCAGCGCAAAACGGCCCAAGCTCCGGGAAAATCTTTTCGGGGGAGTGGGGCGATGACCGAGTATGTGACGCGCGCAGGGTTACAGGTGGCGAAATGCTTGGCGGACTTGGTGGAAAGCCAAATTCTGCCCGGCCTGCCCGTGACGGCGGACGCCCTGTGGTCGGGCTATGCAAAGCTGTTGGCCGATCTGGCGCCGGAGAATAAGCGCCTGTTGCAGGTGCGCGATGACCTTCAGGCGAAGATTGATGCTTGGCTGCTTGCCCGTCGCGGTCAGGCCTGGGATAGCGCGGCCTATCAGGCCTTTCTGACGGAGATCGGTTACCTCGTCCCGCAGGGGCCGGACTTCATGGTGGGCACCCA
>CAZNVY010000048.1:0-726 GCA_964576605.1 uncultured Elstera sp. | reverse complement strand
GAATGTCGATGCGGAAATCGCCACCCTCGCCGGGCCGCAGTTGGTGGTGCCGGTGATGAATGCGCGCTTCGCCCTCAATGCCGCGAACGCCCGCTGGGGGTCGCTCTATGATGCGCTCTACGGCACCGATGCCCTGCCCGGTAAACCGGAAGGCAAAGGCTACGACCCGAAACGCGGCGCGGCGGCGGTGGCCTGGGCGGCGGATTTCCTCGATAGCGCCGTGCCGCT
This sequence comes from uncultured Elstera sp., assembly GCA_964576605.1. Lineage (GTDB taxonomy): Bacteria > Pseudomonadota > Alphaproteobacteria > Elsterales > Elsteraceae > Elstera. Next base: position 498 of record CAZNVY010000048.1, on the reverse strand, counting down.
GGCCGGGGCGTCGCATAAGGAAGTGACCGCTTACCGCCGCGACGGGGCGGCGCTGGTCGCGGTCGTCGGGGGGCAGACGGTTGCGTTCAAAGACCCGGCGGCGTTCGTTGGCTATTCGGAAGAGGGCACGGCCTCAAGTAGCGCAACGCGCGATAGGCCAACACAAAAAGCCTCCTATGTCCTGCGCCACAACGGTTTGCATATCGAACTCCAGATTGACCCGTCGCATCCGGTCGGCGCTGCCAGCCCGGCGGGCCTGCGCGATGTGGTGCTGGAAAGCGCCCTGACCGCCATCCAAGACTGCGAAGATTCGGTTGCGGCGGTGGATGCCGAGGATAAAACCGCCGTCTATGCCAATTGGCTGGGCCTGATGACGGGCGATCTGACGGAAACCTTCGAGAAGGGCGGCACGACGCTGACCCGCCGCCTGAACCCCGATAAGGTTTTCACCGCTCCCAATGGTGGCACGCTGACCCTGCCGGGCCGTGCCCTGATGCT
>CAZNVY010000047.1:13224-25588 GCA_964576605.1 uncultured Elstera sp. | reverse complement strand
AAGTTAAGCTGCGCGCCTTGGCTTTTGCCGATCCAGGTTTCCTGCATGCTGCGCACGCGGTCCGGCCAGCGGTCCAGCGTTGCAATCGCCGCCAACAGGTCATCGGCATATTCGGTGATCTTCAGGAACCATTGATTGAGTTCCCGCCGCTCCACCGGCGCGCCAGAGCGCCAGCCCTTACCGTCCACCACCTGTTCGTTGGCCAGCACGGTGTTTTCCACCGGATCCCAATTCACATAGCTTTTCTTGCGGTACGCGAGGCCGTTTTTCCAGAAATCCAAGAACATCTTCTGTTCGTGGCGGAAATACTGCGGATGACAGGTAGCAACTTCCCGCCCCCAATCGAACGACACGCCAAGCTGCCCGAACTGGGCGCGCATACTGTCGATATTGGCGTAGGTCCATTCCGCCGGATGGCGGTTGTTCTGCATCGCGGCGTTTTCCGCCGGCAGGCCGAAAGCGTCCCAGCCCATCGGATGCAGCACATTATAGCCGCGCGCGCGCTTATAGCGGGCGGTCAGATCGCCCATCGCATAGTTCCGCACATGGCCCATATGGAGGCGCCCCGACGGGTAAGGGAACATCTCCAGCACATAATACTTCGGCTTGGCAGGGTCGATCTTAGCGTCGAACACCTTGGCGTCGGCCCAGGCGGCCTGCCATTTCGCTTCGGTTTCTTTAATCGCGTAACGGGCCATTTTGACTTTTCAGCAGACTATTTGCGGTTCTGGGCGGCGATGCGCATCTGGCGGGCGCGGGTCAGGATCGCGTCCTCAAGATCGGTGCCGGTGCGCGGATCGACGGCGGCATCCTGCCAATTGGCGCCATTCTGCACCTGACGGAACACGGCAGCGCGGACCCCATCGGCGCGCAGGTCGCGGTCGAGGACGTAGAGCGTAACCTTCACCCGTTCGTTCGGGTTTTGCGGTGGGCTATACCAATCGGTAATGATGACCCCGCCGAACGGATCGGCCGAGGCGAGCGGCATGAAGGACAGCGCATCCAGCGACGCCCGCCATAGGAAACTATTGACGCCAATGCCCGTCCCACCGTCCGCGCCGCGCGGCAGCGTCCGGCCACCGAAGAGGACGATCCCATCCTCGCCGCTGATCCTGCCGAAGCGTTCGGCATCGCGTTCGTCTTCGGTCTTGGGGTAATTGGCTTCGCCCCTCGGCAGCCCCCCACAGGCCGCGAGGACCGAGCTTAACAGCAGCACACCCATCAGGGAAACGGCACGCATGACCGATCCAATCCTTTTTCCGAACGACGCCAAAAGCCCAATCCGCAGATAGACGGCAGGCCCCCGCGCGGGCAGTTCACCCGGCAGTGTGCGGGACGCTAGGCCATGCGCCGCGCCGTTGCAAGCGCGCAAAAGCGGAAAGACCTATCGCGGGCGCGCGCAATAGCCCTCCGCCCCGGCCTCGATCCGTAAGGGCAAGCCAAGCGCCTGGAGTTTCCGCCGCAATCGATAGAGATGCGTTTCCACCGTGCGGGTGGCCGTATCGCCGCGATATCCCCAGAGACTTTCTAGCAAGTCGGCGCGGGGTACCGGGGCCGGGGCCGCCAGCAGATGCCGCAGCAGCGCCACTTCCTTTTCGGTCAGTCGCAACTGCCCATGCGGGCCGGTCAGCACCCGTTGCGTGAGATGCAGACTACCTCCGGGCAGGGCTAAAATCTCTACAGGCGGGGGGGCCTCTAACAGGCGCAGCACCGCCGCGCGCAGCAGAGCCGGGTGCAGGGGTTTTTCCAGGACCTCCCAGCCCGCGGGCCAGGTCCGCGCCTCCCCCTTGGCGACCAGGGCAACGGTCGGCACCCGGCTGGCCCAATCGGGCCAGGCTTCGCCGGGGCGCAGGGATAGAATCAGCGCGGTCAGCGGCGGAGGGGTCTCCGGAGCGGTCTCTGTCGTCTGCACCATTGCCGTCACGCCATCGACCGCCGCCGCCAGAATGGGGCGCAAGGCCGCATCCGGCTCGACAATCCACAGGGGCGCGCCGCCCATCGACTATCCCCGCCGCCCGAAAATGGCCGTGCCGATGCGCACATGGGTGGCCCCGAACCGCACGCCGGTGGTAAAATCGCCGCTCATGCCCATCGACAGCGTGGTAAGCCCGGCCTTCAACGCCAATTCCCGCAGAAATGCGAAATGCAGCGCCGGCTCCTCATCGACGGGCGGAATGCACATCAGGCCGGTCACTGGCAAATTATGGACCGTGCGGGCGCGCTCGATAAAGGCCAAAGCGTCGCGCGGGGGAATGCCCGCCTTCTGCGCCTCCTCGCCGGTATTCACTTGGATCAGGCAGGCGGGCCGCCGCCCGGTCTTGGCGATTTCCTTGGCCAGGGCCTCTGCCAGGCTTTCCCGGTCGACCGTTTCGATCACATCGAACAGTGCCACCGCCTGCTTCACCTTATTGGTTTGCAGTGGGCCGATCAGATGGAGGATTAGGTCTGGGCGCGCCGCTTTCAGATCGGGAAATTTTTCCTGGGCCTCCTGCACCCGATTTTCTCCGAAAACCCGCTGCCCCGCCGCCAAAGCCGCCGCTACGGCGGCGGTTGGATGCGTTTTGGAAACCGCGACCAGCGTGACCGAACCGGGGGTCCGGCCCGCCGCTGTCGCGGCAGCGGCAATCTGCTGCCGAACCTCGGCCAGCGCTTCGGCAATCGCGCCCGTCATCTTTTTCCCCTTCCGATACCATCTCGGCAGAATCGGCCTAGTGCCAATGCCGCCCGGCAGGTTTCGCCGCGCTTGTCACAAGGGGCAGTTCCCCAGCCCCGTCTTACGCGGCTTTCTAAGAAATCCGAACAAGAGTATGATCCGACACAAGTTACAAGTCTGTAAGACTTTCTCGCCAGGGGGTTTTACCGGCAATCGGTCAGGCGGCCTGAATTTTGCTTGCCTCTAGGGGACAAGCCGGGAATCCTGGTGGCTAGCGCGGGTTGGGGGGCTTATCCATGACACTCAAACTGGTGATCGACAGCACGTCCGACCGGCCGTTCAGCGATGCCCGCTGGGTGAAAGTCGACGATGAAACCCCCGTCGCCAGCACCGAAGCCGTCCAGGAAAAAGCCGTTGCCGACGGTAAAACCACCGACGATGGGCTGACCTTCGCCGACCTGCTGGATACGATCAACCCGCTGCACCATCTGCCGGTGATCGGCACCCTGTACCGGGAAATCACCGGCGATCAGATTTCCCCCGGCGCACGCGTGATCGGCGGCGGGCTGTTCGGCGGGCCAATCGGCTTGGTTGCCAGCATGGTCGATGCGGCGGTCGCGGAAGGCACCGGGCGCGATATTGGCGGCAATATCTTGGCCATGGTGAAGGGCGATCCCCTGGGCAAAGACGCGATGGACAATGTCGCCAAAGCCAAGGATAGCAAAGAAAAACCACCGGAATCGGCAGCTGCAGCCCCGGCCTCAGCCTCTGCGCTGGTCGCCTCGGCGGAATTAGCACCCCCTTCCGCCCCTCCCGTTCCCACGATTGCCAGCGGCTCCCCAACCTTGGCCGCCGAAGGCGGGCGCATCGCCGTGACCAACAAAGGGCCAATGGGCGCGGTTGGCGGACCGGCAGCGGCCATGCCCGCCGGATCGACCGGCTTTATCGGCACATCGAATATTCCATCCGGTGGCATGATTACCCCAGCGGCGGCCATGATGGCCGTGCAGCCCCAGGGTCAAGCCCAGCCGGGCAGCGCGGCCGCCTCGGCCCTGCCCGGACAGCCGGGCGGAAATGCCGATCCGACACAATCCTTCTCTGGACTTGCCGGGGTTGCGGCCCTGCAGGCGCAACGCTCGGCCCCGCCGACCGCCGCCGCAACCGCCACGCCCACTCTCGATACCCCCATCGCCGGGGCCGACGCTGGGATGGACAAAGGCTGGTTCAAAGTCCCCGAACGCACCGCTCGCAGTGCAACCCGCACCCCGCCGGTACTGGAACGGCGCGAGGTGGCGAATAACTTGACCGCCCAGCCCAGCCCGCCAAACCCCACCGCGGTTCAAGCTGCCGAGGCAGCCCGGCGGCTGCCCACGGCGAGCGAGCAGGGGGAGATCCTGGCAACCGGCACCCCAACCGTGTCAGAAGCAATGGCCCGCGCGCTCAATAAATACGACGCCTTGGTGAAAAGCCGGGCCAAGCCCAGCGTGACGGTAGACGAAGCCTACTAAAGGCTGCCCCTCCCCCTTTTTCGGCCGGTGTTCTACCCCCGTCGCCTTGTAAGGCGACGGGGCTTTTCGTTCGCTCCATGCTCCCTTAGGGTTCCGTCACAAAAGGTTCAACCCTTGGATCTTGAACCGATGAACACTGTTACTATGTGTTCAGAACAGTGTTAATTGCCGCCCCAAACTCGGTGTGCGGCCAAAAGGATTCTGTCCATGCGCCTTAAACTGCTCGGCACCCTAACGGGGGTGCTTCTCGCCAGCGGCAGCGCTTTTGCGCAGCAAGTCGTTACCAAAGCCCCCTTTACCGTTACCCTAGGCGGCAGCGTGCGGTCCGATTTCGGCATCATGCAGGATGATACCGCCAATGTGCAGGACCGCGAAGCCCGGCTGGACTATCGCCTGCACCTGAAGGCCGAGGCCAAGGCCGAAAATGGGCTGATCTATGGGTTCGATATGCGCCTGCGCAACAATCAGAATAGCGCCGGTCAAGCGAATCAGGACGTCGTGGGGGCGGACCGGAAGTTCGTCTATCTTGGCGGCCCCAACTGGGGACAAATCCAGCTGGGTGATAATGTTGGTGTCGCGACCCAACTCGAAACCGCGACCCCAAATGTCGGGATCGGCCAGGGCGATGTGGTCGGGTTTGCCAACTTCGGCAGCTATAATTTCTTCTACTTTGACCGCGACACATTTGCGACGCGCGTTTCCTACGTTACGCCGCGCTTCGCTGGGTTCCGGGCGGGGGTGACCTATACGCCGGAATATCGCGACACGGGCCGCAATAACCGCCGGGGCGATGCCGATGTAACCGGCGGCAATTATAAGGACGAGATCGAACTCGCCCTGACCACGCAGCAGAAATTCGGTGATTTTGGTCTACAAGCCACCGCCGCCTATCTAACCGCGAAAGAGAAAGTTGCAACGCGCGGCGATTTCGCGATCCTCAGCCTGGGGGCGGTGGTGAGCTATGATATCGCCCAGGGCCAAACGCTGGCCTTCGGCGGTAATTACTTCGATAATGGCGAAACCAATAAGACCCGCACCGCGCGGGGGATCGCCGAAACCACCGGCTGGAACCTGGGTCTTTCCTATACGGTGGCCAATGCCTGGGCCGTCGCGGCCAATTATACTGAAAATCTGACCGAAACGCCGGGCGCGCGCGATCAGAAGGACCAAGTGATCGGCGTTGGCGGGGCCTATCAACTGGCACCGGGCCTGTCGCTGCAGGCCGATCTGGCCTTCTTTGATATCGAAACGGCAACCGGCCTAAAGCCGGGCAAGACCAGCAATGAAGGCACGCAGTTTACCCTGCGCACCAGGGTGGATTTCTAATCCCCCACACAGCGTAACCGCAAGAAACGGTGCGACAGGGGGCTTGACCTTCTGTCGCACCGCGCTGACCCTGGGGGGGAACGATTGACGAGGCCCCCAATGCTAATCCGCGATGCTACCGCCGAGGATGTGCCCGGCATTCTGGCGATTTATAACGAGGTGATCGCCACCTCGACGGCGGTTTATATCGACGATCCGGTCAGCTTGGCTGATCGGCAGACTTGGTTTAACGCCCGGTGCGCGGATGGGTATCCGGTCCTAGTCGCCGCCGAGGGCGGGGAGGTGCTGGGCTATGCCTCCTACGGTACGTTTCGGGGACCATGGCCCGGCTTTCGCTATTCGGTTGAGCATTCAGTGCATATCCGAAACGATCAGCGCGGGAAAGGCATTGGTGGTGCCCTAATGCCCCCCTTGATCGCCCGCGCCGCGGCCCAAGGCAAGCACGTTATGATCGGGGCTATCGATGCCGATAACGCCGGATCGATCCGCTTTCATGAACGATTTGGGTTCGTAACCAGCGGTCATATGCCAGAAGTGGGGTTCAAATTTGGCCGCTGGCTCGATCTTGTTTGGATGCAACGCCGGTTAGACTAGCTCCCCAGCCAGCAGTTTAACCGCCATCTCGCGGTCGATATTGGCCCCGGATAGGATAACCGCCACCTTGCGCCCCCGCTGCCGGTTCCGCTCCTGCATCAGGGCCGCGAGGGCCGCCGCGCCTGATCCTTCGGCCAGATTATGGGTATCTTCATATAATACCCGCATCGCGTCGGCGATTTCGGCATCGCTAACCGCCAGAATCCGGGCCGCGCCTTTGGCGTAAATCGCAAAAGCCTCCGGCACCGGCACCCGCACGGCCATGCCATCGGCGAAGGTATTGGCGCTGTCGGTGGTAATGATTCGCCCAGCCTCGAAGGAGAGTTTGGCCGCAGGCGCTTCGGTCGAGACAACGCCAACGATCTCGGTGCTAAGACCCAGGGCATCGCGCGCTAGAATCGTCCCGCACAGGCCTGATCCACAGCCGATGGGGACATAAACTGTCTCAAGATCGGGTGCCGCACTGAAAAGTTCCAACGCATACGTCGCCACACCGCATACCAAGGCCGGGTGAAAGGCGGGCACCGCATAAAGACCTTCGGTTTTGGCGGCCTGGACTGCGGCGGCCTTCGCAGCATCGAAATCGGCCCCGGCTTCCACAACCTCGGCCCCAAAGGCGCGCATTGCGGCATTCTTTTCGAGGGAATTGCCGAAGGGTACGAAGATTTTCGCCGTCAGTCCGGCCGTGATTGCCGCGCGTGCCTGGGCTTGGCCGTGATTGCCGCGCGTTGCCGTGACGATGCCGCGCACCTCCGGATGGTGCCGTCGCAGCCAATTGATAAACGTAATCCCACCGCGCACTTTGAATGCCCCAGTCGGCGTGTGATTCTCGTGCTTCACCCAGACCGTCGCCCCCACGCGTTGGCCCAAAAGCGGCCAGACATATTGCGGGGTTGGCGGCATGTGATCGTAGATGATCTCGGCGGCGGCGGCGATTTCGGCGCGGGTGAACTGCATGGCACGGCTCCTGAGACGACAACAACCCTTCTCTGCCATGTCAGAGCATGTTAGGCTTTCATCCATCTGACCTAAAGCGCATCTCACCCCATGATCGAACCGGTTCGCCACCTTTCCGCTGGGGGATTTACCCTGACGCTGCTGCCGCCACAGCCCTATGAGGCGCGCTATTGCGCGGCGGCCCCAGTCTTGGGCTTTGCCTTCGAGGCGCAGGAGGGCGAGCACGCTTTTGATAGTGACCGGCTGCGACCTTATCGGACGCGCGCCAATAGTTTTGCTTACGTACCGAAAGGCTGTAGCCTGATTTCCCGCTCGCGCCAGGGCGGGGAATATTTGATGCTGACCCTACCGCGCCCACTGGCCGCCGGGCAAAGCACCGACCAGTTGGCTCCTGGCCTGCGTGCGGCGGCGCATCGGCTGCGCACCGCGCTCCTGGTCCGCGATGCGCCCGATGCCTTGGAACTCGAAGCCCTGGCCGAAGCTTTTACGGCTACCGCTGCGGTTGCTTTGGGGCTTCCGCCCTCAAAAGCCGCCGGTTGGATGACGCCGCAGCGGCTGGCCAAGCTCGACGCGGCGATTGACGCCGGATTGGCGGAGGGGGTGACGGTCGCGGGTCTCGCCGGAACGCTCGGCCTATCGGAAGGTTTCTTTAGCCGCGCGGTGAAGGCGGCCTTGGGAGTTTCACCGCAAGCCTATCTGCTGGACCGGAAACTCGCGCGCGCCCGCCGGTTGATTGCAGAGGGGGGAGAAGATTTGAGCCAGGTGGCCCTGGCCGCAGGCTTCACATCCCACGCCCATCTCTCGGCGGCGTTCAAACGCTATTTGGGGATTACCCCCACGGCGTTTCGGGCGCAGGTAAAGGGTTAGAGCAAATCCCGGGCGGGTGCCCGATGCGCTTTGCGCGTCAAACGCGCGGGCACCCGCGACTAGCCTTTGTATTCAAAAAAAAGAGTAGGGCGTCTTCCGTGAGCCGATGTGAACGGAAGACGCCCTAAACCGCCATTCCGGCGGCCCAGCCGCTCGACCAAGCCCATTGGAAATTATACCCGCCGAGCCAGCCGGTCACGTCCACCGCCTCGCCGATGGCATAGAGGCCGGGCACGTCGCGCGCTTCCATGGTTTGCGACGAGAGCGCCTTGGTATCGATGCCCCCGGCGGTCACTTCCGCCTTGGCATAGCCTTCGGTGCCGCTGGGGGTGAAGGGCCAGCGGTGCAGCCGGTCGGCCAGCGCCAGCAGCAGCTTATCGGGCAGATCGACCACCGCCTTGCCCTGTGCCGCTTCCGGCACGAACGCCGTGGCAAGGCGGGTCGGGAGATACTGGGTCAGCACGGTTTTCAGCTCCGCCCGGCTGCGGCTTTGCTTCGCGCCGAGCAGCCAGTCTTCGGCCTCCACCGTCGGCAGCAGGTTAATCCGCAGGGTGTCCCCCGGCTGCCAATAGCTGGAGATTTGCAGGATCGCCGGGCCGGACAGGCCGCGATGGGTGAACAGCGTCGCCTCACGGAACTGCCGCTTGCCAAGGCTGGTAATCGTATCCTGGATCGATACGCCGGTCAGCCCGCCGATCAGCGCCAGATCGTCCCCCGCTGCCGTCAACGGCACTAGGGCCGGGCGCGGCGTCACGATCGGCAGGCCGAAGCGCTGGGCAACCTCGAAGGCAAAGCCGGTCGCGCCCATTTTGGGGATCGACGGGCCGCCGGTCGCCAGCATCAGCGCCGGGGCGCTATAGGTTGCTTTAGATGTTTCGATAACAAAATGATCGGCTTTGCGCACATCGCGGATCGTCTCGCCCAGGTTAATCCGCACCCCGCCGCGCGCGGCCTCCGCCAGCAGCATCGCCAGAATCTCGCGCGCCGATCCGTCGCAGAACAATTGCCCCCAATCGCGCTCGTGGTAGGGAATCTTATATCGTTCTACTAACGCAATGAAATCATACTGGCTGTAGCGGGCCAGCGCCGATTTGGCGAAATGGCGGTTTTCCGACAGGTAATTCGCCGCCCCCACGTCGCGGTTAGTGAAATTGCAGCGCCCACCGCCGGAAATGAGGATTTTCTTCCCCGCCGTATCGGCATGGTCGATCACCAGCACCCGCCGCCCGCGTTGCCCGGCGGTCAGCGCCGCCATTAGGCCCGCCGCCCCCGCGCCGAGGATGATGACGTCAAAATCCGCCATGATTGCCCGCCAAAAGCAAATCGGGGGCGCGATGCCCCCGATTGAGTCTCTCTCTGAAAACCGCTTACGCCTTCGGGCGCAGCAACCCCATCAGATCATAGGTCTTATTCAGCACCGGCGTAGCAATCGCCTGCGCCCGTTCCGCCCCGCGCGCGAGGAGGCGGTCAAGCTCCGCCGGGTCGGCCATCAACTGATTGAGCCGTTCGGACATCGGCCCCATTACGGCGACGGTTAGATCCGACAGATCGCGCTTGAAGGCCGAAAATTCCTTGCCCGCATAGGCGCCGATTACCTCCGCCAGCGGCTTATCGCTAAGGGCAGCATAGATATTCAGCAGGTTCGCGGCTTCCGGGCGGCCGTCCAGCCCCTCGACCGACTCTGGCATCGGGTGAATATCGGTCTTCGCCTTCTTGATCTTCAGGGCGATCGTGTCGGCATCGTCGGTGACGTTCAGGCGCGAATAATCGGACTCGTCCGACTTCGACATCTTCTTCGACCCGTCGCGCAACGACATAACGCGGGTGGCCGCGCCGAAAATCTGCGGTTCGGGCAGCGGGAAAAACTCCTCGCCGAACTGGCGGTTGAAGGCCCCGGCAATATCGCGCGCCAGTTCCAGATGCTGCTTCTGATCCTCGCCCACCGGCACATGGGTGGCGTGGTACAGAAGAATATCCGCCGCCATCAGCACCGGGTAGGAATAGAGGCCCAAGCCCGCGTTATCGCGCTGCTTGCCCGCCTTTTCCTTGAACTGCGTCATGCGGTTCAGCCAACCGAGCGGCGTGAGGCACCCCAGCAACCAGCCGAGCGTTGCATGGGTCGGCACCGCCGACTGATTGAACAGGATGTTCTTCTCGGGGTCGATTCCGGCGGCAATATAGGTCGCCGCCACTTCGCGCGTTGCCTTCAACAGCGCTGCCGGATCTTGCGGCACGGTCAGCGCGTGCAGATCGACGACGCAGAAGATGCATTCGAAATCGGCTTGCAGCTTCACCCAGTTGCGCACGGCGCCCAGGTAATTGCCGAGATGAAGGTGGTGGGTCGGCTGAATGCCGGAAAAAATGCGCTTGCTCATGGCCCTGCTTATCGCGGACGGCGCGGCAAGGGTCAAGCCCGCCGCCGCAGCGCCTTGATGTCGCGCAGGTTGACCCCGCCGAGGGCATGGCCAACCGCGAAGAACAGCAGCGCCCCGCCAACGCAGAGACCCGCGAAGACCGGATAGCGCCAGAGATGGCCCGGCTGCAGGATCGGCGATAGCCAGGGCAGCAGCGCGAAGATCGCCCCAGCCATGACGAGGGAGGCAACCAGCAGGCGCGGCGCGCGGCGGCGCAGGCGGGCATCAAAGCTTAGAAGCCCTCGGCGATGCAGCGTCGATGCCAGCAGCCCGACGTTCAGCCATGAGGAAAGACTGGTCGCCAGCGCCACCCCCGCCGCCCCCAGCCAGGGCATCAAGCCAAGGTTAAAGACCAGATTCCCAACCAAACAGATCAGCGCGAAGCGAACCGGGGTGCGCGTATCTTCCCGGGCGAAAAAGCCGGGCGTCAGGCCTTTCACCAGCACGAAGGCCGGCAAGCCCAGCGCAAACCCCTGCAACACCAAAGCCGTCGTTTCCGCATCGGCCAGGCTGAAAGCGCCGCGCGCAAACAGTACAATCATAATCGGCTCGGCGAGGGCGACCAGCGCCGCCGTCGCCGGCAGGGTCAGCATCAGCCCATATTCCAGGGCACGGTTCTGGCTGGCCGCCGCCGCTTCCGCGTCGCCCTGGCGAATCTGACGGGTAAGCAGCGGTAAAAGCGCCGTGGCAATCGCCGCGCCGACAACGCCGAGCGGCAGTTGCGCAATGCGGTCGGCGTAATAGAGATGCGTCACCGCGCCGGCGGGCAGCAGCGAGGCGATCATCATATCGATCATCACATTGACGTGAATGATCCCCGCCCCCAGAAGCCCTGGCAGCAGCAGTTTCAGCAGCTTCTTCACGTCTGGTGTCAGGCGCGGCATCGGCAGGCGCAGCGACGCCCCCGCTACCCGGCAGGCATAGGCCAGCCAGAGGAACTGTGCGACACCGGCGGCGACCACCCCCCAGGCCAAGGCCTCGGCCACGCCATCGAGACCGCGCGCGCCCAAGATCGGCACCAGCCCCAGCATCGCCGCAATCATGCAGAGGTTCAGCAAAATCGGCGTCGCCGCCGCCGCCGCATAGCGATCGAGACTGTTGAGCACCCCCGACTGTAAGGAGGCGAGGGAGACCAGCAGCAGATAGGGAAAGGTGATGCGCGACAGATAGACCGTCAGCTCGAACCGCTCAGGGTCGCCGATGAAACCGGGGGCCATCACCATTGTGAGATAGCGCATACCAACTTCGGCCAGCCCCAAAAAGAGGATCAGCGCCGCCAGCAGCACGGCCATCGCCTGTTCGGCAAAGATCACCGCCCGCCGCTGCCCCTCGGTCGCCAAAATCCCGGCAAACACCGGCACAAAGGCGGCGTTGAAGGCCCCTTCGCCAAACAGCCGTCGGAAGAAGTTCGGCAGTTTGAACGCCACCAAAAAGGCATCGGACTCCGGCCCCGCCCCAAGCACCGCCGCCTGCAGCATATCCCGGACAAAGCCCAGCACCCGGCTTATCATCGTATAGCCGCCAACCGTGGCAATGGCGCGCGCGAAGGAAGAGGACATCAGGAACGCTCTGCCAAGGCTTCAAGAGCCATTAGCCAAGCATTGAAGCGCGGGCACTGGGCACGGATAGCGGGAAGACCGATGTGCTCCACAATCGCCTTAACGTGGCGAGTTTTCGTCCCGTTTGTGTAACGCATGAGCCGATCTGCTTGTGCTGTCCAAGTCTCTAGACGCTTGGACGGGGCTGTTTGTTCGGAGTCATTGAGATGCTCGGGCGTCTCAACACGCCTCAACGCATCCTGTAGATCCCCACTGAACGGCAGGCCAAAATACTCTTCTAATTTGGCTCTGTCAGAGAAAAAAAGCCCCTCCAACTCATACTTCTGCACATAGGGAATGAATCGGCTCTCCGAACCAACGGCCTCGGCTATCTTTTTCTCAAGACAATCGACGGTGTTAATCGATTCATCGCGCTTAAATTTATAATAGTCGTAGAGGGTCGTAACATAATCAAAGCTACTTAGAAGAGGCTGAACCCGCTTCTGG
>CAZNVY010000047.1:703-13089 GCA_964576605.1 uncultured Elstera sp. | reverse complement strand
CTTTCGCACTCGCCCTCAGCAGACACGGCCAAGCGGATCACTTGGGCTGCCCCCCTATGAGGTTCATTTCCCAGATCGCCCCCATCGCAAATTCATCCAGCCAGGGTTTGACCTCTTCTTCCTTTAAGCGCCGAAAGGTCGATGCCTCATTCTCTCGCTCAACCACAATAAAATCCTGCCAACTGAAATAATTGGCAAACGTCGGCGATTGTGTTGCCGCGATAATCTGCACGTTTGGCGAGATTTGATGGATCATCGCCGCCAATTGGGCAATTGCAGCAGGATGAAGCCCAAGTTCAGGTTCGTCGATAATGATCGTTGGCGGCGGGTTGGGTTGCAACAACAAGGTCGCCAGGGCGATGAAACGCAGCATACCATCCGAGAGGTCGGCCACATCAAACGCCTGTTCAGCGCCAACATGCCGCCACCGCAGACGAATATACCGCTCGTTGAGAGGATCAGGCTTGAGCAGGAAACTCCGAAAAAATGGTGCTATTGACCTGACCGCAGCCTCGATACGGTCGAGACTGGCCGGGTACTTCTCCTGCAAATAATAAAGAAAAGCGGCAAGATTAGCCCCATCCGAGAGAAGAGTATCCATCTCAACAGTGTCAGAGGTTGATCGGATGCGACTGTTTTCTGTCGTATCGTGAAAGTGATAGACTTTAAAACCAACTATCGCTTTATAGAATTTGCGCAGTGAGGTTGGCCCTTCCGTATCCTGATACCCGGGTGGGGTTGTCGCAACCCGAACGGACTGAGAGTCTCCCCCAAGATGGCCACGCTCTATCAAAATTTCTAATTTGTCATTGCTTCCTAGATCCAAAACAGAATGATAGTGAGCCCTTTCGAAGAGAGCAAATATTTCCATTTCTTCCGAAAATTTTCCAGAAAAGTGCAAAATCCTATTCGCTCCACCAGACTTACTAACATAGTGATCCAATTCACCATACGCCATTTTTAATAGAAATTTAAATATTCCAACAAAATTACTCTTCCCAGAGCCATTTTGGCCAATAAGTATATTAGTGTCACCAAGATTAAAATTCACTAATTGGCGGATGGATTTAAACCCCCGGACAGTCAGTTGCTGAATTTTGCCAGACGTTTCCAACATCACCCAATCCGCACCCGGTCCAGGGAACTCCACAGCGCTTCATACAGCAGCAGCCAGCCCGACAGCGATTCGCCGAGGCTGAGGAGTTCTTTGATCGCTTCGACCGCCGCCAGCGTGCCCATCACGCCTGCGGCTGGGCCGAGGATGCCGGTTTCGGCGCAGGAGGGCAAGGTGCCCTCGGCAGGCGGCGTTGGGTAGAGCGCCTCAAAGCCCGGATGCTCCGGCCCCAAATAGGGCTTGAACACGGTCAATTGCCCGGAGAGTTGCACGACCGCCGCCGAAATCAGCGGTCGGCGCAGGCGGGCGCAGGCGTCGGCCACAAGGCGGCGCGTGTCGAAACTGTCGCTGCCGTCGATCACCGCGTCGGCCCCGGCGAGCAGCCGGTCGATGCTAGCCTCGGTCGCGCGCTCCGCGTGCAGGGTCAGGGTAACGTCGGGATTAAGTACGCGCAGCGCCTCCGCCGCGCTGTCCACTTTCAGTGCGCCCACCCGCGCCGTGCTATGGGCGATCTGACGGTTGAGGTTCGAGAGATCGACCCGATCATCGTCGATCAGGATGAGCCGCCCTACCCCGGCGGCGGCCAGATACAGCAGCGCCGGGCTGCCGATGCCGCCCGCGCCAATCACGGCGACCGTCGCGCGCCCCAGCTTCGCCTGCCCCGGCCCACCGATTTCTTTCAGCAGCAAATGGCGGGAATAGCGCTGCACCGCCTCTGGCTGCATATCAGCGCGCTGCCTCCGCCACGGCATAGAGCTTCCGGACCGGCTCCACCGTTTCCCACACGCCGACGAACCCGGCGGGGATGATGAAGGAATCGCCCGCCTTAAACTCCCGCGTTTCGCCATTGCGATGGATCAGCCGCACTTTGCCGACCAACAGCACGCATAATTCTTCTTCGGTGTAATTTACTTCCCAGGCCCCTGGGGTGGATTCCCAGATGCCGCAGAAGAAATGCCCATCCGCGCCCACATATTGGTTCGCCACCCGCGTAACCGGCGTACCGCGCAGGGGATTGGCGGGTTTGCTTTCGTCGCCGCGTGCGCGGTAATCCAGCAGGAAAGGCAAGGTCATCGCGCTAGCCCCGTTCAAATTTCAAATCCAGCACCACGGCGGATTGCGTGCGGCGCACCCCCGGTGAGCGGCCAATATCGTCCAAAAGCCGATCCAGCGCCTTCGGCCCCGCCACCGCAACCAGCAGCATCATATCGAACTCGCCGCTGACCGTGTGGCACCTCTTTACCTCGGCGCGCGTGCGCAGGGCTTGGGGCAAACTCGTCCCCGCCCGTGCGTCGAGCGATAGGAACACATGGGCCAGCAGACCTTCCGGTGCCTCCCCCGTGCCCCAGCGCAGCGTATAACCCGCGATCACCCCGCTGCGTTCGAGACGGGCAATCCGTTCTTGCGTGGCCGAGCGCGACAAACCGATCTTGCGCGCCAGCGACGCGGTGGGTTCGCGGGCATTCTGATCCAGCAAACCCAGCAACCGCCGGTCGATCTCGTCGAGATTGATACTCTGGGTCATGGGCGAACCCTAGAGCAAATCCCCCGCAAACGGAATGGGGTGTACAGCACCCAAGCAAGAAAAAGCCCCGCGAGCGCTGCGCTGGCGGGGCCAGGGGTCGTCACATCAGGAGAGACGATCCGGGGCGGGGGATTACCGGGTAGACCGGGCCGGAACAACCGGCCGAAACAGACGCACGGGCAGGGCCATGCCCGTTAAAATCCAGAAACCAAACCGTTGGGTTTCGGCAGTGATGGTAACGGCCTGGGCTTTGGATGCGATTGCAGCCATGCGGGCCGGAAGGGGGTCCTCCTTCTTGGATAAGAACATGCTCGTGGCTCCTTGTTGTGAGTCTTGTCTAGATGATCCCCCGTGGATCACCTATGAGACTAAACCCGATCCCTTAATAAAGGGTAAGGACAAAGTGAGCATTTTCTTAAGTCGCGCTTTAGGAGTGCCGATTAGCCTGGCTCGCCGATAGGTTGCTATAATTTTAGATTAACGTGACCAGAACCACCCCGTTCAGGATTAGGATCAAAGCGGTTGCGGCCCACCCGACGGCCAAATGGGCGCGCGGGGCGATCAGTCCACCCATCCGCCGAACATCGCCCGCCACCAGCAGCAGCGGCACGACTGCGAAGGGCAATTGCAGCGATAGGATGACTTGCGAGGCGACCAGCAGGCTTTCCGCCGCCGCCTCCCCATAGACCGCCGCCACCGCTGCCGCCGGCACCAGCGCCAAACTGCGCGTTAGCAGACGGCGCAGGGCTGGGGGCAGTTTCAGCGCCAGAAATCCTTCCATCACTACCTGCCCCGCCAGGGTGGCCGTCACGGTTGCATTCAGCCCCGATGCCAAAAGCGCGACCGCAAACAGAATGGCTGCCAGCCCAACCCCGACCACTGGCTCCAGCAGCCGATAGGCGGTGTGGAAGTCTAGCCCCGCGCCGACCTCGCTGAATGCGGTTCCAGCCACGACCAGGATAGCACCGTTCACGAATAGCGCCACGATCAGGGCCAGGGTCGAATCGAGGGTCGCATAACGAATGGCGCGCGGCTTTTCTGCCTGCGGGACCGGGCGGGCCTGCACCAGCGCCGTATGCAGATAGAGGTTATGCGGCATGATCGTTGCCCCCAGGATCCCCGCCGCCAGATACAAGGCGTGCCCATCGACCAGCCAGTCGCTACGCGGCAGTAATCCCGCGGCGACCGCCCCAACGTCGGGCTGCACGACGATCACCTGAAACAGAAAGGCCCCGACAATCACCGCCGTTGTGGCAATGACAAAGGCTTCCAAAGGCCGCATCCCGCGCCGCTGCAATAGCAGAATCAGCACCGCATCAAAGCCGGTCAGCAGAATGCCATAGACCAGCGGCAGGCCAAATAGCAGCTGCAAGGCAATGGCGGTGCCGATCAATTCGGCCAGATCGGTCGCGACAATCGCCAGTTCCGCGGCCACCCAGAGCAGCTTGCCGGTTAGGGGCGAGAAGCGTTCCGCCGTCAGCTGCGCCAGGTCTTTCCCCGTCGCAATCCCCACCCGAATGGCCAGCGCCTGCAACAGCATCGCCAGCAGCGAGGCGATCAACACCACCGACAGCAGGGCATAGCCATACTGCGACCCCGCCGCCAGCGAGGTCGCCCAATTGCCGGGGTCCATATAGCCGACCGCAACCAAATAGCCGGGGCCGATAAAGGCGGCGAGGCGCTTCAACGCCGCTAAGGGGTTGGGGGAATTGGGAAGAGCAAGACCCGTCATGGCGCACCTCCGGCAAGGCCGTCGCCCGTTGGGGCGAAGAGAGGCTTAGGCTATCTTCAAATGCGACTAACTCGCAATATCAAACTACACGAGGAGGCTGCACTTCGGGCATGGGCGGGCGTCTTTTTTAGAATGGCTCTAAATAAACAAAGATACCCGCACGCCGGCCCGCCTTACCCGGATTGCGCCATCTTCTGCTGAAAGGTGATCTCGATAAATTCGGCCGGGCGCACCACTGCGACCGCGACCGTCACGCGCATATAGCCATCCAGCAGATCGCGCGGTGTCATCGTGCTCCCCAAGCCGACTTCTACCAAGAAGGCATCGGACGGTTTGGCCCCTTGCAGCCCACCCTGCTTCCAAACATCCGTTAGGAAACTGCCGATCATGCTTTTGACGGCAGTCCAGGTATTGGCGTCGTTGGGCGCAAAAATATAGGCTTGAGCCGCCAATTTTACCGACTGCTCAAGGAAGGTCATCGTGCGACGGACGGCGACATAGCGCCAATCCTGGCTATTCCCATCTAGGGTGCGCGCCCCCCAGATTAAAATCCCCTGACCGGTAAATTGGCGAATCACATTGATCGACTTGCCCGTGATCGCATCGACATTCAGGGCGGCCTGCTGGCTATCTGTCAACTGAATAGGAAGGCTGGCAGCCCCGACAATGCTGGTATTGGCCGGGCTGTTCCAGACGCCACGGGTTGCATCATTGACCGTATAAACGCCCGCCATCGCCGCGCTGGGGGGCAGAATACTGGCGGTTGCCGTCACCTGTTGAAGGATCTCGGTATAGGTCAGGCTGGCCGTAAGCAGCGCTGAATGCAGTTGGCTGGGCGTGAGCGGATTGGCCGGGGGGTTTTCGATCGCGTCGATAATCTTCCGCGCGACTGGATTGGGATTTGCGGGCGAATCCAGCAGGGGCGCGAGCGACGCGATAGCGCCCCCAAAGAGATTAGCGTAGGTAATCTCCCCCGCCTGGATAATCGTGGTGCCGATAAACGGGTAGTAACACGCCCCATACTTCAGCCCAAACGGACCGGTGCCGAGGCGAAAGGCGGTAATCTGGTCGGAATAGGTTTGCTGCGTTGGCTGGTTACCGTTAACGACATCGAAGAGACAGAAGGCGGTTTCCAGCCGCTCGGCCTGGGTCAGCATCGCCTGAACCAAGGCCGCGTTATCGGTGGGGGACAGCAAGGTCGCTTCTGGACAGAGGTAGAGGGTCGGTTCCGTCTCGGTCGCCAGCAGCGCCAGCCCGGCCTGAAGATCGGACAGTTTCACATTGGTATTAACGGCCTGTACCCCCGGCGCCGCCACCGGCGCCCCGCTCGCCGCGCCATACGGGCCGACCGAAACCACCCAGGCCGCACCGCCCCCATTCAGAAAGAAAAGACGGATGGCATTATAGAGATAATAAATTGTATTGGGGTCTGGCAGGATGGCATAGACGGTATTATTGACCGTAACGCTCGCCCCAGCAGCGGGAACCGACGCTTGCTCCACCAGATAATATTGCGGTGAATATTGCGCTTGCGGTGCAGGAAGACCAAAGAGCGCCATATACTCGGCGAAGGAGGTAATCCGCACCGGCTTATTATAATAGGACGTCCCCTGAAAATCGGCGCGCGGCGTATAGCCGATAAAGGCGGGCACCGCCGTGGCAACCGGCGTGACAGCGTTGGAGAAGCTATCGGTTCCGGTGATCAAGACGCCGGGCGTTGTCATCATCGGCATAATCGTCATCCGTGTCAGGGGGCCGTCACTCAGCCGAAAAGGTCGAATATCCCTTTCGCCGAGGCAACTCTAACACAGCTAAACCGAAACGATAGCCTACGCGCCTGTCAGACGCGCGCCGGGCAATGGTTTACCCGGCGCGCGGTGTCTTTACACGTCCAAATTCGCCACCTTCAGTGCGTTGGCCTGAATGAAGTCACGGCGCGGCTCCACCAAATCGCCCATCAGGGTGGAGAAAACTTCTTCCGCCTGTTCGGTATGGGCGACTTTCACTTGCAGCAGGGTGCGGGCGTTGGCGTCCAGCGTGGTTTCCCAAAGCTGGTCCGGGTTCATTTCGCCAAGACCTTTGTAGCGCTGGATCGAGACGCCCTTGCGGCCATGCTCGAACAAAGCTTCCACCAGCGCCATCGGCCCGGCAGACTGTTGTTCCTTGTCCTTCAGGCGCAGTTTGGCGGGCTGTTGGAAGGCGGCGCGGAACGTATCGGCCAGGGTCATCAGGCGGCGCATTTCCACCGAGCGCAGCGTGGCGAGGTCCAGCTCGTAGCGTTCCTCCACCCCGCGCCACATCCGCGACAGGCGCAGACCGTCTTCCGAGACAATACCCTTCCAGCCGCGTTCGGCCTCGCGGGTCATGGCGTCCAGCCGCGCGGCGATGCGGTCGGCCAGCACCTGTTCGGCGTCGCCCAGCGGCGCTTCCGGGTTCGGCAGACCGGCGAGCAGCGCCTGTTCGACCACACTGACGGAGCCGACGCGGCGACCGACCTGGGTGATCAGATTGCGGGCAGCGCGGGCGGTTTCAGCGAGGCGGCGCAAATCTTCCGCCGCAATCGCGCTGCCATCGCCCAGGGTGAGCGAGGCGTCTTTCAACGCATCGGTCAGCAGATAATCCTCAAGGGCGCGGTCGTCCTTCAGGTAGACGGCGCTTTGGCCGCGCTTGGCGCGGTACAGCGGCGGCTGGGCGATATAGAGGTAGCCGCGCTCGATCAACTCCGGCATCTGCCGGTAGAAGAAAGTCAGCAACAGGGTCCGGATATGGCTGCCGTCCACGTCGGCGTCGGTCATGATGATGATTTTGTGGTAGCGCAGCTTTTCGATATTGAAATCTTCCGCGCCGATGCTGGTGCCGAGCGCCGCGATCAGCGTGCCGATTTCGGCGGAGGACAGCATCTTGTCGAAGCGCGCGCGCTCCACATTCAAAATCTTACCGCGCAGCGGCAGGATAGCCTGGAACTTACGGTCGCGGCCCTGTTTGGCCGACCCGCCGGCCGAGTCACCCTCGACCAAGAAGAGTTCGGCTTTCGAGGCGTCGCGTTCCTGGCAGTCGGCCAGCTTGCCGGGCAGGGAGGCGATATCGAGCGCGCCCTTGCGCCGGGTCATTTCGCGCGCCTTGCGGGCAGCTTCGCGCGCCGAAGCGGCTTCGACGATCTTGGCAACGATGCGCTTGGCTTCGTGCGGATGCTCTTCAAACCATTGATTGAGCTTTTCACCGATGATGTTTTCGACGATGGGCCGCACTTCCGAGGACACCAGCTTGTCCTTGGTCTGGCTGGAGAATTTCGGGTCCGGCACTTTCACCGACAGCACGCAGGTCAGGCCTTCGCGCGCGTCGTCGCCGGTCAGGCTCACCTTTTCCTTCTTTGCGATGCCGCTATCGGTCGCATAGGTATTGACGATGCGCGTCAGCGCCGACCGGAAGCCCGCCAAATGGGTGCCGCCGTCGCGCTGCGGGATATTGTTGGTAAAGCACAGCATCGATTCGTGATAAGCGTCGGTCCATTCCATTGCCGCTTCCACGGTAATGCCGTCGCGCTCGCCCTTGATCATGATCGGCGGCGCGTGCAGCGGCGATTTGGACTTATCGAGATACTGCACGAACGCCTGCACACCGCCCTGGAAGTGCAGCAGCACGTCTTTCGGTTCGGAATGGCGGGCGTCGGTCAGCTTTAGGGTGACGCCGGAATTAAGGAAGGCCAGTTCCCGCAGGCGATGTTCCAGCGTCTCGAAGCTGAATTCATAGACGTTTTCAAACGTGCCGTCCGGGTTTTCGTCGGTCTTATAGGAGGGCAGAAAGGTCACTTCCGTACCACGCTTGCCGTTCGACGGGCCGGTGACCTTCAGCGGTGCCACCGAGGCACCATGACGGAACTCCATCTCGTGGGTATTGCCGCCGCGCCAAATGCGCAGACGCAGGACGGAGGAGAGCGCGTTGACCACCGACACGCCGACGCCGTGCAGACCGCCGGAAACCTTATAGGAATTCTGGTCGAACTTCCCGCCCGCATGGAGCTGGGTCATGATGACCTCGGCGGCGGAAATCTTTTCTTCCGGGTGCAGATCGGTCGGAATGCCGCGCCCATTGTCGCGCACCGTACACGACCCGTCCGGGTTCAAGATCACTTCGACGAGATCGCAATGGCCCGCCAGCGATTCATCGATGGCGTTATCCACCACCTCATAGACCATGTGATGCAGGCCCGACCCGCTGCCCGTATCGCCGATATACATGCCGGGGCGTTTGCGAACCGCATCGAGACCCCGGAGCACCTTAATCGAATCGGCGGTATACTCTTCACCTTCGGGGGCAGCAGCGGGCTTCTTCGGCAGGGCGGCAGAGGTCATCGGTTGCAAGGCTCCACAGAAATCACAGCTATTCGCCCACCGGGCACGGCGGGCCATAACGCAAGCGGCGCAGTTTAGCAGGTGCAGCGCGGGAGGCCAGCGCTTATCCGACGGGGCAGGGCTGAGAGATGCAGATGTTACCGGGAAACCAGGAGCATTCCTATTCAGCAACGCGCTGACGCAATTTCATTCAGCAACGCGCTGACGCGCGGGGCCACCGAACCAATCCTTGACCGCCATCTGCGTGCGGGCCGAGACATGCAGCCCCAGTTTCGAGCGGCGCCACAGCACATCTTCCGCCGTCTCAGCCCATTCCACGTCGCGCAGATAGCGCAGTTCGGCCTCATACACCCCGTCCCCCAGGTCCGCGCCTAGATCGTCGAGGCTTCGCGCCGGGCCGAGCACGCGGCGGCTGCGGGTGCCATAGGCGCGGGCGTAGCGGCGGGCGAGGGCTTGCGGCAGGAAGGGGTATTCCGCTGCGAGCTGGCGCAGGAAACCGTCGAAATCGGCATTGGGAATATCCCCGCCGGGCAAGGGGGCGTCGGCGGTCCAGTTCCGGCCCAGACCGGCACTAACGGGTTGGCCGAGGGCGGTCAGCAGATCGTCCACCGCCTCCAGCGCTAGGCAGCGATAGGTGGTGATCTTGCCACCAAAGACGGAGAGCAGCGGCGCCGCCCCGGCGGGGGCATCGAGATCGAGCGTATAGTCGCGCGTCACGGCGGAGGCATTGGCGGCGGCGTCATCGTACAGCGGGCGGACGCCGCTATAGGACCAGACGACATCCGCCGCCGCAATCTGCTTCTCGAAATGGGCGTTGGCGATAGCGCAAAGATAATCGGTTTCCTCTGGCGTAATTGCCACTTGGGCCGGGTCGCCCTGATAATCATGGTCGGTGGTGCCGATCAGCGAATAGTCACCCTCGTAGGGAATGACAAAAACGATGCGCCGGTCGGCGTTTTGCAGAATGAAGGCTTGGTCGCCCGCGTGTAGTTTCGGCACCACGATATGGCTGCCTTTGATCAGGCGCACGCGCTTATCGGTCTTGCGGCCCAGGCGCTCGTTCAGCACGTCCGACACCCAGGGACCAGCGGCATTGGCGATGGCGGCGGCGGAGACGGTTAGGCGCGTGCCGTCCGCCCGTTCAAGCCTGGCCTCCCAGCGTCCGCCGATCCGTTCAGCGTGGATCAAGCGGGTATGGGTCAAGATCTGCGCCCCGCGCTCCTGCGCATCCAGGGCGTTGAGGACAACGAGGCGCGCGTCTTGCACCCAGCAGTCGGAATAGACGAACGCTTTATCGAGCGCGGCTTTCGTACCCTTCCCGTAGCGGTGGCGGCGCAGGCGCACGCCTTCAGAGGCAGGTAAGAGCTTCCGCCCGCCGAGATGATCGTAGAGGAACAAGCCAAGGCGGATCATCCACGCCGGGCGCAGGCCGGGGTTATGGGGCAGCACGAAGCGCAGTGGCCAGATGATGTGCGGCGCGGCGCGCAGTAGCACTTCCCGCTCGCTCAGGGCTTCGCGCACCAGCCGGAACTCGTAATATTCAAGGTAGCGCAAGCCGCCGTGAATGAGTTTGGAGGAGGCGGAGGAGGTGGCGCGCGCCAAATCTCCGGCCTCGCACAGCACCGTGCTCAGTCCCCGGCCCACGGCGTCGCGCGCAATCCCGGTGCCATTGATGCCACCCCCCACGACCAAAAGATCACATTGGATGGGGGCGGGGGCGGCGGTCATGGCGAAGCTCATAAATTCGTTTTGCGCGTTTCAACATCATAATAGCGCTATGAAAGTTCGTTTCAAGTTTCGTTTCTAAAAGTGTCCGCAGGGCAGCCTTGCAGAAGGGCGGCCGTCGCGTCGCGCCTCTTGCCTTTTGCCGCCGAACCGGGAAAACCTCCGCCCATGCAGTTCACGCGCTTGCGCCTCGCCGGGTTCAAATCCTTCGTCGAGCCGACCGATCTTTTGATCGAGCCGGGGCTGACCGGGGTTGTCGGCCCTAATGGCTGCGGCAAGTCGAACCTCGTCGAAGCCTTGCGTTGGGTGATGGGCGAAACCTCGGCCCGGCAAATGCGCGGCGGCGAAATGGACGATGTGATTTTCGGCGGCACCACCAGCCGCCCGGCGCGCAATCACGCCGAAGTCCAACTGCTGATCGATAATGCCGCCCGCCGCGCCCCGACCGCCTTTAACGACGCGAGCGAATTAGAGGTCAGCCGCCGCATCGACCGCGGCCAAGGCTCGCAATATCGGGTGAATGGCCGGGAGTCGCGGGCGCGCGACGTGCAGATGTTGTTTGCCGATGCGGCGACGGGGGCGAACTCCCCCTCCCTCGTCAGCCAGGGGCGCGTTGCGGCGATGATCAACGCCCGGCCCTTCGAGCGGCGGGCGATTTTGGAAGATGCGGCCGGGATCGGCGGTTTGCAGGCGCGGCGCAAGGAAGCGGAACAGCGCCTGACCGCCGCCGAAACCAATCTGGCGCGCATCGATGATATTCTTGGCACGCTGGCCAAACAGCGCGACGGCCTGGAAGGTCAGGCGGCCCAGGCGGCCAAATATCGCCAACTGTCGGATGCGATTCGCGCGGCGGAAACCGTGCTGCTGGCCATCCGTTGGCTCGATGCCAAGCTCGGGCGCAGCAAAGCGGCGGAAGCCCTGCGCGCGGCGGAACTGAAGGTTGCGGAATCGCTGGAGAAAGTCGCCGAACTCACGACGCTCGAAATCGAGCTGCGCGAGCAACTGCCAACCCTGCGCGAGGCCGATGCGGAAGCCGCCGCCGCCCTGCACCGGCTGCACGCCGCCCAGGGCGCGCTGGATGGCGAGGCGCAACGGCTGGTCGATCAAACCCGCGCGCTGCAAGAACGGCTCGCCCTGCTGGCCCGTGACCGGGAGCGCGAGGCGAACCTGGCCGGGGATGCCGACGCCGCCCTCGCCCGCCTGACCGAAGAAGCCGAAGCCCTGGCCGAAACCGCCGCGCTGGACGCGGAACGCATGGGTGAAACGCTGGAGCTCTTGGCCGAGCAAGAAGCCTCGCTCGAACGCGCCGAAGCGGCGGTGCAGGCGGCGACGGAAACCCTCGCCACCACCGATGCCCGTCGGGCGACGCTGGAACGGCACCTCAACGATCTGTCCGCCCGCCGCGCGCGCCTATCGGCGGAGCAAGACAAGCTGCGCGGCGATCTCGCCACGATTGATGCCGAACTCGGTACCCTGCCGGATGCCGAAGAGTTGGAAGCCCAGCTCGAAACCGTGCTGGCGGCGGAAGATGACGCGCGCACCCGTCTGACCCAGGCGGAGGAAGCGCAGCGCCGCGCCCAGGAAGCGGAAGCGGAGGCGGCGCGCATGGTGCAGGCGGTGGCGGCGCGGCGGGCACGCTTGACGGCGGAACAGGCGGGCATCGCCGCCGCCCTGGCCGCCGATCTGCCGCCGGGGGTGAAAGACCCGGTGATCGATGCGCTGACGGTCGAACCGGGGTATGAAGCGGCCTTAGCGGCGGCTTTGGGGGATGATCTGCAAGCCCCCGCCCGGCTGGCCGATAATCCGCGCGGCGCCAGCACCTTCTGGCAGCAGCCGGAAGGCCGCCGCCTCCCCCGGCGTGTGGATGGTGACCGTGCATGCCCGCGGTGGGCGACGCATGATGGAGGCCGCGCGCGAGGCCCTGGAGGGTGGGCGGCA
>CAZNVY010000047.1:0-693 GCA_964576605.1 uncultured Elstera sp. | reverse complement strand
CCTATGTCGGCGGGCCGGAGGCGCTGGCGCGGCGGCTGATGGCGGTGGGGGTGGTTGCCGATCTCGAAACGGCGCTGGCGCTCTGGCCGCATCTCAGCGTTGGGCAGCGGCTGGTGACCCCGGCGGGCGATCTTGTGCGCTGGGACGGGTTCCGCGCGGCGGCGGGTGCCCCCAGCCGGGCGGCCTTGCGGCTGGAACGGCGCAATCACCTGACCCGCCTCGACGATGAAATCGCCGGGCTGGAAGAAGAAGAAATGTTCGCCGAAGAACGGCAGGCCCGCACAGCGGAGGCGCTGGCCCGGGCGCGCGAGGCGGAAACTGGGGCGCGGGCGCAGGTCAAAGCCGCCGCCGACCATGCCGCCGCGATGCAGGATAGCTACCGGCGTCAGTCGGCGCTGCTGTCGGCGGCGGAAGCCAAGCGCAATGCCCTGACGACGACGCTCGACCGGCTGACGGCGGACGCGACGGCGTTGGAGGCCGATCAACGCGCGTCCGAAGCCGAACGGGCGGCGCTTGGCTCCTCCGAACCCTTGCTGGCAGCCTTGGCCGAGGCGCGGGCGGAGGCGACGAGCCAGCGCGCCCAGGCGCAAACCCTGCGCAGCGAGGCCGACCGGTTGAAGCGCGACGCCCTGACGCGCGGGGCGCGGCAGGCCCAAGTCGCGCGCGAACAGGCCGATTGGCAGCGACGGGCCC
>CAZNVY010000046.1:14734-26265 GCA_964576605.1 uncultured Elstera sp. | reverse complement strand
ATCAATGTCGGGTGGAGCTTCTGGGTCTGTCTGCCGCTCGCCGGGCTGTTCGCGGCGATTTTCGGGGTGCTGCTGGGCGCGCCGACGCTGCGATTGCGCGGTGATTATTTGGCGATTGTGACGTTGGGCTTCGGGGAAATCATCCGCGTCGTACTGCTAAACTGGGGGTCTTTCTCCGGCGGGCCAAACGGGATTGCCTCGATTCCACGCATGGATTTCTTCGGCATTGCCCCCTTTGGTAATCGCGATGGGGCGTTCCATACCCTATTCGGGCTGGAATATGAGCGTACCCATCAGATCATCTTCACCTATTTCGTCATTCTTGCCCTGGCATTGCTGACGAATTGGCTGGTCAATCGTCTGCGCAAGCTGCCAATTGGCCGCGCCTGGGAAGCCCTACGCGAAGATGAAATCGCCTGTAAATCACTGGGTATGAACCCGACCAATACGAAGCTAACCGCTTTTGCCATCGGTGCTATGCTGGGCGGGTTTGCGGGCAGTTTCTTTGCGGCGAAGCAGGGGTTCATCAATCCCGAAAGCTTTACCTTCATGGAAAGTGCGACCATTTTGGCCATCGTCGTCCTGGGCGGTATGGGGAGCCAGATCGGCGTGGTTTTTGCGGCGATTTTCCTGGTCTTGCTGCCGGAAGTGACACGCGATTTCGAGCAAAGCCGAATGCTGCTGTTTGGGGCGGCCATGATCCTTATCATGGTTTGGCGACCGAAAGGGGTTGTCTCGCACCGCGATCCCACCCTGCGGCTTCATCCGGAAAAGGGGGCCTGATCCATGGCGCAATACGACGATAGCGCGGTTAAGGAGCCGTTGCTGCGGGTCGATGGGCTAACCATGCGCTTTGGCGGGCTGGTGGCGATCGACAATCTGTCTCTAATCGCAGGGAAAGGGCAGATCACCGCGATCATCGGCCCAAACGGGGCTGGGAAGACCACGTTGTTCAACTGCCTAACCGGCTTTTATAAGCCGACCGAAGGCAATCTGACCTTCCACCATCCCGACCGCGATTATCAGCTTCAAAAGCTCGATAACCACAAGGTTGCGCAGGTGGCGGGGGTGGTCCGGACGTTCCAGAACATCCGCCTCTTCCCGAAAATGACGGTGCTGGAAAATCTGATCGTCGCCCAGCATAACGCGTTGATGCGGGCGTCGGGGTATACCTTCCTGGGGCTGTTCAATCTTGGCGGTTATGCCAAGGCGGAAAAAGCGGCGGTGGAGAAGGCCAAATATTGGCTGGACCTGATCGGCCTGACGCATCGGGCTGATGAAGAAGCCGGAAACTTGCCCTATGGGGCGCAGCGCCGGGTGGAAATTGCCCGTGCGATGTGCGTTGGCCCCCGGCTTCTGTGCCTCGACGAGCCAGCGGCGGGCCTTAATCCGACCGAATCGCTTGAACTCAACAAGCTGCTGTTCCGCATTCGCGATGAAGAGCAGATCGGCATTCTCTTGATCGAGCATGATATGAGCGTGGTCATGCAAGTGTCTGACCGCATCTATGTGCTGGATCACGGCAAGCGAATCGCAGCGGGCACGCCCGATGAAATTCGCAACGACCCGGTCGTCATCAAAGCCTATTTGGGCGAAGAAGAAGACGAAGACCTGCCGCCGGAGGTCGCCGCCGACCTCGCAACTCACGGGTAACGCCGATGCCGATGCTCGAACTTAAAGGGGTCCACACCTATTATGGTCATATCCAAGCGCTGAAAGGCGTGGACGTGACGGTGGAACAGGGCGAAATCGTTACCCTAATCGGGGCGAATGGGGCCGGAAAATCAACCCTGCTGATGACCATTTGCGGCAATCCGCGCGCGGCGCGCGGTTCGGTTACTTTCGAGGGCAAAGATATTTCCCGACTACCGCTCACCGATATTGCCCGTCTTGGGATTCAGCAAGTACCGGAAGGGCGGCGGATTTTCTCACGCATGACCGTGCTCGAAAACCTGCAAATGGGCTGCACTCTGGCCGATCCTGCCAATTATAAGGCGGATATTGACCGGATGTTCGCCATGTTCCCGATCCTCGAAAAGCGGCAAGCGCAACGCGCGGGCACCCTGTCGGGCGGGGAGCAGCAGATGCTGGCCATCTGTCGCGCCTTGATGAGCCGCCCGCGCCTGCTGATGCTGGACGAACCGTCGCTGGGTCTCGCGCCGCTGATCGTGAAGCAGATCTTCAAGACCATTCAGGATTTGAACCGGGAAAACGGCACGACGATCCTGCTGGTCGAACAGAATGCCTACCACGCCCTAAAGGTTGCGCATCGGGCCTATGTGCTGCAAAACGGCGAAATCCGGCTGAAGGGCAGCGGGCAGGAACTGCTCTCGAACCCGGAAGTGCGGGCGCTCTATCTCGAAGGCGGTCATCACGCCGCCTAGGGCTTAAGCCGGACAAAGAACAGAAAAGCCGGAGCGCTGATGCCTCCGGCTTTTTGTTTAGGGTGGGGAGGGGGCTATTCCTCCATCGACATCAGCGAGGCATTGCCGCCTGCCGAGGTCGTATCGACCGAGATCGTCCGTTCCGCCGCAAAGCGCGTAAGGTAGCGCGGCCCGCCCGCCTTCGGCCCGGTGCCCGACAGGCCTTCGCCCCCGAAGGGCTGCACGCCGACGACCGCGCCGATCATCGAGCGGTTGACGTAGACATTGCCGACGCGGGCTTTCGCAATCACCCGCTGCACCGTTTCATCAATGCGCGAATGTACGCCCAGGGTTAGGCCGTAGCCGGTGGCGTTGACGGCCTCCACCACCTTATCCAGCGCGCTCGCCTCCCACCGCACCACATGCAGGATCGGGCCGAAAACTTCACGGTCGAGACGGCCGAGGCTATCGATCTCGATGATTTCCGGCGAGTAGAAGGTCCCCTTTTCCGCCCCCTGCGGCAGCGGTGCCTTGAAATGGCGGGTGCCGATCTGGCCGATGAGCTGGCTGTGGGCGGTCAGCCGATCCCGCGCCGCCGCATCGATGACCGGGCCGATGTCGGTCGACAGCTTGCCGGGATCGCCCAAGATCAAATCCGCGGCCGCGCCCGACAGCATCTTGATGACCTTATCGGCCACGTCCGACTGCACGAACAGCACCCGGCAGGCCGAACAGCGCTGCCCCGCCGATTGGAAGGCGGAGATAATCACATCCTGCACCACCTGTTCCGGCAGGCTGGAACTATCGGCGATGAGCACGTTCTGCCCGCCGGTTTCGGCGATTAGCGGCACGATGGCCGCGTCTTTGGCCGCGAGATGGCGGTTGATCCGCCGCGCGGTTTCGGTGGAACCGGTGAAGGCCACCCCACCGATGCGCGGGTCGGTTACCAGCGCTTCGCCGACCGCAGGCCCGCCAGGGATGAGGTGCAGCACATCGCCCGGAACCCCCGCGGCGTGCAGCAGCTTCACCGCCTCATACGCCACCAGCGGCGTTTGCGGTGCCGGTTTGGCAATAACGCTATTACCGGCCACCAGCGCCGCTACGACCTGCCCCATGAAGATCGCCAGCGGGAAGTTCCATGGGCTGATACAGACGAAAACGCCGCGCCCGTGCAGTTGCAACTGATTGGTCTCGCCCGTTGGGCCGGGCAGCGGTTCCGGCAGAAACTCGCGGCGGGCCAGCAGGGCGTAATAGCGGCAGAAATCGATGGCTTCGCGGACTTCGGCAATCGCGTCCGGCAGGGTTTTCCCGGCCTCGCGGATCAACAGCGCCAACAGGCGGGTGCGCTGGGCTTCCATCGCATCGGCCGCCCGCATCAGACATTCGGCGCGCACGTCCGCCCCAAGGTTTGACCAATCGTGCTGCGCCGCCAGGGCGAGGCTGATCGCCTCATGGGCATCCTGCACCGTCGCCTCGACCACCGTGCCGGGGGAGCGATTATGGTCGGCAGGGTCGAGCACCGGCTGCTCGGTGCCCCCCCCATCGTTCCCGCCCACCAAAGGCCGGGCGAAGGTCGCCTTCTGCCATTCTTTCGCCAGATCGGCCATCAGCGGATCGGTCTGCAGCGGGTCTGACAGGTCGATGCCGTTGGAATTCAGCCGCTCCGGCCCATAGAGATTGGCGGGCAGCGGAATGCGCGGATGGGACGTATCGGCCTGGGCGCTCATATAGGTCACCGGGTCTTGGGTCAGGCTTTCGATCGGGGCGCCCGCCTTGGCGACCTGATTGACGAAGGAGGTATTGGCCCCATTTTCCAGCAGGCGCCGGACGAGATAGGCCAGCAAATCTTCGTGGCTGCCGACCGGCGCATAGACGCGGCACGGGCGATTGAGCGCCTTAGGACCAACCACCCCCTGATACAGCGCCTCGCCCATCCCATGCAGGCGCTGGAATTCGTAATCGGTGCGATTACCCGCCAATTCCAGGATCGCCGCCAAGGTCATGGCGTTATGGGTGGCGAAGGCCGGGTAGAAGTTCTTCGAGGCCAGCATGAATTTGGCGCAGGCGAGATAGCTAACGTCTGTCCCCGCCTTGCGGGTGAAGACGGCATAGCCCGGCAGGCCGCGTTCCTGGCCGCGCTTCACTTCGCTGTCCCAATAGGCGCCTTTGACCAAGCGCACCAGTAGCTTGCGCCCGTGGGCAGCTGCCATCGCGTCCAGGAACTGCAAGGTCGGCAGCGCGCGCTTTTGATAGGCTTGGACCGCGAGGCCCAGCCCGTCCCAGCCCTTAAGGTTCGGGTCGCCCGAGACGGCGGCGAGAATATCGAGCGAAATTTCCAGCCGTTCCGATTCTTCCGCGTCGACCATCAGGCCGATGCCGACATCCTTGGCGGTCTGGCATAGCTTCAGCAGCGCCGGGACCAAATCGCGCATCACCTGATCGGCCTGGGCCATCTCGTAGCGCGGATGCAGGGCGGAGAGTTTAACGGAGATATTCGGCGCATCAATCATCGGGCGGCCCTTAACCGCCGTGCCGATGGCGCGGATGGCCGTTTCATAGGCTTTGAAATAGCGATCGGCATCGGCGCGGGTGCGGGCCGATTCGCCCAGCATATCGTAGGAGTGGCGGTAGCCTTCCTTCTCCGCCGGGACGGCGCGGTCCAGCGCTTCCTCGATGGTGCGGCCCATGACAAATTGCTTACCCAGGATCTTCATCGCCGTGCGGATGGCGGCACGGATCACCGGCTCCCCGGAGCGGGCCACCAGCTTGCCCAGCATATCCGACACGAAGCCGCCCTTCTGCGGCTCCGGCTTATCGAGGTTCACCACCCGCCCGGTCAGCATCAGCGCCCAGGTGGAGGCATTGACCAGCACGGAGTCCGACTTGCCGAGATGGGCATCCCAATCGGCGCCGCCCAGCTTATCGCGGATCAGCTTATCGGCGGTTTCCGCGTCGGGAATACGTAGCAGGGCTTCGGCCAAGCACATCAGCGTTACCCCTTCGCGGGTCGAGAGCTGATATTCCTGTAAGAATTGTTCGACGCGGCCGCCGCCTTCCATCTTCAGCCGCATCCCGGCGATGAGTTGCGTGGCGCGGGTGCGCACCCGGTCCGCCAAGATCGGATCGAGCTTTGCCTGCTCGATACGTTCCGCCATGACCTTATTTTCATCCGCCCGATAATAGGGCGCAATGGCGGCACGCAGGGCTTGCACAGGGGCCGGAAGAGCGGGGGCCGAAGACGACATGCGACACTCCGAAAGCAGGCCGAAGCCGTATCGGCCCCAGCGGGTTAGGTTCATATGATTATTAGGAATAAAATAGTTTTCATCGGGTTTCCGTCCGGAACTTAGGGGTGGTTTCCGATGATCTGGCGAATTATAAAATATAAATCCGATGATTCTTCGTTAAACGAGATGAGGCCGCCGATGCTCGATGACCTCGACCTTAAAATTTGCCGGGTTTTGCAACAGGATGGCCGCCTGTCGAATGCCGATCTGGCCCGCGCCATCCATCTCTCCCCCGCCGCTTGTTTCGACCGGGTCAAGCGGCTGCGGCGGGAAGGCTATATCACCGGCTTTGCCGCGCTGTTGGACCCTGAGAAATTTGACCGGGGGCTGCTGGTCTTCGTGCAAGTGCTCCTCGACCGCACAACGCCGGATGCTTTCAGCAATTTCGCGGCCGCTGTGCGGACCATGCCGGAGGTGCTGGAATGCCATATGGTCGCGGGCGGTTTCGATTATCTCCTGAAAGCCCGCGTGAAGGATATGGCGGAATATCGGCGCTTCCTGGGCGATGCGCTGGTCAGCTTACCTTCGGTGCGGGAAACGCATACTTA
Organism: uncultured Elstera sp.; assembly: GCA_964576605.1. Taxonomy (GTDB): domain Bacteria; phylum Pseudomonadota; class Alphaproteobacteria; order Elsterales; family Elsteraceae; genus Elstera. The sequence goes on along the minus strand of CAZNVY010000046.1, from coordinate 20,067 downwards.
CGCGGTTATGGAAGAGGTGAAGGCCCAGGTTGGATTCGGGCTGTAACCCTGGAATAAAGCGAAACAATGCTGCCTCCTAAAAAAAGATCATCAAATCGCAACGGAAACACTGTAGAAAGCAGGGGATAAGACTTACTGCCGAGCAGGAAAAGCGATGCAAGCGCTGGATAGCTTTCAGGTTTTGGTCGATTTTCTCACAGATCGGCGTATTCCTTTCCGGTTGACCGATCATCCACCGGAAGGACGAACTGATCGGGCCAGCGCCCTGCGCGGCCATGCCTTAGCCGAATCGGCAAAATCCATGGTGACCCAGGTGCGGACGCCGGGGCAGGCGGATCGCTATTTTTTGGCCGTCGTCCCAGGCGATTGCCGGGTGGATTTCAAGCGGATCGAACGGTTGACCGGCGGCAAGAAGGCCAGCTTGGCCCCGGAAGCCATGGCCGAAGCCTTAACCGGCTGTGTGATGGGGGCGGTCCCGCCGTTTTCGTTTCACCGCGATCTAACCCCGCTGGTCGCGCCGGGCCTGTTTGCGCAGCGGCAGATCGTTTTTAATGCGGCCCGGTTAGATTGTTCGATCTGGCTAAAGGGCGCGGATTTTGCCCAGCTGACCCAGGCGGCCCGTGCGGATATTGTGGCGGTGGAAGCGGTGCCGGCCTAACCCGGCAGCCTATTGGAAAATCCGCAGGATCGACCGTTCGGTTTCCGCCCCAAAGGCCAGGCCGCGCGTGACCAATTGCAGTTTGGTTTGCAGGGCAACCAGATTCGCCCCCTCTTCCTGCACATCGGCCAAGGCTAGCGCGCGGGCACCATTGGTCTGCGCCCGCATATAGTCTTTGGTGAACGACAGGCGGGTTTGCAGCACTGCGACCGAGGCGGAAAGACTGCCCGCAAAACTGCGATTTTGTATAATGGCGGCGTCGACTCCGGCGGCCACATAATCCAGGGCCTGGTTGAAATACTCCGCCGCTAGACCGGTGTCGGCGGCGAAAGCGGTAGCGGACCAAAGGGTGCCGCCGGTCGAAACCGTTTGTATCGCAGCAGACCCCGTTAGATCGGCGGCAACGTACAGAAACATTTGCGAGGCGAAGAAAATATTCAACCCCGATGTATCGGTATATACGTTGGTAAAAAGCCCGCGCGTCGATCCAACAGCTAAATAATAAGGATCAACGACATTCGAGGCTACGAAAGTACCATTCTGTAACAATGCGGTGGGCACGGCAGCGCCGACCGAATTTCCAAAGGCATATTTCACCACAGCGGTGGTGGAAAAATCAGTGCCAGTGCTGCCCGCCCGCGCCATGTAGTAGATGCCAACCGTCGGGGCCGAGAGCGTCACCAACGACGCTTGTGAGGCATTGGTGACGGTTCCCAAGGTGCCGGCGGCGGAGGTGGCATAGGTGGTTAGCCGCTGCGCCGTAATATCGAGACGGCTATTCGACCGTTCGGAAAATTGCGTGGTTAGGCGCGCCGTGGAACTGCTAACCAGGTTCAGGCCCTGATAGCTTCCATCGTTGGCTAGGTAATCGATCTGCGCTTTGACGGAATTATACTGGACGCTGAGGGCGCTACGCTCGGTCGCCGAGGCGGTTTTCGCCGAAATCAGAATGCCCTTCAATTGCCTCAGCAGCCCATCAATCGCGCCGCTGGTCGCTAAGGCTGCCGAAACCGCCGAGGCCGATTGATCGATTTCCCCCCGCCGGGTCTCGAAACCACTCACCCGATCATCAAGGCTTTTGATTTGAAAATAGCTAGAAACATCGTCGGTCACCCGGTCTACTTTGCGCCCCTGGCCAATGCGCACATGGGTTGCCGCTAACGCATCCTGCGTTTTTTGCAGCACAAGCAAATTGGTGCGCATCCGCGCGCTTAAGGTAACCGAAACCATCTGGAAGTCCCCTTTCTGGAGAACCTCGATCCGTCGCTACCGCCCTTCTGCGGCCTGTCGTACAGAGTAGCGGAAAGCCCCCGCACGACAAGAACGGTAATACCCCGTATGTCGTTAAAATTCTCTCTATCACCCGAAGGACCGGGCCGACCCTGGAAGAACAACCGGGGTGCTGTTAACCACTCTTACGCCGCCCGGCGGCAAAGAGTGCAAACCCGGCACAGAGGAAGGCGATGAAATAGGCCAGCCCATGGCGGGTCGCCTCCATCGCCACCCCGGCCAGCAGCGGGCCGAGCAGCGCGCCGCCCCCCCAAACCAGGCCCATCGCCGCATAAATGCCGACCAGCTCTGCTCCAGCAAACCGGCTACCGACAATGGCCAGCATCATCGTGTAAATACCAACGAACACCCCACCCCAGACAAACAGCAAAGCGTAGGTCAACCCTTCATGGCCCAGCACCAGGGGCCAGAGCAGCGCGCCCGCCGCCGAGGTTACGGCCAGCAGGATTACCAACCCAACCCGGTTCACCCGGTCTCCCAACCAGCCGATGGGCAGTTGTAGCAGAATGGCCCCGACCATCATCACGGCCATTAGGCGCGCAGCCTCGCCCTCGGCCCAGCCGAGCGTGATCGCATACAGCGGCAGGAAGGATAGCCCCGTGGTTTCGACGGCGGCATTCAGCATAACGGCGGCAATGGCGACGGGGGCCATCAGAATAAAGCGCAAGGGCGAGCCGGGGGCCGGTTTATCGAACGCCGGGATCGTCAGGCCGGGCAGGGCGATCAGGCCCGCTGCCCCTAGGATAATCGCGGCCCCGACGGCATAGGCAATCCCGCCCTCTGGCCCTAGGATCGACAGTAACGCTGGCCCTAGCGCAAATCCAACCGAGAGGGCGGCAGTATAAACCGCCATAGCACGGGCGCGGGTTGCTTCAGTTGCAAGGCTATTGGTCCAGGTTTCCGACAGCACGAACAGAATTTCCGACGAAACCCCCAACAGAATTCGCAGCGGAAACCAAAGCCACAGAAATGGTAGGGCGGGAAAGGCCAGTAGCACGGCGGCGGCCAGTGCCAGAGCGAAGAGTACCAACCGCCGAATACCGGCGCGGACCACCAGCTTGGGCAGCACCATGGCAGTTAGTAGGACGCCAACCGCGTGCATCGCCACATTCGCGCCGATCAGGCTTTCGCTGGCCCCTAGTTTGGCGAGATCGAGCGCGATGAGCGCGGCGGATAGGCTGTAAGATAGGCCGAACATAAGCGCCACGGCGATCACGGCGGCGCGGGACAGAAGATCGGGGCGGATCGGCGCGGCGGCGGTCATGGCAATTGGCCCTTTCGGCGGAAGGTGCGGGCACTCAGGCGGGCGCGGTAAATGAACCAGCCCAGCCGCTGCACCCAGGGCATCGGCGGGCCGCCGTTGACCACCCGGTTCAAGGCGCGGGCGTAATCATGGAATAGGCCAGGGGTCCAGGTCATGGCGATTGCCCGGTTACGCGCCAGCATCGCCCCCCAAAGATCGGGATTGACCAGCAGGCCCAGCAGCCGCAACCAGGGGCGCGGTCCTGCTAAAACCCCCTCCAGCGCCGCATCAAGCCCGGCTGCGGCTACAACCGAACAGTTGCGGTTGGTCAGATGGTAAGTGGTATCCTGCCGATACCCCAGCCAAAAGGCCAGCAAGCGGCGATAGCTATAGCGCGGAAACTGTAAGGAGACATCCGCCGCGCACCACCAAACAACATCACCTTCATAGCTATCGTGGAACTCCCCCTTCTGGGTGGTATCCGCCAGCGCTTGGAGCGAACTGAGCTTGTTCATATTTTCTGGGATCGCCAGTTCTTCGCTGGGGTAATGGCTGATGTAGAGGTGGGGCTTCACCTCTAGAGCCGAATGGCCGGTGGAATAGCTCCCGTCCTTATCGACTGCGGCGAGGTAGCGATCCATCAGCAGGCGGCGTTCCGGATCGGTAGCCACCCCGGTTGGGGTCCAGATATAGACGGTCAGCGGCGGGCGGTCCTCGTCCTCCGGGTCGTCCCCGCCAACCAGGACCGGCGCATGGGCGTACCAGCCGCGTTTTGAGAAGAACGGCAGGTTTAGGATCGATAGTTCCGGCAGCAGGGTCCGGAACGACAGGCCGAACTGGAGTAAAAACCAGCCAAATAATCCCAGCATCAGTCCCGTCGCCAGCAGAATAGCGTGTTCGTAGGCCAGGGGCCAACCGAAGGCGATCATCGGCCCGGCCAGCAGTTCGATTGCGCCGATCAGCATCACAAAACGCCAGCCGGGAAAGAGAATGACGAGGGTCGAGGTAATGCGAAATGCCCCATCGATCACCAGGGCCACCCCTAGGACGACGGCCAGCGCAACCGGCGTCCAAAAGGCCGAGAGCAGCACCAACACGCCCATCACACCAAGGCCGGTCGATTTCAGAAAGGCTCTGAGCGGGCTGCGGTCCCGCGCCGTCGCCCCGCTTAAGGCAACCAGCAGGCTATTCACTAGAAATATACTGCCAAGCAGCATATGGGCGATGTGCGATCCCTGGTCTGGCGGTAGCAGCAGGATCCCTAGGCCCAGCAGCAGTAGACCAATGCCAAGACCGGCGACGATATACCATTTTCCGCGAAAGGCCCCGGCCCCGATCAGGATAAACGCTAATTGGAACATCGAACCCCTAGCCCACTAAAACCGCCTTGGTGGCGCGACTATGAGCGAAGAATGCGCCTCTGAATAGCGTAGCGTTGTGACGATTGGCCCAAAAGGAACCACGCCGCGCCAGAGTCTAACCAAAATTTAAGAAGCCCCTGCCGCCATCTGGCCCTATCTGATACAGAGGGGTGATCGAGGAGGAACGGCAGCTCATGCGTATTCTGGTGATCGAGGATGATGTCGATACCGCCGCCTATATGGTGAAGGGCCTCAAGGAAAGTGGCTATATCGTCGATCACGCCGCCGATGGGAAGGACGGTCTCTTCCACGCCATGAGCGGGCCTTACGATGTGCTGATCGTGGACCGGATGCTGCCTGGCATCGATGGGTTGGCCATTATCCAGGCCCTGCGCGCGTCTGGTAATAAAACCCCGGTGCTTATTCTCTCGGCCCTGTCGGCGGTCGATGACCGGGTGCGCGGATTACGCGCCGGGGGCGATGATTATCTGACCAAACCCTATGCTTTCTCCGAACTTCTGGCCCGGATCGAAGTTCTGATGCGCCGAGGGGCGGGGGAGACGGTGACGACCAAGTTGCGCGTTGCCGACCTGGAGATGGACCTTTTGGCGCGGATCGTCACCCGCAGCGGCCAGGAATTGGATTTGCAGCCGCGCGAGTTCATGTTGCTCGAATATCTGATGCGCAATGCCGGGCATGTGGTCACGCGCACGATGCTGTTGGAACACGTCTGGGATTATCACTTCGACCCGCAGACCAATGTGATCGATGTGCATATTTC
>CAZNVY010000046.1:0-14724 GCA_964576605.1 uncultured Elstera sp. | reverse complement strand
GCGCCAGAAGATCGATAAGAACTTTCCGAAATCGCTGCTGCACACTATCCGGGGGGCCGGCTATTGCCTGCGCGCGCCGGACTGATGCGCAATTTCCTGCGCCATTGGAAGGTGCGGGTGGTGGCGGTATACGCCACGCTGTTTGTTGTTTCTGTCCTAACCCTCTTGGGGTTCATCTATGGGGTTACAATCGGGCTAATTGATCGGCAGTTGAACGATACGATCGTGACCGAAATCTCCAGCCTATCAGACGGATACCGGGAGCATGGGCTAACCGGGCTGATCGATCAGATCAACGAACGGATCGCTGCGGATCGGGTGGGCAGTGGGGTCTATCTGCTGACCGACGGTAATTTCGCCCGCGTTGCTGGCAACCTGCCCGCCTGGCCGAATGATGCCGAGCGCGAAGGCCGCTGGGCGACTTTTCGATTGCCGCTGACCGGGGGGGATGAGGAGGCACAACCCGCCGACGCCGTGCGGGCGCGCGCCATGTCGTTTCTGCTGGCCGAAGGCTATCATCTGCTGGTCGGGCGCACGCTGGTCGAACGCGAAAGTTTCGAGAAGCTGATTTTGCAGGCCCTGCTGTGGGCAACGGCGGCGGCCGGTTTTCTGGCCCTGATCGGCGGTATGGTGATGGGGCGGGACATGCGTCGCCGCTTGGAGGGGATCAACCGGACGACCCGGCAGATTATTCTGGGCGATCTCCAGCAGCGGGTTCCGGTGTCGGGCAGTGGCGATGAGTTCGATGGATTGGCCCGCAATCTGAACGCCATGCTGGCCCAGATCGATCAGCTGATGCGCGCCGGGCGCGAGGTGACGGATAATATCGCCCATGACCTGCGCTCCCCCCTAACCCGGCTGAAGACCCGGTTGGAAGTAACACTGATGGGCGGCGACCCGGCCCAAGTGAAGGGCGTGCTGGAAAAGACCGTGGCCGAGCTGGATAATGTGTTGCACACGTTCAACGCCATTCTGTCGATCTCGCGCGCCGAAGCCGGGGCCGGGCGGCAGGAGATGACCGACCTTGATCTTGCCGATTTGGTTGCCGATATCGCCGATCTTTATCAGGCGGTGGCCGAGGATAAGGCGATTACGCTGACCATTGCCCAGTCAGCCCCCGCCCGTGTGCATGGCAATAAGCATCTCCTGTTCCAAGCCCTGGCCAATCTGGTGGATAACGCCATCAAATATACCCCAAGTGGGGGCCAGGTGACGCTCTCGGTCGGCCCCTTTGGCGAGGGCGGGGGGCGCGTGCGGGTGGCCGATACCGGCCCCGGCATTCCAGAGAGCGAGCACGCCCATGTGGTGCAGCGGTTTGTGCGGCTGGAGCAAAGCCGGACAACGCCCGGCAATGGTCTGGGTTTAAGCTTGGTTTCGGCGGTTTCGGGCCTCCATAATGGCTCCCTCATTCTGAGCGATAATCACCCAGGGTTGCAGGCGGAGTTGATTCTCGGCTTGCCCGCGCAGGAAACTGCGTCCAAACAGAGTATCAGTGCGTAATCCACAGGTGTGTGAACAAGGAGCAGAGGTATCATGGCGCAACCGGTTATCCCAACGCTTACTGCTGCCGACCAAGCCTTGGCCGTCTCAACCCTGGTGGATGACAGCTTGGGGCGTTGGAATGCGACCAGCGTCAAAGGTACCAGCGTGGTTGTGCAGTATAGTTTCGGCCTGAGCATTCCGTCCTACGCCAGTCAATTCATCGATACGCGGTCGGCGCTAACCACGTTTCAGGCGTTTACGGAAACCATGAAGCAGCAAACGCGGGATGCGTTGGCGGCCTGGTCGGCGGTGACGAATATTACGTTTGTCGAAGTGGCCGATAGCACATCGGTTCCAATGCGCTTCTTCACCCTCAGCGATGCCAATGCCGATTCAGGCGCTTTTGCTTGGGGGGCGGGGACGGGGTCGCAGGTCGGTAGCTCCTATCGCGGTGATATCTGGGTGAACCGCGCGAATACCGACAGCGGTTATAATCCACTGCTACTGATGCACGAAATCGGTCACACCTTAGGATTGAAGCATCCCCATGAAAGCCCAGTGCTGGACGCTTCAAAAGACAGTATTCAGACAACGGTTATGTCCTATGATCAGGAATATACTTACGATATTCGTGTAACGGCGACGCGCACGGCAACAGGGGTTGATTGGCGGGCAGAGTATGTGCAGCTTGAAACCGATGGCCAAGCCCATATCGGAATCTTCGATGTAGCGGCCATTCAAACGCTCTATGGTGTTAAGACCGATACGGTGGCGAATACTTATAGTTTTTCGACCGAACCTTTTGTGCGGATGCTCTACGACGGCGGCGGGACGGATACGATCGATCTGTCCAACCAAGCCTATGGGTCGGTGTTGAACCTAACGCCGGGCACCTTTAGCTCGATTGGCAAGCGCACGGTTGCTCAGGCGGTTCAGCGGGAGATTGCCGAACTCTCCGCCGATGTCCGCAGCTATTACACGCAGGCGAACCTTGAAAAATGGTATAATGACCGATCAGAATATCTGTATCTGGGCGAGAATAATTTAAGTATTGCCTATGGGGTTCTGATCGAACGGGTGATGGGTTCGGCCTATGACGATATGATTACCGGCAATAGCGCTAATAATACCATCCAAGGCGGGGCCGGAAACGATACGCTGATCGGTGGTGACGGTACCGATACGGCGGTTTTCAGTGGGACCTATAGCAGCTACGGGTTCATTGTGGCGAATGGCACGATCACCGTATCGGGCACCGATGGGCGCGATACCCTGACGGGGTTCGAGACACTGCAGTTCGGCGATGGTCGGATTGTGGATGCGGCAACGGTCACGACGACGGTCACCTCCTCGCCCGTTTACCGCTTCTATAATACGGCGACCGGCACCCATCTCTATACGATGAACACCGCCGAGCGGGATAATATCCAAAAAAACCTGCCGCAATATTCTTTTGAGGGGGTGGCCTTCAGTGCCTATGAAGTTGGGGCCGGGAGTACCGTTTCCGTCTATCGCTTCTTCAATAGTAAGACCGGAACCCATTTCTACACGGCGAGTAACGACGAGCGCGATGCCGTAAGCGCATTAGCGGGCTATGCCTATGAAGGCGTCGCCTATATTGCTGGCAGCACATCGGCCGGCGGGCTGGACCCCTTGTACCGTTTTTTTAACAGCAATACCGGCAGCCATTTCTATACGGCCAGTGAAACTGAACGGGCCGCTGTCACGAAGCTGGTCGGCTTCGTTTACGAAGGGATCGCTTATTACGTCGATGCCTAATCCCAAGCGGGCATGGCCGCGCATTTTCACACAAGGGATGTGCAGTAAAAACCATCGGGGGGCGCAGGCGGCCCCCGATGCCGTTTCGGGCATAGGGCAGCAGGGCAGGGTTCCGCGCGGTTTTGCGCCTTGCTTGCAGGTGTAACTTAACGTTGACGTCATGTTTATGCGCTGCAAACGCGCTGTTATCGCGGCGTTCCCCCGCACGAATCACCTTGACACTTTACGTGTGGGAATAACACTCTATGTCAGGAACCGGGGTATAAGCGCAGCATAATTACAAAGCGCAGCCCTGAAATGGGGGGAAACGTGACGGAACCGTTACTCGACGTGGCGGGCGTGTCGCTGCGGTTCGGGGGCATTCGTGCCCTGACCGATGTCAGCTTCACTGTCCGCAAAGGTGAGATTTTCTCGATCATCGGGCCGAACGGCGCGGGCAAAACCTCGATGCTGAACTGCATCTCAGGTCGCTACACGCCCTCGGAGGGGGCGGTGCGCTTTAAGGGCCAGGATGTGACGGGCCTGAAGCCGAACAAGCGCGCCGATCTAGGCATTGGGCGCACGTTCCAGAACCTAGCGCTGTTCGGGCACATGAGCGTGCTCGACAATATCATGGTCGGGCGCCACCATTTGCTGCGGAATAATTTTCTGACCGGCGCGATCTATTGGTTTACCGGCGCGCGGCGCGAAGAATTGCGCCACCGGCGCGAAGTTGAAACTATTATCGACTTTCTCGAAATCCAGCATGTGCGCCGGGCGATGGCAGGAACCCTGTCTTATGGGCTGCGCAAGCGGGTGGAACTGGCGCGCGCTATTGCCCTTAAACCCGACCTGATTTTGCTCGACGAACCGATGGCGGGGATGAACCTCGAAGAAAAAGAGGATATGGCCCGCTTCATCATCGACCTCAACGAGGAATGGGGCATGACCGTGGTGATGATCGAGCACGATATGGGCGTGGTCATGGATATTTCTCACCGCGTCATGGTGCTGGATTTTGGCAAGAAAATCGCCGAGGGCCTGCCCGATGAGGTGCTGGCGAACGACCATGTGCGCCGCGCCTATCTGGGCGATCTCGACGACGAGCCGACCGCCGCGTCGGCGCAAGTGGCTTAGGGGAGGCGGGAATGCACCCAAGCGAAACCGCGCTTGATACTTTTCCAAAGCTGCTACTGCACAATGGTCGCACCTACCCCACCGAAACCGCGATGCGGGAAAAGCAATTCGGCATCTGGGTCAGTTTTACCTGGGCGCAGGTGCTGGAACGCACGGAAGCCTTCACCCTAGGCCTTGCCGATTTGGGTGTGACCAAGGGCAGCGTCGTCGGCCTGATCGGCGATAATCGCCCGGATTGGGTGATGGGCGAAGTGGCGGCCCATACGCTGGGGGCGATGAGCCTTGGGATCTATCGCGACGCGATGGAGGATGAGGTCGCCTATCTGGTCAATTACGCCGATATCGAAGTGATGATCTGCGAGGATGAGGAGCAGATCGATAAATTGATCGCCTTGGGAGATCGCATCCCGTCGGTTAAACATATCGTCTATGCCGATCCACGCGGGATGCGGAAATATGACGATCCGCGCCTCGTGCCGCTGTCGGTGCTGCTGGAAAATGGCGAACGCGCCGACCGGGCCGAGCCGACGCGCTTTGACGCGCTGGTTGCGGCCACCGAGACCGAGGCGGTCGCCGTGCTCTGCACCACCTCCGGCACCACATCAAACCCCAAGCTGGCGATGCTAACCTCTGGGGCCATGGTCCGGCACGCGCGCTCCTACCTGTCGGTCGATCCGAAGGGGCCGCAGGACGATTACGTCTCGGTGCTGCCGTTGCCCTGGATCATGGAACAGGTCTATGCCGTGGCGAAATGGCTAGTCTGCCGCATGGTGGTCAATTTCGTCGAGGAGCCGGAAACCATGATGGCCGATATGCGCGAAATCGGCCCGACCTTCGCGCTGCTCGCCCCGCGCGTCTGGGAACAGATCGCCGGCGATGTGCGCGCCAAGATCATGGACGCCAGCCCGCTGAAGCGCGCGATGTACGAGCTGGGCAATAAGCTGGGGAAAAAGGCGCTGGCGGCGGGCAAACGCTCGTTCCTTGCCGATTTCCTGCTCTATCGGGCGTTGCGCGACCGGCTCGGCTTCTCCCGCCTGCGGTCGGCGGCGACGGGGGGCGCGGCCTTGGGGCCGGATACCTTCAAGTTCTTTCAGGCGATGGGTGTGCCGCTGCGCCAGCTCTACGGTCAGACCGAGACGATGGGGGCTTATACCATTCACCGGGCAGGCGAGGTGGATTTCGATACGGTGGGCGTCGCCTTCGATAATACTATTGAAATCCGCATCGATAATCCTGACCAGAATGGCATCGGCGAAATCGTGACCCGCCACCCCAATATGTTCCTGGGCTATTACCGGAACGAGGCGGCGTCGAAAGCCGATATTCGCGACGGGTGGATGCATACGGGCGACGCGGGCTATTTCGATAAGAAAGGCCATCTGACGGTCATCGACCGCATCAAGGACATCGCTACCACCAAGGGCGGCGACCGTTTCTCCCCGGCCTATATCGAAAATAAGCTGAAGTTCAGCCCCTATGTGGCCGAAGCCGTCATCCTCGGCGACCAGCGCGATTATCTGGCGGCGATGATCTGCATTCGCTACCCGGTCGTGTCGAAATGGGCGGAAAAGAACCGGATCGCCTTTACGACCTATTCCGACCTGTCGGCCAAGAATCAAACCTATGCGCTGCTGCACGATGAAGTGCGCAGCGTGAACGAGGGGCTGCCGGAGTTCCAGCGCATCCGCAAATTCCTGCTGCTGTATAAGGAGCTGGACGCGGACGATGGCGAACTCACCCGGACCCGCAAAGTGCGGCGCGGCGTGATTAACGAAAAATACGCCGACATTATTCAAGCCGTTTACGATGATGTGGAAATCGTGCCGATCGACACGGTTATCACCTTCCAGGACGGAACCAAACAACGCATAAAAACCTCGGTCCGCGTGATCGATTTGAACGGGGGCGCGGGCGGTTCTGCCAAAAGCGGCCCCCGGTCGCGCGCGGCCTAGGGGGGGAGGCAGCCATGGATCTTACCCTGCTGGGGCAATTGCTGCTCAATGGGCTGATCGTCGGCACGCTCTATGGCGTCGTCGGCATGTGTTTCGTGCTGATCTATAAGGCCAGCCAGGTCGTGAATTTTGCCCAGGGCGAGTTTTTGCTGATTGGGGCCTGGGTTTGCTGGTTTTTTCTGACGAAATATCAGGTGCCCTTCTTCGTCGGTTTCCTGCTGACCCTGGCCTTTATGGCTGCCTTTGGCGTGTTGTTGCAGGTGGTGGTGCTACGGCCCTTGATCGGTGAGCCGATTATTTCGGTGATTATGGTGACGATCGGCCTATCGATTGTGTTTCAGGCGGCGATGAAATGGGCGTTCGGTGTTTTCGCTCAACCGTTTCCGCAAGTATTTTCCGCGCAACAGTTCGAGTTATTTGGCTTGCAGGTGAAAACCGCCTATGGGCTGTCGCTGGCGGTATCGGTGCTGATTATGGCGGGCTTTGCCTATTTCTTCAAATATACCCGTTATGGGCTTGCCATGCGCGCCACTGCTTTCAACCAGCAGGCGGCGCAGAGTTTGGGGATTTCGATCCGCCAGGTGTTTGCCATGGCCTGGGCGATTTCGGCGATGGTGTCGACGGTTGCGGGCGTCGTCGTCGGGCTGGTCAACGGCGTGTCCTCGGCGCTTTCGGCTTTCGGCATCAAGGTTTTTCCCGCTGTTATTCTGGGCGGGCTTGATTCGATCGTCGGCGCGGTGCTGGGCGGTTTGATCGTCGGCCTGCTGGAAAATTCCGCCCATTATGTGGATAGCCAGTATCTGCACTGGGGTAATCTCTACGAAGTGGCCCCCTTCTATGTGCTGATCCTGATTTTGATGATTAAGCCCTATGGCTTATTCGGCACCCGCGATATCGAGCGCGTTTAACCCAAGGGGAGATGATGATGGCAGGAGTTAGCTTGCGCCCCTGCGGGGACTTCCGCACCAGCTATGCGGCGGATACGCATATTTTCGATACGCGGAACTCGTTTCTGTTCGCGGTTTTAGGGGTGGCGCTGCTCGCCGCGTCCCCTTTTATCGTCAGCAATTACATGCTCGCGCTGTTCATTCAGATTGGCTATTACGCGATTGCGGCGCTGGGGCTGAATATCGTTGTCGGCTTTACCGGCCAGATTTCCATCGGTCATGCCGCCTTCTTCGGTTTTGGGGCGTTTGCGTCGGCCTGGATCAGCAATCACGGCATTCCGGTCTTTTTCGCGATCCCACTTGCTGGGGTCATGACGACGGCGGTCGGAATGTTGTTTGGCCTACCGGCGGCCCGGTTGAAGGGCCTGTATCTGGCGATTGCCACCTTGGCGGCGCAGGTGATTCTGCAGGACTTTTTTTCCCGCGCCGAATGGTTCACCGGCGGTGTGGCCGGGGCGGCGGCGGAGCCGTTTTCCATCTTCGGCTATAAGTTTACGTCCGACAAAAGCTACTTCTACGTCGTGCTGGTCTATCTGGTGCTGTCCTTTGTGATGGTGGCGAACCTCATGCGCTCCCGCGACGGCCGGGCGTTGATCGCCGTGCGCGACCATTATCTGTCGGCGGAAATGATGGGGATCAACCTCACCAAATACCGCGTGTTGTCCTTTGGGCTTTCAGCGTTTTTCGCGGGGATCGGCGGGGCGCTCTCGGCCCATTACGCCCAGTTCGTCTCCATCGAAGGCTTCACCATTCTATTGTCGATCCAGTTCTTGGGCATGATTATCATCGGCGGTCTGGGGTCGGTGATGGGCACCTTGATGGGCACCGCCTTCATGGTGCTGCTGCCAGAGGCGATGGATGCATTGACCCGCCTGTTGTCGGGCACGGTCATCGATACGGCGCTGGGGCTGCGGGCGAATGTCTCCTACCTGCGCGAGATCGCCATTGGCACAACGATTATCCTGTTTCTGATCTTTGAGCCGGATGGGCTGGCCCATCGCTGGAAGCAGATCAAAGCCTATTGGAAACTCTATCCTTTCTCCTACTAAGGCCCCGAAAAACCGGCCACCGGGAGACAGTTCCTTACACCGCAAAAGTTCACTGGGAGGTAACGATGCGCGTTCACACTTTGCTATCGGCGACGGCTCTGGTTCTGGCGCTCGCCGTGCCGGGGATCGCTTCGGCCCAAATTAAGATCGGCCATCTTGCCGATTACACTGGCGGCACGTCGGACATCGGCAAGCCGTTCGGGGAAGGCGTTGCCGATGCTTTCGCCCATATCAACGCCAACGGCGGCGTGAACGGTAAAAAGGTCGATATCGATACGGTCGATTACGGCTATCAGGTGCCGCGCGCCCTGGCGACCTACAAGAAGTGGGTGGGGGATAGCCCGAAGGTGTCGGCCATCATGGGCTGGGGCACGGCGGATACCGAAGCGCTGGTCAATTTCGTCAGGATGAAATTCCCTACCTCTCCGGTCCCTACGCCGGGCAGTTGACCGACCCACAGAAGAAGGGGCCGCGCACCGAAAAAGGCACGCCCTATAATTTCTTCTATGGTCCCAGCTATTCCGACTCGCTGCGCGCGATGGTGCAATGGGCGGCAGCGGATTGGAAAGCCAAGGGCCGGGCCGGGGCGCCGAAATATGTGCATATGGGGGCCAATCACCCTTACCCGAACGCTCCTAAGGCGGCAGGAGAAGAAGCGGCGAAGGCGGCGGGGTTCGAGGTGCTGCCCGCAATCCAATTCCCGCTGGCCCCTGGTGATTTCACTGCGCAGTGCCTGACGCTAAAACAATCCGGTGCGCATTATGCCTATCTCGGCAATACGGCGGCCTCCAATGTCGCCGTTATGAAGGCCTGCCAGACGGCGGGGGTCGAGGTGCAGTTCCTGGGGAATGTCTGGGGCGTCGATGAAAATGCCCTGAAGGCCGCCGGGGTGGCGGGCAATGGGGTGGTCTATCCGATGCGCACCGATGTTCTGTGGGGGGCCGATGTGCCCGGCATGAAACTGATCCGCGATATCGCCAAACGCACCGATGCGTCGGGCGGGTACCGCTCGCTGCATTATGTCGCGGGGATCTGCGCCTCCTATTATATGAAGGAAGCGCTGGAATGGGCCGATAAGAACGGCGGCGTGTCTGGCCCGAACGTGAAAAAAGCCTTCTATCAGAAGAAGGATTGGGTTCCGGCGGGGCTTGAAGGCGTCTGCCGTCCGGTGACCTGGGCCGAAGACGATCACCGCCCGACCCTGGATGTGGCGCTGTTCAAAACCACCGTCTCCGGCAACACCGACGGCAATTTGCCCGACTTGGTTGGTAAGGCGATCAAGCTCGACAAGGCCGCTGATGTGAAGTTGGAACGCAAGCTCGACCTGCTCGGTTGGTAATCGAACCGTGCGCCCGGCCCCCCTTCTAGGGGGCCGGGGTCTAGGGGAAAGGGAGGGGAGACGTGGCCCAGACTGCCCTAAAGCCGGAGGCGGCGAAAACGCTGCTGTCGGTCAATAATATTGAAGTCGTCTATAACGATGTGATCCTGGTCCTGCGCGGCCTTAGCATGACCGTGCCGGAAGGGGAAATCATCGCCCTGCTGGGGGCCAATGGCGCGGGAAAATCGACGACACTGAAGGCGATTTCGGGCCTGTTGAAGGCCGAAGACGGTGAAATTACCCGCGGTGACGTGCAGTTTGCGGGCGAGACGATCAGCGGTCTCGATCCCGGTCAAGTGGTGCGCCGGGGGATTTTCCAGGTGATGGAAGGCCGCCGCATCGTTGCCGATATGACCTGCCGGGAAAATTTGCTGCTGGGGGCCTTCACCCGTAAAGACCGGGAGATTGCGAGCGATATCGACCGGGTTTATCAGTATTTTCCGCGCCTGAAGGAACGCACGGGCCTCGCGGGGTATCTGTCGGGCGGCGAGCAGCAGATGCTGGCCATTGGCCGCGCGCTGATGGCCCGGCCTAAGTTGATCCTGATGGATGAGCCGTCGATGGGCCTGTCGCCGCTGCTGGTGAAGGAGGTATTTTCCATTATTCGCCAGATTAACCGCGAGTTGGGCGTGACGATCCTGCTGGTCGAACAGAATGCCCGCATGGCGCTCTCCTGTGCCTCCTACGGCTATATCATGGAGCAGGGC
Organism: uncultured Elstera sp.; assembly: GCA_964576605.1. GTDB lineage: Bacteria > Pseudomonadota > Alphaproteobacteria > Elsterales > Elsteraceae > Elstera. Next base: position 4,314 of record CAZNVY010000046.1, on the reverse strand, counting down.
AAGATCGTGCTCGATGGGACCGCCGAAGAACTCGCTAATAACGAGGATGTAAAGGAATTCTACCTTGGCGGTGGCGGCGGGGAGGAGCGGAAATCCTTCAAGAACCTGAAATCCTTCAAACGCCGCAAGCGCTGGATTTGACCATCGTGACCCAATTCTTCGACGCCCTGGAAACCGACGCCCCGGAAACCCGTGCCGCCCGTCTTTACGGCCAATTGCCGGGGCTGATTGCGGCGGCGAAGGCCAAGGCCCCTGCTTTTGCCCGTGCCTTGGCCGGCGTTGCAGCCGGGTCGGTCACGGATGCGGCGGCACTGGCCCGTCTGCCACTGATCCGCAAATCTGATTTGATCGCCGCGCAGGCCGCCGATCTGCCCTTCGCCGGACTGGTCACGCGCCCGGCGGGGCAGTTGAAGCGGATTTTCGCCTCTCCTGGGCCGATTTATGACCCGGAGGGCGAGCGGCCCGACTGGTGGCGCTTCGCCCGCGCCCTGCACGCGGCGGGGTTCCGGGCGGGCGAGATCGTGCATAATTGCTTTGCCTATCACTTCACCCCGGCGGGGTCGATGATCGAAACCGGGGCACACGCGCTGGGATGCGCGGTGTTTCCGGGGGGCGTCGGCAATACCGAACAACAAGTGCGGGCGATGGCCGATCTAGACCCGGCGGGCTATGGTGGCACGCCGTCGTTCTTGAAGATCATTCTAGAAAAAGCCGCCGAGCTTGGAACGCCGCTGCCGTCGCTGAAGAAGGCCCTGGTCTCCGGCGAAGCCCTGCCGCCCACCCTGCGCGGCTGGTTCGCCGAGCGCGGTGTTGCCGTGCTGCAATGTTACGCGACGGCGGACCTTGGGCTGATCGCCTACGAAAGCGCCCCCGATGGCGGCTTGATCCTCGATGAACAGGTGATCGTCGAAATCGTCCGCCCCGGCACCGGCGATCCGGTTCCGGCGGGCGAGGTGGGGGAGGTGGTCGTCACCAGCTTCAACGCCGACTATCCCCTGATCCGCTTTGCCACCGGCGATCTGTCGGCCTTCCTGCCGGGGCAAAGCGCTTGCGGGCGCACGGGGTTACGCCTGAAGGGCTGGCTGGGCCGGGCCGATCAGACGGCGAAGATCAAAGGAATGTTCGTCCATCCCGCGCAAGTGGCGGCGGTGCTGAAGCGCCACGGTCTCGCCAAGGGGCGGCTGACGGTCGAAAAAGACGGCGACATCGATATGGCCATCCTAACCGTGGAAACGGCCGACCCCAGCCTATCAGGCGCGGTGACAGAAACCTTCCAGGCCCTCTGCAAGCTGCGGGCAAGCGTCTTGACCGTCGCCCCTGGGAGCTTGCCAAACGACGGGAAGGTCATCGACGATCAGCGCCCGGTTGGGTAAGGCCGGGTGCCGCTTGCAGGCTGCATCGAAGGGGGTTATATTTTCATATAACTCTTGAGGGGAGGCGGATGCTAACGACTAATCTGCGCAAAGTCGGCGGTTCAGTCATGCTTACCGTCCCACCAGCCCTTTTGGAGCAACTGAATCTCGCGGCTGGGTCGGCTGTTAGTCTTGCGGTCGAAGACGGGCGACTGGTCGTTGATCCAGCGCCGCCCGTCCGGTACACGCTGGAAGACCTGCTGGCTGCGTCGGATTATTCCCCCCCTGTGTCGCCCGAAGAGCGTGCATGGCTGGATGCACCCGCGGTCGGGCGTGAAATCCTGTGAATCAGGGCGATATTTATCGCGTCTCGCTTGATCCGACCGCTGGACATGAACAAAGCGGCAGCCGCCCAGTCTTGATTGTCTCCCGCACCGCTTTTAATCACGCGACGAAGCTGCCGGTCGTCGTACCGATCACGAGCGGCGGGCAATTTGCCCGGAAGACTGGGTTCGCTGTTGAACTCACGGGAACAAAAACCACGGGGATTGTGCGGAGCGATCAACCGCGCGTCATCGATCTCGACGCGCGGCAGGCGCGGTTTATCGAAGCGGTTCCGCCTTCGATCCTTCAGGATGTGCTCGCCAAACTCATGCCGATATTTATCTAAGCGGAACCCGCAATCTCCCGAATTACGGCCGAATCCAGCCCGATTGCACGGCGACGACGGCGGCCTGCACGCGGCTAACCACATCGAGCTTACGCATCACATTCTCTACGTGGAAATTCACCGTCCGCTCCGAAATCCCCAACATTTCGGCGATTTCGGAGGAGGATTTACCGCGCGCCACCCAGGTCAGGGTTTCGATCTCGCGGTCGGTCAGATCATGTTTACCGGCGGCGGGACTGGTCGGCGTGGCGCGGCTTAGGCGGCGTTTGACGATTTCCAGAAGAATATCGAAATCGATCGGCTTGGTGACGTAATCATCGGCCCCCAAGCGCCGCCCGCGCAGCACATTGTCGCGGTCGGTCAGCGCGGTCAGGAAGATGAAGGGCGGCACGTTCGGCACCAGCGCGCCGTATTTTTCCAGCAGGTCAAAGCCCGACAGGCGCGGCAGCATCACATCGCAGAGAATAAGGTCTGGGCGGAAGCCCAGCGCCTCGGTCAGCCCTTCGGCCCCGTCTTGGGCAGCCCGAACGTCGTAGCCCGCTTCGACCAGTTCCTCCACCAGCAGGGCGCGGGTATCGGGGTCGTCTTCGATGCATAAAAGCCGGGCACTCATGGGGTTACTCCTTCCGGTAGGCTGGCCAGGGGGGATAGCGGCAGGCGCAAGACTACTTGCGTTCCTTCGTTGAGGCGACTGTCGATACTAAGGGTCCCGCCGTGGATTGCCATAATCTGATCGACGATATAAAGCCCCATGCCGCTACCCACGGTGGCGCGGGCGTTGGAGGCCCGAAAAAACCGCGTGCAAATCTGCTCGCGTTCCGCTTCGGGAATACCGATGCCGTGATCTTCGACGCCAACCAGCGCCCAGTCCCCATCGACGGTCGCGGTAACGGAGACCGGGCTGGCTGCATCCGAATATTTCAAGGCGTTGCTCAGTAAATTGGTCAGCGCTTGATCGAACAGCACGGGGTCGAGCCGGAGCGGGTGCGGGAGTGGGGCGCAGGTAAGCAGGATGGCCCGCTGCGGGTTTTCCGATCGCACCCGTGCGACACTATCGGTCAGAACGGCGGGCAGGGAATGGGGTTTTAGCCGCACCTCGGCCCGATATTGTTCCCATTGCGCCGCGCGGGTAACGCTTTCCACCACCTCGATCAGGCGACGAACGGCGGCGCGGATGCGTCCCGCACGCTCGGTAATATCCTGGGGGGACATTTGTTCGGCCTGGCGCTCCAACCGCCGCGCGTGGCCATCGATGCCGGTCAGGGGGGTGCGGATTTCATGGCTGGCCATGGTGATAAAATTGCGCTGCTGGTTCAACAGCTCGCGTTCGCGTTCCAGCATATCTTCCAACGCCCCGGTCTGGTCACGAAAGAGGGCGATGGCGCGGGCAATGGCCCCAATCTCGTCACGGCGGCGGGTATAGGGCACCGGCGGCGGGGGGCTATCGCGCTGGGGAATGCGGGTCAGCACCCCAACAAGCTGCACCAAGGGGGATGAAATCGTGTGGTTCACCATCGCCATGGCTAGAATGGCGAGGCCCACGACCCCGACAATCATCACCACAAAGCGCATTGAGGTTTCATCGTAAACCGACTGCGCCTGGCCCCGGCTTGCTTCGGCGGCGTCGATATCGGCGGCGGTTAGCGCATCCAGCAGGTCGCTGGCGCGCCAGTAAGCCTGTTGATTTTCGGTCCGGTATAATTGCCGTGCGGCCTGCCGTTCCAGGGTTGCGGCTTGGGTCATAAGGCGGGTGGCGATTTCCCGGTAGGTATCCCAGGCCGTCACAAACCGCTCGAAGGCTTCGGCATCCAGTTGCGCGCTGGGGCCAGACGCGGCGGCCCTATATTCGGCGATACTGGCGGCGATAGCCCCCCCTAGGCGGGCGAGCGCCACGGCCTGGGTTGCCCGTTCCTCTTCGTCGGTCGCGGCCAGAAAATCCCCTTCCGATAGCCGGAAATCTGATAAATGATCGTTGAGTTCCGCCAGAATCCGCAGCTTAGGCAACCAAACTTCACGCACCTCGGTCGCCGGGTCATTCACCGCCCGCAGCGCCCCCATGCCGATTGCCCCCAATAGCGCCGGAACGGCGATGAAGGCCAGAAACAGAAAAGCAAACTTCGACCGGAGCGAGGTCAACACGGGTAAACTCCATCGGGATGGGAACAGTTTAGCGCCAAGGCCGCCCTGCGTCGCCCCGGTAAGTCTATCATCCCATCAAAGCCCCCAATAGCTCACGCCTGTCGAAAGAGCGCCAGGGTCTGCCCTTCGATTTCGACGACCTGACAGCCCTCC
>CAZNVY010000045.1:0-26330 GCA_964576605.1 uncultured Elstera sp. | reverse complement strand
CGCTAAACGGACTGATCGGCGTTTCGGCAATGCAGGGCGACGGTGTTTTCATCCTGGATCAACTAGCCGGGGATAAGGAACGTTTCGATCTCGTGATCGCCGATCCGCCCGCCTTCGTGAAATCGAAAAAGGATTTGAACGTTGGCCTGCGCGGCTACCGCAAGATGATCCGCGCCGCCGCCTCGGTGGTGGCACCGGGGGGCAGCCTGCTGGTCGCCTCCTGCTCCCATGCCGTCGATATGGAAGCCTTCACCAATGAAATGCGCGCGGGGCTGTCGAAAGCCGGGCGGTCCGGGCGGATTCTGCGGCAGGCGGGTGCGGGGGCCGATCATCCGGTGCATCCGTTCTTGCCCGAATCGGCCTATCTGAAAGCCATCCTGCTACAACTGGATTAGGCCCGGTTACGGTACCAGCCAATGGGCGTTGGAAAGGGTTCCGTCGCCAGCATAGGTAAACCGCGCCCGGCGATGGCCTTCGGCGGCAAGGTAGAGCCAGTCGAGCGCCTGCACGGTCAGGAGGATCGGGCAGAAAACGCCTGGCTCGGCGGTCTCGGCAAAGGCGGCGGCGGGGCCGTCCTGCGGCGTGCTCGGCGGGCGGGTCACGGCGTAACAGTGACGGCCATGCCGCCCGGTGGTGGCCCAAGCGGCGGCGCGCAGCGCCTCTGGGGCTGGAGCCGCGAAGGCATCGAGCCGTAGCTGAACCTTCAGCCCTGGATCGTAGAACAGGGCCTGCACCTGCGGATACTGGCTGATTTCGGCCATTTTTGGCGAGCGGGCATCGGTGTGAAAGCGGAGCTGCCGCCCTGCCACATCCGCCGCACGCAACACCACCGTACGCACCCTAGGGCTGATCTGCCCGCCAGAATCCAGCCCCAGGGTGGCAATCTGCATTAGATGGTAGGGGCTGCGTCGATCAACGGCCCCCTCTACCAGCCGCCGCCAAGCTTCGGTTTCGGTCAAGCTTAAGTCATCATAGAAGGCGGGGGGCGGTTTTGCGGGCACCGGTCACTCCTCTTGCTAAAGACATTCCTAGTCCTGCCGTAATCAGGCTATAAGCCGGGGGCAGCCGATTTCAACCGGAGTGCCCCATGCGCCCGCTTTTTCTTGCCGCCCCCGCTCTGCTGCTGACCCTGCCAGTCTGGGCCGTCGATCCGCAGGTGACGGCGGTGCTGTTAACCCAGGCCGGCGTCGCCACCGTCGAGCAAGACGCAAAAATCTCCGGTGACGCAACCCTCGATCTCACGATCCCTTTCAGCCAAGTCGATGACGTGCTGAAAAGCCTGATCGTGCTCGATCCGCAGGGCAGTGTGCAGCGGGTGACCCTAGCGGGCAGCAGCGACGATACGGCGCTGGCCGATCTGCCGATCCCGCCGGAAACCCTAACCAATACCGCCGCCCTGTTACGCGCCTTGATCGGCCAATCAATCGAGATCGACAATACCCTGCGCAGTCAGAAGGGCCGCCTGATGGCCGTAGCCGAGCGGGACGACCCATCCGGCAAGGATAAGACCGAGCCATCGCGCCGCTTGATCCTATCGCTGCTGACCGAGGGGGGTGTCACCGAAACGACGCTAGAGCCGGGAGCCAGCGTGCGCCTAGCCGATAAAACCCTGCAAGCGCGGCTGGATCGGGCGCTGGCCAGCCTGGCCGATAGCCGCGACCGGAGCGCCCGCACCCTGTCGGTCGCCGTTACAGGCCAGGGCGAGCGGGTGGTGAAGCTCGCCTATGTCGTCGCCGCGCCAGTGTGGAAAGCGACCTATCGGCTCGACCTTGCTCCAGATGGTAAAACCGCGCGGCTGCAAGGCTGGGCGGTGCTGGAAAACCGCACGGGCAAGGATTGGAAGAATATCCGCCTCACCCTCTCCTCCGGCCAGCCGGTCACCTTCCGCCAGCCGCTCTATGCTTCCACCTGGGTGGACCGACCGGAAGTGCCGCTCAGTGTTGCTAAAGTGAAGCCGTTGGAGGCGGATCGTGGGGCGGTGCCGATGGCGCTGGCAGCAGCCCCCGCGCCGGTTCTCGCGCCGCCGATGGGGAAGATGCAGGAATTTTCTGCCGCGCCACGCGCCTTGGCGGCGGTGCCGGTGCCAACAGCGGATGAATCGCTGGCGCAGGTCAGCGTGACCGTGCCGCAGACGATCAGCGTGGCGGCGGGGCAATCGCTCTTGGTGCCGATTGTCGATAAGACCGTTCCGGCGCAACAGGTGCTGGTGTGGAATACGCGGGAAGCCGCCAATGTCCTGCAAGCCGCCGTCGAACTGACCAATGCGGGCGACAGCAGCCTGCCGCCGGGGGCGGTGGCGCTGTACGACGGTGGGCGCGGGTTCGTCGGCGATGGGCGGCTCGATCTGTTTCCCAAGGGCGAAAACCGCTTCATTTCGTACGCCCGCGACGTACAGGCCAAGTTGACCCGGCAGGCAGAGACCACGGCCCATAGCACCGGCATCACCATCGTTCGCGGCGTTGCTACGCGCCGGGAAAAAATGGAGACCCGGACCAAGCTGCGCGCCGTGTTGAAGGAAGGCGATACCCGACCGATTCTGGTCGATTTCCCGCGCCAGGGGGCCGATGCAACCCTGGTAGCCCCGACCGACGGGGTGCGCGAAACCCCGTCGGGTTATCGGATCAGCCTAACCGGCGGGTCGGACCGGCAGATGGAGATTGTGACCCAGCGTATCGGTGCGACGACAATCAATATTGCGACGTCCACGATTGATTGGGTGCAGTTCCGGCAAGACAATGGTGATCTGCCGGAACCGGTGCGGGCCGCCCTTGATAAGCTGATCCAGCTTAACGGGAAGTTTGCCGATGCCCAAAACGCCCTTACCCTCGCCGAAAGCACCCGCGCCGCCAGCGCCGCCGAACAAATCCGCCTGCGCGACAGTCTGGCCGCCACCCCGACACTGGAAAAAAGCGACCTCGGCAAGCGCTATATGAAGGATCTCCTGAGCCTTGAAGACGCGCTGGCCGACCAGCAAAAGAGCATCGACCGCGCCAAACAGGCGCTGGACAGCGTGAAGAAGGAACGTGATGCCTTCATCGCCACCCTCACCCTCCCCTAGCGATCACCTGCGGGCGCGGCTGCGGGCTGAAGCCTTGGCGCTGGGGTTCGACGCCGTGGGGTTCGCCCCGGCGTCGGTGCCCCAGCGAGCGGCGGAGGGGTTGCGGACGTTTCTGGCCGAGGGGCGGCACGGCGATATGGGCTGGATGGAAGCCCATGCCGACCGGCGGGCCGATCCGCAAACCTTGTGGCCGGACGCGCGCTCTATCCTGGTCGTCGGGCAGAATTACGCCCCGGCGCACGACCCAATGGGGTTGTTGGATCAGCCGGACCGCGGGGCGATCTCCGCCTATGCGCGCAATAAGGATTATCACGATCTGATGAAGGCCCGCCTGCGCACCCTGGCGGGCGTGGCGGTGGCAGAGGCCGCAAAATTTGGGTTGCCGCAGGAGGTGAAACTCTTCGTCGATACCGCCCCCGTGCTGGAAAAACCGCTGGCGGTCCAGGCGGGGCTTGGTTGGCAGGGCAAGCATACCAATATGGTCAGCCGCCGTTTTGGCTCCTGGCTGTTCCTGGGCGAACTTTTTCTGGCGGCGGACCTCGCGCCCGATACGGCGGAACCCGACCATTGCGGGCGCTGTTCCCGCTGCTTGAATGCCTGCCCCACGGCGGCCTTTCCGGCACCCTATCAGTTGGACGCGCGGCGCTGCATCGCCTATCTGACCATCGAGCATAAGGGCGTCATCCCGGCAGAATTCCGCCCGTTGATCGGCAACCGCGTCTATGGCTGCGACGATTGTTTGGCGGTTTGCCCGTGGAATAAATTCGCCTCGGCAACGCGGGAGGCGGCGTTTTTCCCGCGCATCGAACTCACCGCGCCGCGCTTGGCCGATTTGGCGGAATTGGACGATGCCGATTTCCGCGCACTCTTCGCCGGATCGCCGATCAAACGCATCGGGCGGGCGCGGTTTATCCGCAATGTGTTGATCGCCCTCGGCAATAGCGGTGAACCGCGCTTTGTGCCCGTCGTGGAAGCGCGGCTGACGGACGAAAGCCCGCTGGTGCGCGGTATGGCCGTTTGGGCGCTGGGGCGGCTGGCGCCAGAGCGCGTCTCCTTATGGGCTGCGCTGGAGGCCGCTGAAGTCGAGCCGATGGTGCAAACCGAATGGTCGACCCTTAGGCGGGCGTCTTCACCGTCATCGGCAGCCCGGCAACCATAAATACTACCTCCCCCACCTCGGCGGCGAGGCGCTGATGCACCCGGCCCACGGCGTCGCGGAAGCGGCGGGCCAGGGCATTGTCGGGGACGATGCCAAGTCCGACCTCGTTCGACACAAGGGCGACGGGCAGCGGGCAGGCGGCGAGGGCGGCGAGCAGGGGCGGGACTTCATCCTCCGGCGCGCGGTCGGCGAGCAGCAGATTGCTGGCCCAGAGGGTGAGGCAGTCGATCAGAATCGGCTGGCCAAGCGGCGTCGCCTGCGTGAGGGCGGCGGGTAGATCGCGCGGGGCTTCCAGCGTTACCCATTCTGGCCCCCGGTCGCGGCGGTGCTGGGCGATGCGCGCGCGCATTTCATCGTCGAAGGCTTGCGCCGTGGCGATATAGGTCGCGGGACGCCCCCAGGCGCGCACCCGGCGTTCGGCATAGGCGCTTTTGCCCGACCGGGCACCGCCGAGCACCAGCAGGCGCGGCGCGGTCACGGCAATAAGGCCGGTACCATTGCCGGTAGCGGCGTTGGAACCACCGCAGGATCGCCCGGTTGCCCCCAGTGGCTACTGCCGACCGCGCCGCAGCTTGGGCAGACCGGCTCCCAGTCCGCCGTCGCCGCGCCGCAGGCCGAACAACGCCAGCGCGGGTCGAGCGGGGCGCTCTGGGCATCGGCGCGCACCTGGGCCGCCTGGGCGTGGTTCTGATGTTCGGCTTCGGCCAGCAAAGCCAGGGCCAATAAGGCACGCCGCTCGGTCAGCGGGGCAGCGCGGGCCGTCTCTAGATGCCGCCGGGCTTCCCCCCACAGTCGGGCCGCAAGGGCCGCCTGCCCCAAGGCCAGTTCCGCCTCTGGATGGCGTTGGGCGGCGCGCAGCAGTTTTTCCGCCTGTCGATACTGGCCTAGCGGGTCGCTCGCGGTCAAAAGATAGGGCAAAAAGCCGGAATGCGGCTGTTTGGCCCAATGTTTTTCGGCAAAGCGCTGCGCTTCTACGCCCCGGCCTTCCGCCGTCAGCAAGCGGGCCTTGGCCAGAAGCGCAGGGAGGAACTGTTTGTCGGCGGCCAGCGCGTCATCGACCGCCACCAAGGCCGCCGCCGGGGTTCCCGCCATCTCATGCGCCTTGGCCTCCGCCAGGGCCGCGACCGCTTGGCGATGGCGGCGATCATCGGCGGGCAGCGCCTCTCCCCCAAGAGCAAGCGCCTGCCGATAATCGCCCCAATCGCCGCGCCGGGCGGCAAGATCGAGCCGCGCGTGCAGTACGGCCAGAGCGGTCGGCTTCAGCGCTTGGGCGGCGCGGGCGGCGGTTAAAGCCGCCTCGGCATTGCCCGTGGCCCGTTCGACCGAGAGAAGCCCGCGATACCCCAGAAACTCGGCCTGCGGATGCTGGGTAAGATCAGTAAACGCCTGGCGGGCGGTAACCCAATCCTGCTCTAGCATCGCGGCCTGCGCGGTCAGCAATAGGGCGATGGGCCGGTCACCCAAGCCTTGATAGACCTGTTTGATCGCAATCTTCGCGGGTCCGGCTTCCCCGGCAGCCAGTGCCAGCATCCCTTGGGTGAGCGCCGTCACCCCCGCCTCGCGCTGCTTCCAGCGCCGCGCCCGTGCCCAAGCACGCGGCCCGGCACGCAGGGCAGTAAACCCTCGGATCACCCCATAGAATAGCAGCGCCAGCAAGAAACTGCCCCCAATCAACAGGGCGGGCGTCGTATCGATCTGCCAGCCTTCCCAGGCGATGCGAACCGTACCGGGGTGATCGGCCAACCAGACGAACCCCGCCACCAGCAGAGCCAGCTTGACCAGCAGAAAAACCAGGGCGCGCATCCCTATGGCCCCACTTTCGCGAGAAGCGTGATCGTATGATCGAGCAGCCGGGCCGCCAAGCGTTCCGCATCGCGCCGGGCTTTCACGTCGGCCAAGAAGGGGGCCGCCGCCGCGAGAATATCCGCCCCAGCCCCCTCGAAACTCAGCAAGGCCGCATCCCATTCGGTGCGGGCGAGATGGCCGTCTAGTTTGGCCAACCGCGCGTCTAACCCATCCCCTACCGGCACATCGGTACGGCGGATGGTAATAAGATGGCCGGTCAAGCGCGCCACCTCCTGCCGCCAACCGCTCTCTCCCGCCGCCAGTTCAGCGGCCTTAGTGGCACTCACCAAGGCGGGCAGGCGGGCGCGCAGCGCATCGGCAGTGGGCACGCCGCCCGCTAGCGGGTCCAACCCGGCCACCGCACTCAGGATGTCGGGGTCCTGTGCCCCCAGTGTCGCCAGCAAACGCAGCGCATCGGCAAAAGGCTGGCCTTGCTGCACGGCCATCTTGACCCGCAGGGCCGCGAGGGTCAGCGACGCCTGCCGCACCAGCGCCCGCGTGGTTGCATCGGTCGTCGACCGCGCCTCTGTCACCCGCTGTAGATAATCAGCCATTTGTTCCGAAAGCCGAGCCGACCGTTCAGAGAGGGCGGCGAGGCTGCTGGCATCGGCGGTGCCGCGCAACGCTTGCTCCAGCCCATCGATCCGGCGGCGCAGGGCGGCGATCGCCTCGTCATCCGCCGCAACCACCGGCACTGGGGCGGGGACGGGACGGGCGGTCAGCGCCGCAAGCTTGCTGTCCAGCGCCTCAAGCTCGGCGCGCGAGGCGGCGTCTGCGATCGGTCGGGGCAGCGTGGCGAGGCTTCGCTCTAAGGCATCAACCCGTAAGGTTAAAGCGCGGTCCGGCGCGGGCGGAGGGGGAAGCAGGCCCGGCAACCAGGCATCACGGGTGACAATGCCCGCCCCGATCAGCAGTGCCGCCCCCAAAAGACCGCCAATCCCCCCAATCAGCAGCGCGCCCGCCCGACCCCGGCGCGGGGGCGATGGCGGGGCGGCAGTGTCGGCTGGAAGCACAGCAGCAGACGACGTCGGATCGGACATTTTTCCCTCGCGGACAGCGGACGGAACGGTAGAGACATCGGGCAAGAGGCCCAGCAGCGCATCGCCCAGCGGATGCGGCGCAACCGCGACCGCACGATAGGCGAGGGTAAGGGCATTGGCGACCGCCGGCGATAGGCAATAGGCGATCAATCCACCGGTCACCGCGGGCGAGAGACTGTCGGTGACGGCGGTTTCAAAGGCTTTCGCCGAGCGGGGCGAATAGAGCAGCACCCCGGCCACGGTGCCGTTACGCAAAGCGGTCACGGCAGCCTTATTCAGCTTTAGCGAGGGTTCAGCCCGATAGAGCGTGCAGCTTTCGACCGTAAATCCGGCATCGGCCAGCAGCGCCGCCGGATCAATAGCGATAGATTCGCCGCGCACATGCAGCAACTTGCCATCGGCGGGATCGAGCTGGTCGCGGACATGGTTCACCAGGGTCAGGGCATCGCCATTAGCGCTTTCGACCTGCGAGAAGCCCAAGGCCCGCGCTTTCGCCGCCGTATGATCGCCCACCGCCATAATCAGATCGCCGCGCCGGTCGGTCCGCGCCGCCAAAGCCCGCATGGCATTGGCCGAGGTAACGACGATACCGCGATATTCCGCCAGGTTTGGCAAGGGCGCATCGGCCAAGGGCACAATGGTCAGCAGCGGCGAAACCAGGGGCCTATAGCCGCGCGCGCGCAGTTTTGCCGCCGTCACTTCGGCATCCTCCGCCGGGCGGGTGACGAGAATGCCCCGTGGCAGGGGGGCTGGGGCGGGATCGCCGAGGGCAGGCATCGCGACCGCCGCGCCTAATCGCGCTGCGCGGCCAGCAGCGCTTCCCCAACGGCCACCCCCAGGGCTTCCGCTTGCTCTGCGGGCGCGGTCAGGCGCTTCCGGAAGCTGCGGCGACCATCGGGCGAAATCAGCAGACCGTCGAGTGTAAGCTGGCGCATATCCCCATCATGACCCAGACGGGCGTAGCCGCCAATGGGGGTTCGGCAATTTCCGTCCAAAGTTGCCAGCAACGCCCGTTCGGCCCGCACGCAAAGATGGGTTTCAGCATGGTCGAGCGGGGCGAGAAACGCCGCCGTGCGGGCATCGCCCTGGCGCGCTTCGATCCCAATCGCCCCTTGCGCCACCGCGGGCACCATTTCGTCGGGGGAGAGAATCGCCGCCGCTTCGGCACTGAGATTGAGTCGGTTCAGACCCGCTGCCGCCAGAAGCGTCGCCGCCACCTGCCCGTCGCGGATTTTCCGCAATCGGGTTTCGACATTGCCGCGAAACGGCACAATCTGCACATCCGGGCGGGCGTACAGCACCTGGGCCGCCCGGCGCAGCGATGAGGTACCGACCAAGGCCCCCATCGGCAAATCGGCCAGCGTGGCATAGGGACCGATCAGCGCATCGCGCGGATCGTCGCGCGCCAAGATCGTCGTGATCGCCAGCCCGTCGGGCAGAACGGTCGGCACATCCTTCATGGAATGAACGGCAAGATCGATGCGCCCCTCTGCCAGGGCTTCCTCGATTTCTTTGGTGAAGAGGCCCTTGCCGCCAATTTCGGCCAGATTGCGGTCTTGCACCAGGTCGCCCGTGGTCTTGATAACCTGCACGGCGATTGCATCCGGGGCTGTCAGCGCGGGATGCGCGGCGGCAAGCGCGGTCTTGACGATGGTGGCTTGGGCCAGCGCCAGCGGGCTGCCGCGCGTGCCAATTCTTAAAAGGGCGTCCATGGTTGCGGCTGGTTCTAGTCGAGCCGCGCGCGCGGCTCAAGGAAATGCTGCGATTACTGCGCGGCTTTCAGCGCCGCCCCCGCCGGATAATCCAGCGCGCGCGACTGCGGCAAGGGCGGACGCACCGGAACGCTAGCCAGATCGCTGGTGGCAGGAACGTCCAACCAGAAGCGCGAACCGATCCCCGGCTCGCTGGCAAAGGCGATACTGGTCTTCAGGCTTTGCGCCAGTCGCTGGGCGATGGCAAGCCCCAGCCCAATCCCAACACTCGGCCCCATCGGCAGGGTCGCCGGACGCCGGGCGAAGGGCGAGAACAACATGGCCGCCAGATCCGGCGCGATCCCGATGCCCGTATCGGCGACAACCAGCCGCAGGTGGGGCGGCACCTCGCCCCGGCCCGTGACCGGTTCGATAGCAAAACTAACCGACCCGCCGGGGCGGTTGAAGCGCAGGGCATTGCGGATCAATTCGGCCAGAATCTGATACAGCCGCTCTGGGTCGGTTTGCAGCGCCACCCCGGCCAGCGGTACTTCTTGCGGCCAATCGATCCGCACCCCCGCCTCGCGCGCGATTGGATCGAGCGTATTGCGCAGCCGCCCCAGCACCTCTAGCGCCGAAACCGGGCGTAGCGACAGGGATTGCAGCGGCCCTTGCAGGCGGGCGTAATCGGACAGAGTGCAAAGCAACCCTAGCAAATGGTCGCTCTCGTCGCTCATGCGCGTCAGCAGGCGCCGCTGCTCCGGCGTCAGATCGGCGCGCAGCGGATCGACCAAGCGGGTCAGATCGGCGAGAATCGACTGAACCCGGTGACGGGTTTCATGCACCGCCGTTGCGATAAACGTGCCGTGCTGCTGCGCTTGTCGCTCCAGCAGTTGGCGATGCTCGTCAAGAATCTGCCGCCGCTGGGCGATTTCCTGATTGAGCGTTGCCTGCGCCGATTGCACCGAGGCCAAAGTGCGCGCCCGATCCGCCAAGGCCAGGTCGCGCTGGCGGGTCATATCGGCCAGCCGGTCTTCCAGGGTCTGGCGCTGCAGTTCGGCATCCCCCAAGCGGCGGCGCAGGTCCTGGGCGCGCTGCGTGCGCAGCCGCGCCCGATTGGCCCGCCAGGGGCGCACGCTGACCAGCAGCGTCAGCGTGGCGATCACGGTCGTTACCGCCGCGACCGAGCCAATCATAACCATGACCGGCGAGGCGTGCAGACCGAGATTGAAAATCGATACCCGATCCGCCTCGGTCACCGCTTCGGTCAGCGGAAGGCCGGTGGTGCCGATAATCATCAGGAAGCGGCCAACCGCCAGCCCCGCCAACAGCACCCCGGCGGCCAAAAAACGCTGTCGCGTTCCAGCGGCAATCGTCGTGATCGCAAACGTGCCGGTCTTGGTCGCCAAGGAAACAATCGCCCCCGCCGCCAGTAGCCACCAATCGAACTGCAAAGCCTGCACCGGCAGCAGATAATAGATGCTGAGAAGCGTCATCACATAATGCCCGACCGTCAAACTGGCACTGGCGGTGATAATGCATCCCATGGTCGGCATGGGCCGGGTAATCAAATGCAGTGCGTAGAAAGTCGTGCCGACCAGCAGAATACCGCTGACGATGAAGAACATCGGACGGTCGATCACATGGGCCGGGTTTCCCAGAACGGCGGGCAGCACGCTGAGGGTTTGCGCGGCCAAAGCTCCGCCGCCCATCAACACCGTTCCCCAGAATAAGGCCCGCCAGCGCGCCCATCCCCCCGTCCGCTGGGCCAGGCCAGCGAATTCCAAAGCCGCAGCAAAGGCCGCCCAGAGCATGATGCCCGTGAGCAGCAGCAAGATGCGGTCGCCTTGGGTTCCGAGAAAAGTCAGCACGGCGCACTCCGAAGACCTGGCAGCGGAGTCTACCGGGTCGAGCCTTAACCCTAGGCGACGAGTCTTAAGAACTTGTTAGGAATAGCTCAAATGCGATCATTTGGCGGGTCTTACGTCAGCTTCAGCAGAAGCTGCAGGAACTGCGCCCGCTCGGCTGCCGAAAGCGGGGCCAGGGTTTCTTCGGTCGCCACCCGCCCCAGCGGCACATGCTCCGCCACCGCCGCGGTGCCGGCAGCCGTTAGGCTTAGAACCGCCCGGCGGCGGTCGTGCGGATCATCCTTGCGGGCGACCAACCCATGTTCGATCAGGCGCTTGACCACACCCTGGCTGGTGGCCGGGTCCATCGCCACCAAGCGACCCAGCAAATTCTGGCTAACTTCGCCTTGATCGCCAATTTTGACCAGGGCGGCATATTGCATCGGGGTTAGCCCATCGACGCCGAAAATCTGAGTAAAGAGCGCCACATGCCGCTGATGGGCGCGGCGAATAAGGTGCCCGACTTGGGCTTCTAGGACATAGGCATCGGTCGCCTGGGCCGCCGGATGCCGGAGATAGGCAGCGCGGTCGAACGGCAGGCCCGGTAGTAACTCCGGGGCCGGTTCCGGCGCGTCGGGCGCATCCTCTGGCGGGTAAGACATCGCATTCCCTTGGCAAATGGTGCCGCACCATAGCCGAGGGAATTTGCGCGCATCAAGCCGCGACCGGCGGATGATTGCAGACGACGGCAAGCTTATTGCCGACGGGATCGCGCACATAGGCGGCAAACCAATCGGGGCCATACTGCGGACGCAGCCCCGGCGCGCCCTCATCGCGCCCCCCCTGCGCCAGCGCCGCCTGATGAAAAGCCACCACCTCGGCCCGGCTTTTCACCATGAAGCCGACCATGGTGCCATTGCCCGATGTGGCGGGATCGCCGTTGAAGGGCGGGGCGATCCACAGGCTTGGCTCCTGTTCTTGCCCGCCCTCCGAATAGCCGCGCCAGGGGCCAAAGTCGCCGCGCGACGCCCAGCCGATCGTCGCGAGAACCGCGTCGTAGAACCGGTATGAAGCCTCTGGATCAACGCCGAGCGTCACATAGACCGACATTGCACCCTCCTGCTGTATCCGGCGGCATCCTGCCGCAAGACCAAAAACAAATAAAGAACATTTATATAATTATCCCCGCCAAACTCGCCACGCGTCAGCGAGAAGGGGGGATAAAATACCAGGCGCGGCATTTCGCGCGGCATCGCTTCGCCCCCCGATTGCGCTAAACTGATGTACCCGTTCGCTAAGAGACGGGAAAGGCCGGGGCCTCCTGGCCTGAGGATGATGGAGAGGAAATCGACAATGAGCCAGACGCTGTTCCCCGTTCCCGACGCGATTGCCAAAGGGGCCCATCTTTCGGCGGATGATTACCGCAGCCTTTACGCGCGCTCCGTAACCGACCCGGACGGGTTCTGGCGCGACTATGGTCAGACCGTGACCTGGATGAAGCCCTTTACCCAGGTTCGTGATGTCGATTTCGCTGATAACGCGCGCATCCGCTGGTTTGCCGATGGCACCCTGAACGTCTCCGCCAATTGCCTCGACCGGCATCTGGCGACGCGCGGCGATCAGGTCGCGATTATCTGGGAAGGTGATTCGCCCGACGAGAGCAAGAAGATCACCTACCGCGAGGCGCATGAAGCCGTCTCCCGCCTCGCTAATGTGCTGAAAGCCCAGGGCGTGAAGAAGGGCGACCGGGTAACGATCTACCTGCCGATGATCCCGGAAGCGGCCTATGCCATGCTGGCCTGCGCCCGCATCGGCGCGATCCACTCGGTGGTTTTCGGTGGTTTTTCGCCCGATTCGCTGGCCAACCGCGTGCAGGATTGCGATAGTAGCCTTCTCATTACGGCGGACGAAGGGTTGCGCGGCGGCAAGAAAGTTCCGCTGAAAAAGAATGCCGATGAAGCGCTGAAGACCTGCCCCGGTGTCCAAAAAGTGCTGGTGGTCAAGCGCACGGGCGGTGCCGTGCCGATGCAGGACGGGCGCGACCTCTGGTATCACGAGGAAACCGCCAAGGTTTCCGCCGATTGCCCGCCGGAAGAAGTGGCTGCGGAAGACCCGCTGTTCATCCTCTATACCTCTGGCTCCACGGGTAAGCCCAAGGGCGTGCTGCACACCAGCGGGGGCTATCTCGTTTATGCGGCGCTGACGCATAAATACGTCTTCGATTACCGCGATGGCGAAATTTACTGGTGCACCGCCGATGTCGGCTGGGTGACCGGCCATTCCTATATCGTCTATGGCCCGCTGGCGAATGGCGCGACGACGCTGATGTTCGAGGGTGTGCCGAACTATCCGGACGTCTCGCGCTTCTGGCAGGTTATCGATAAGTATCAGGTGAATATCTTCTACACCGCCCCGACCGCCATCCGTGCGCTGATGCGCGAGGGCGAGGAGCCGGTGAAAAAGACCAGCCGCGCGTCGTTGCGCATTCTTGGGTCGGTCGGCGAGCCGATCAACCCGGAAGCCTGGCTGTGGTATAACCGCGTCGTCGGCGATGAACGCTGCCCGATTGTCGATACCTGGTGGCAGACCGAAACCGGCGGGATTCTGATTTCCCCACTCCCCGGCGCAACCGCGACCAAACCAGGGTCGGCCACTCTGCCGTTCTTCGGCGTCGTTCCGGCGCTGGTCGATAATGAGGGCGAGATCCTGACCGGCGCGACGGAGGGGAACCTCTGCATCACCGAAAGCTGGCCGGGCCAAGCGCGGACCGTATTTGGCGATCATAAGCGCTTTGTGGAGACCTATTTCGCCACCTTCCCAGGGAAATATTTCACTGGCGACGGTGCCCGCCGCGACGAGGACGGCTACTACTGGATCACCGGCCGCGTCGATGACGTGATAAATGTCTCCGGTCATCGCATGGGCACGGCGGAAGTGGAAAGTGCGCTGGTCGCCCATCCCAAGGTCGCGGAAGCGGCGGTCGTCGGCTATCCGCACGATCTGAAGGGCCAGGGCATTTACGCCTATGTGACGCTGAACGCCGGGGAAGAGCCGACCGAGGAACTCCGCAAGGAATTGGTCGCCTGGGTCCGCAAGGAAATCGGCCCCATCGCCTCGCCGGACCTTATCCAATGGTCGCCGGGCCTGCCGAAAACCCGCTCCGGTAAGATCATGCGCCGCATCCTGCGCAAGATCGCCGCAAACGAGCATGACGCGCTGGGCGATACCTCCACCCTCGCCGATCCGGGGGTGGTGACCGAACTGGTGGAAAATCGAATGAACCGGGGATAGGGCCTATCCCAAAAGAAAACGCCCCGGAGACATCCTCCGGGGCGTTCTGTCTGCGGCTTACGCCGTCCCCGCCGCTTCTTCCGCTTGGGCCGCGGCGACGCGGCGGCGGAAGAGATCGAGGAAGTCGATCGGCTGTACCATCAGCGGCGGGAAGCCGCCGTCGCGCACGGCACTGGCCACGATGCTGCGGGCGAAGGGGAACAGCAGGCGCGGCACTTCGATCAACAGCACCGGCTGAATATGCTCGTCCGGGACATTCAGGGTGACAACGCCGCCGTAAACGCATTCCACCAGGAAGGCGTTTTCTTCGCCGTGCTTGGCGGTCGCGTTGATGCTGAGAATCACTTCGTACAGCTGCGGGCCAAGCTGGCGGGCACCGACATCGACGCGCAGTTCCACATCCGGCGCGGCCTGTTGCACAAGGCTGGCGGGCGCACCCGGATTTTCAAAGGACAGGTCTTTGACATACTGCACATTGATCGTGATCGGCGCAGCGTCGGACGTTTCCCCGCCCTGGCCGTTGGTCAGATTTTCTTCGCTCATGATCTATCCTATCGACAAGCCCGCGGCACGCGGGGGCGGAAGGCTCCCTAGCACGGCTCAGGTTGCATGTACAACCGTGGCGGCGCGCGCCTGAACAGGAACTTTCACCACCGAACAATTGCCCACTGGCAGCCCGGTCACCGCCTGGATAAAGCCCCAATGGCTAACAATCAGCAGCCCGTCGCGCGTGCTGTGGCTGGCGGTTTCGGCCAGAAACTGCGCGGCCCGCCGCTGCAGAGCGCTCACTGGCTCCTCATGGTCGGGCCACCATTGCGGGGCGAGATGATCGAAGCTTAGGTGCGGAAAAGCCTGACGCAGTGCCTCTGGATGGCTTCCATAATCGCAAAAATAGGCCGCCCGCTCCCCTACCAGTGGGGTGATTGCGTGGATTTGCCCGCCGATCTGCTCGGCAATAATCTCGGCGGTTTGCAGTGCGCGGCGATAGGGGCTGGACCAGATTTCCCGAACGTCCCCCTGCGCACGAATGACGGCAGCGGCAGCGCGTGCCTGGGCGCGGCCCTCCTCGGTCAAATCGGGATCGCGGATACCCGGATCGCGGCGCGTGCGATTGAAATGCGCGTTGAACTCCGACTGTCCGTGACGGACCATTAACATGGTAACACCGGCTCCTTTTTTTGCTCTGCAGCTTAGAATAGGGCCAGCCAGGCGGTAGGGCTAGCCATTGTGCCGAAATATTCGCATGATTTCTTCTTCTGCTGGGCCGCGCGGCTTGCCCTTTCGCGGGGGCGGGCCTATGTAGAAAGCGCAAGGATTTTTCCATCGGTTCTGCGAGAGGCCCCGTGCTCGAATCCATCGTCCTTTTCGCGGTGATCGCCGCGTTCCTGCTCTACCGCCTGCTGTCCGTTCTGGGCCAGCGCACGGGGGAAGAACGCCCGCGCCCGAACCCGGTAGAGCGCGCCCCCGACCTGCCCCAGGATAGCCTGGGGGCACCTGGGAAGATTCTCCCCTTCCCAATCCCCAGCCAGCGCCCGGAACCGCGCCCGGTGGACGAGCCGCGCTCGCTTCAGGAAGGCATCGCCGAACTCGCGCAGTTCGACCGCAGTTTCGATGAACCGGGCTTCCTCGGTGGCGCGCGCGCGGCCTTCGAGATGATCGTCAAAGCCTTTGCCGACGGCGATTCCGCCGCTCTGCGCCCGCTCTTGTCCGACGATGTGTTCCGCGATTTCAACGGCGCGATCCAGGCCCGCGGCGGGCCGGAACCGATGCCCCTGGTGCGGATCATTGCTGCCGACTTGGCCGATGTGCGCATGGATGGGCCGATCGCCCTGGTGACCGTGCGCTTTGTATCGGAACAGACCGGCGGGGAAGAAATCATCGATCTCTGGACCTTCTGCCGCGACGTGCGTAGCCCCGATCCGAATTGGCAGTTAAGCAAAACCCGCGCGGGCGCGGCTTAAATTGTTCAGTGCTTTCCAGCAACCGCAGGCGGGGCGGTTGGTATCGGAATAATGGGTTTCCCCCGCCTATTGATGGTCGAATGCTTCCCTTTCCGGTTCGCGGGCCACTGCCGCCCTTTGCCCCATTGCTTGCCGGGGCGCTGCTACTCCTGCTGACTGCCTGCGCCGATCCATCGGCCCCGCCGCCCGCGTCTGGCGAGAGTGCTGCCGCGCCGGACCGGGCGAGCTTGAAACCCGTTGCCTTCGCTGATCTGCCCGATTGGGGACAAGATGATCTGCTGGCGGCTAAACCGGCGCTGGTACGCAGCTGCGACCGGCGGCTCACCCAAGAAGATGCCCGCCCCGTCGGCCCGAATGGTACGGCGGGGAAGGTAGGCGATTGGCGGGCGGGCTGTCTGGCCGTGGCCGAGGCGACGACCGCCCCGGCGCTGCGGCAGGCCTTGGAAACCCATTTCCGCCCCTGGGAAGTGAGCGGGCGCGACGGGCATCGAGGGCTATTCACGGGCTATTACGAAGCCGAACTGCGCGGCGCGCGCCGCCCTGGCGGGGCCTTCCAAACCCCACTCTACCGCCGCCCTGAAGATCTTATCACGGTTGAACTGGTGGATTGGCGGGCCGATTGGCGCGGCCAACGCATCGCCGGCCGGATCGTTGAAGGGCGTTTGCGTCCCTATGCCGACCGCAAGGGCATCGAAGCCGGTGCCTTGCGGGGTCGGGGCTTAGAACTGGTCTGGGTCGATGACCCGGTCGATGCGTTTTTCCTGCAAATCCAGGGGTCGGGTCGGGTGATTCTGCCCGATGGGCAGGTGATGCGGGTTGGCTTTGCCGCCCAGAATGGCCACGCTTATGTACCCATCGGGCGGGTACTGGCTGATCGGGGCGCAATTCCGCGCGATCAAGTTTCGATGCAGTCGATCCGCGCCTGGCTGGCCGCCCATCCGAAAGAGGCGGCAGACGTGATGAACGCCAACCCATCTTATGTGTTTTTCCGCGAGCTTTCCGGCGACGGGCCGTTAGGAGCCCAGGGGGTCGCCCTCACGCCCGGCCGGTCGTTGGCCATCGACCCCAGCTTCCTACCCTTGGGCGCGCCGGTCTGGCTTGATCTGACCGATGTTCCTGCGGAGGCGGGGAAAAGCGTTTCTCTACGCCGCCTCGTGGTAGCCCAGGATACCGGCGGTGCCATTCGTGGCCCCGTGCGCGGCGATCTTTTCTGGGGATACGGCGATACCGCCGCCGACCGGGCCGGACGCATGAAGGCCAGCGGTCGCTATTATCTGCTGCTGCCCAAAACCGCTGCGCCGATTTCTTAAGCGCTCGCCGAAGCCCAGCCACTACGACAGGAATCGACCTAAGGACTTGTATTAGTCGCCCCCGCCTTCGACGATCTGATCGTCCCGATGCGGGGCTAGGGCGTCCGACAGGCTGCGAGTCATCGTGACCATCACGTCGGGAGCGTAGCGATCGACGCCAAAGACCACACGGGGGAAATCCAGGGGTTTCTGGCGGGTCCAAATAGACTCATGCTGGTCGGGCGGCAGGATCTCCACGGGGTCGCCGACCGCGACCCAATTGATGGGTACAATCGCAAACTCTGGCAGATGGGCGCGGAGATGCACCACGGCCCCGACCCGAATTTCGCAGCGCCGCCCCAAGCGCGCTTCTGGAAAAATCGAAACCCCTGTTGCGATATAGCATTCGTCGCCGATCATCGCCCCCGTGATATGGGCGTGCGGGCCGATGAGGCAATTATGGCCAATCATGCAATCGTGCCGCGCGGTCGCGCGGATCACGGCATTCTCGTAGACGATTACCTCCCGCCCCAGGGTGACGCGCCCGCCGCTCTCCCCAACGATGCGCGCCCCGTGCAAAACCCGCACCCCCGCCCCAATGGTGACCGCCCCACAGACGGTGGCATCGGGGGCGACCCAGGCACTGGGGTCGATCTGCGGGGTCTGGCCTTGATGGGTAAAGATCATCGGCACGCTCCATCCGGCGGGGGGAGGGGAAGATCGGTTAGGCGGGCAGCACCTGTTTAGCGTAGGTCTCGCGGGCGAATTCCAGAATTTCGGCGGTCACTTGCACAGTACGCCCATTCTGATGCGGTTTGGCCGCCGCCGCCATAATTTCCGTAACGGCCGCCCCCAACGCCTGTTTGGTCGCCAGATCGCGCCCCGGCAGCAGGCGAATTTCGAGGTGCAACATCGCTTCCGTCGCCGGCGTATCACCGATTCGATCGCTCCGCGCGTCTAGAACCAAGGTTTTGCAGTCCGCAAGCTTGGCGGCGGCAATACGCACAATGGCCGCATGAACCTCGGTCAGCATAGTTTGTATATCCACGGTATCCAGCAGAACCGGGCTACCCTCTAAGCGAATTTGTGGCATGGAAAATCTCGGTGGTGGATCAACTGCGCCCAGGCTAGCGGAAAGCAATTTGTCTGACCAGTTGCCAAATCGCCGCCAATCCGTCATCGCCTCTTCGCTTGCATTTTATCCTTATCTGGCGAACCATCGCCGCAGTTGAACGCCCCTGTCTGGGGACCGCCGGGAGAATGACATGGCCGAGGGAAAATATCGTCTGATTACCCGCAGTGACTTTGATGGTCTGGTCTGCGGCGCACTGCTGAAAGAGCTGGATCTGATCGACGATGTGCTCTTCGCCCACCCAAAGGATATGCAAGACCTGAAGGTGCCGGTAACCGACCGCGATATTATCTGCAATCTGCCCTATGTGCCGGGCTGTGCGATGACCTTCGATCATCATTCGTCGGAAGTGGAGCGCTTAGGCGATAAGCCCGGCTTGACGATCGACCCGCACGCCCCCTCGGCAGCGCGGGTGGTTTGGCGGCATTACGGCGGGGCGGATCGGTTTCCGGAAAGCCTGGACGAAATGATGTTCGCCGTGGACCGGGCCGATAGCGCCGATTGGACCATGGACGAGGTGCTGGATGCCGAAGGCTGGACGCTGCTGTCGTTTATGATGGATAGCCGCACGGGCCTTGGTCGTTTTCGCGATTTCCGCATTTCCAACTATCAGCTGATGATGAAGCTGATGGAAATGCTGCGCGCCGGGGATATTGCCGCTGTGATGGCCGATGCCGATGTGCAGGAACGGGTGACCCTCTATAATGAACAGCAGGAAGCCTTCAAACGGCAGCTAGAGCGTATTGGCCGGATTGAGGGTAAAGTGGTAGTCCTGGACCTACGCAACGAAGAGCAGATTTTTGCCGGCAACCGCTTTCTCGTCTACGCCATGTATCCGTCCTCGTTGATTTCCATGCATGTTATGTGGGGTCGGGAGAAGCAGAATGTGGTGTTGGCGTGCGGCAAATCGATCTTCGACCGCACATCGACGGTCGATATCGGCTCGCTGATGCTGCGCCACGGTGGTGGCGGACATACGGCGGCGGGCACCTGCCAGGTCCCGCCTGAGGAGGCGGATGCCATTATCGCCGCGCTGCTGCCTGATATGCAGGCCTGCGAGGAGGATGAGACCGCCTAGCGCGTCTTTTCGCTTGACGCTGGGGACGGCGCTGCCTATACACGCCGTCTCTCCGACCGTTCCGAGGTCCGCCAGGGTCGCGGAAGGGTCGCTCCGGATTAACCGTTACACATAGGGGATACGGTCATGGCGAGACGGTGCGCCGTCACCGGCAAGGGCGTTCAGTCTGGCAATAATGTCAGCCACGCCAACAATAAGACGCGGCGGCGCTATCTGCCGAACCTTCAGGTCGCCTCGCTGGCCAGCGACGCCCTGGGCCGCGTTGTGCGTCTGCGTCTATCGACCAACGCGATCCGCTCGATCGAGCACGCAGGCGGTCTCGATGCCTTCCTCGGCAAGTCGCGCGCGTCGGAACTGACCGGCGATGTGCTGCGCCTGAAGAAGCAGATCGATAAGGCGACGGCCGCTAAGGCCGCTGCCTAAGCTTTGATCGGCCCTGGCCGCTAAAAACCCCGCAGGGTCCTCCCAGCGGGGTTTTTTTATGCTGCGGTTTCGGCCTGGGGCACCTGCCAGCGCCGAGCCGGGGGGCGTTCACGCCGTCGCAAGGCACCGATGTCAAACAAGACTTGGCGCAGCGAGGTCAAAAAACTATCGTCGGGCAGCGCCCACGCCAGTACGAGAGCCGAATGACCGATACGCCCCTGTCTTCCGACGATCTACGGGAACAAGAGTTTCCCAATCTCCGGGTGCTAAAGCACCCCCTGATCCAGCATAAACTGTCCCGAATGCGCGAGGCCGTTACCTCCACGGTGCGCTTCCGGCAGTTGCTGCACGAAATCTCGCTGCTGATGGGGTATGAGATCACACGCGGTTTACCGCTAACGCTAGAGCGGATCACCACCCCGCTGGCCGAAATGGACGCGCCGGTGATCGCCGGTAAAAAAGTGGCCGTTGTTTCGATCCTACGCGCGGGTCTCGGCATGGTCGAAGGGCTGCTGGATTTGGTTCCCTCGGCCCGGCAGGGGCATATCGGCCTGTACCGCGACCCGGAGACCAAAAAGCCGGTGGAATATCTCATCCGCCTGCCCAGCCCCGAAGGGCGGCTGTTCATTCTGGCCGACCCAATGTTGGCTACCGGCAATTCTGCCGTTCATGCCGTGGATGTTCTGGTCAAAAGCGGCGTGCCCCGCGATCATATCCGCTTCATGGCGCTGGTGGCTGTGCCCGAAGGAATGCGGGTGTTCAACGCCCGCTACCCCGACGTGCCGGTCTATGCCGCCGCACTCGACAGTCATTTGAACGACCATGCCTACATCGTACCGGGCCTCGGCGACGCGGGCGACCGGCTCTTCGGCACCAAGGACCACTGAAACCTTCGGACGGGGCACCGCCGAACGGCGCGCCCCGTCAAGGACTAAACCAACTGCGGAACGGCCCGCCCCGCCGTCAGCAGGCGAAAACGCCAAACCATGAGGAAGGCAACCACCGCGAGGCCGGTCGCAAGGCCGATCCAGACACCGCCGCCGTGCCAATTGGCGCTGAAGCCCAGGAGATAGCTTGTGGTTAAGCCAACGCCCCAATAACCAACCATCGCGAAATACATCGGCACTTTAGTATCGGACAGGCCGCGCAAACTGGCGACGCCGATCACCTGCATCCCGTCGAACAGTTGGAACAGGGCCGCGATGGCAAGATAGGTGACCGCTAAGTCCAACACCGCCTGATTGGTCGCCGCCCCGGCATCCAGAAACTGACGCACGAAAAGATGCGGCATCAGCCAGAGCAGCAGGGCGGCCCCGCTCATGAAGGCCAAGCCCAGAAGCTGGGCGATCCAACCCGCCTGCGCGGCGGCCTTGGGATCGCCCCGCCCCACGGCGGCAGCGATCCGCACGGTGGCCGCTTGCGAAATTCCCCAGGGCACCATGAAGGTCACCGAGGCAATCATGATGGCAATCTGATGTGCGGCCAGCGGATCGGTGCCCAACCAGCCCATGAGCATTCCGGCTATGGCGAAAAGCCCCACTTCCATTACCAAGGTCACCGAAATCGGCAGTCCCAGCGTTAGCATCTTGCGCCACAAGGCCCAATCCGGTCGCCAGCTGCCGCCCCGCTGCCAAACCGGACGAAAGGGCGGGCGCGTGCGAATATAGGCCAGCATGGCCAGCAGCATCAGCCCACACCCGGCGCTGGTGGCGATGCCCGCCCCAATTAGCCCAAACGCCGGAACCCACGGCAGGCCAATCACCGCGCCGCCAAAGACCAGCAGAATATCCAGCACCGCATTCAGCACAAAGGCTCCGCAGGTGAAGAGCAGGGATAGATTGGCCTGATGATAGGTGACCAGGAGGTTACGGATCACCGTCATCAGCAGCAGTGGCGGAATCGACCAGCGCAGCGCATCCAGATAATGGGCGGCCTGCTGCGCCAAATCGGGGGCTTGGCCGAGCCAAAGCAGTAGGGTTTCTGACGCACCCAGGAAAAGCGCAATGGCAAGGCCGACCACTAGGTTCAGCGCCAACCCCTGGCGCAGCACTCGCGCTTGCCCGTCCAGATCCCCCTTCCCCTGGGCCTGGGCCAGCAGCGGAGCGGTGACCGTCGCCAGCCCCATGCCGAAAAACCAGAAGAAAACCCAAAGCCCCTGCGCCAGCGCGGCGGCAGCAATGGCTTCCTTCCCCAACCGCCCGATCACCAGCATATCGGTTAGGTTCATACCCATCTGCAACAGCTGCCCCAGGGCGACCGGGGCGGCCAAGATTAGCATGGCGCGGCTTTCGGCCCGCCAGGCAGCAGGGATAAGGCGTATCGTCATGTCAGTCGTATCTCGATTTCCAGGCGTCCGGCCAGGTCTTGAATGAAATGCCATGCGGTGCGACCAGAGCGGGCACCGCGCGTAATCGCCCATTCCAGGGCTTCAGCGCGTAAAGCTTCCGGTGGATAAGTTAGGCCGAAGCGGGCCGCATACCCGTCGATCATCGCCAGATACGTCTCTTGATCGCAGGCGTGGAATCCCAACCAAAGACCAAATCGATCCGAAAGCGAAACTTTTTCTTCGACCGTTTCTCCCGCGTGAATCGCCGTGGATCGTTCGTTCTCGATCATCTCGCGCGATAGGATGTGACGGCGGTTAGAGGTGGCGTAGAGCAGCACATTGTCCGGTCGGCCTTCGATGCCACCGTCCAGAATCGCCTTCAGCGACTTATAGGTCGTGTCGCCCGCATCGAAGGACAGATCGTCGCAGAACAGCAAGCAACGGCGCGACTGGCCGCGCAACACCGATAGCAATTGCGGCAGCGACGGAATATCCTCGCGGTGAATTTCGATCAGTGCCACGCGCTGTGCCGGATCGGCGGGCGCGACCGCATTAATCGCCGCGTGCACGGCCTTGACCAAACTACTCTTGCCCATGCCGCGCACCCCCCAGAGCAGCGCATTATTCGCGGGCAGGCCCTTGGCAAATCGTTTTGTATTCGCGACAAGAAGGTCTTTCGAGCGGTCGATCCCCTGCAACAGATCGATCTCCACCCGCGCCACACTGGCCACTGGCTCCAACCACGCCCGGTCGGCGTGCCACACGAAAGCATCCGCCGCCGCCAGATCAAGCGCCGGCTTGGCCGGCGGGGCCATGCGTTCCAGCGCGTCGGCGATGCGGGTGATATGGGGCAGCAGGGTCGAAAAATCGGTCATCAGTCGTTTCCTCACGCGGCAGTGAAGCCGTCTTAGCGGTGCTTGTCCAGCGAAAATATCCGAGGTCGGATATGTTTTGAGAGAAAGGAAATGGTCAGGGGGCCTCAGCCGCCAGGCGATCCAGAAGCCCCTCCCGAAGGTCCGGGGCGATGGACAAGTGATCGCAGCAATGGGCGAAATAGGCAGGGTCATCGAGCTTTTGTAGCGCAGCGCGATAGGCTTTTTTAACGTGATCGCCGTAAGCATGGTCCGCAAGCTGCCACGCTTCCGACGGGATCGGCCCCCAAGTTCCCACCATCATGCCGAGGTCGATGCGGTCACGGCTCAAGGTGCCCGCAACTATAGCGCGGAGGCGGGGGCGCGGCCCTATGCTATTTCCCCAGAGCGCGCCAGCCGATGTCGCGGCGGCAGAAGCCGTCGGTCCAGTCGATGAGATCGACCGCTTGATAGGCGCGGGTCCGCGCTTCGGTGAGATCGGGGCCGGTCGCCGTCACGGCCAGCACGCGCCCGCCATTGCCGACAATCCCGGTGTCGGTCTGTTTGGTGCCGGCGTGAAAGACGGTAACACCCGGCACGCTGCCCGCCGCATCAATCCCCTGGATTAGCCCCCCCTTCTTCGGCTCCCCCGGATAGCCTTGCCCCGCCAGAATGACGGTCAAGGACGGAGCGGTGCTCCAAAGCAATGTTACGGCATCGAGACAGCCATTGTGGGAGGCCAGTAAGGCTGGCAGCAGGTCGGAGGTCAGGCGCGGCAGGATCGTCTGGCATTCGGGATCACCGAAGCGGACATTATATTCGATCAGGCGCGGGCCTTTGGCGGTTATCATCAGCCCGGCGAAGAGCACACCCTTATAGGGCATTCCCTGGGCGGCCATATAGTCCAGCGTCGGCTGAATGATCGTTGCCATCACCTCGGCCTCCAGCGCCGGGGTAAAGATTGGGGCGGGGGAATAGGCCCCCATGCCGCCGGTATTCGGCCCTTCATCGCCATCAAAAGCGCGCTTGTGATCTTGGGCTGCCGCCAAGGGCACGGCGTGGGTACCATCGCACAGCACGAAGAAGCTTACCTCCTCGCCCTGCATAAATTCTTCGATCACCAGTTCCGCGCCCGCGGCCCCGAATTTACCGCCTTCCATCGCCTCGGCAATCGCAGCCTCGGCCTCGGTCAGCGTTAGGGCGACGGTGACGCCTTTGCCCGCCGCCAAACCATCGGTTTTGACCACAATCGGTGCGCCCTGCTCCCGCACATAGGCGCGCGCCGCCTCGGCATCGGTGAAGCGACGATAGGCGGCGGTTGGCACCCCGGCAGCGGCCAGCACATCCTTCATAAAACCCTTCGAGGCTTCGAGCCGGGCCGCCGCCTGCGACGGGCCGAAAGCCGCGATCCCCACCGCGTCCAACGCATCGACCAGCCCCAGGGTCAAAGGCTCTTCCGGCCCGACGACAACGAAATCAATTTCCAATTGTTTTGCAAAAGCAACGATGCCAGGCACGTCGGTTGCCGCCACCGGCACCAGATCGGCCACCTGGGCGATGCCGGGGTTGCCTGGCGCGCAATAGAGGTTGGTTAGGCGCGGGGAAGCCGCCAGTTTCCAACATAGGGCATGTTCGCGCCCCCCACCGCCGACGACCAGAACCTTCACCGGCTATCCCCCTTACAAGATTAAATCAGATCCGCAACGAAGCGCGTGCGGGCATCGACCAAAAACGGCAGCGCATCGGTAAGCGCCAAATCATGCAACCCCCGTTCCTCGGTCATCGCCAATACCGGCACCATGGTTGCCGTTGCCCGTTCTACCGCCGTCACCGCGTTCAGCGTGCGCAGGTAATAGCCCAGGAACAGAGCGGCAAACACATCACCCGCCCCATCAAAGCGGCGGGCCAAGCGCGGTTGGCGCACACTGAAGGCCCCGTCGTCGCAAAACAGCAGCGTGTCGATACTATCCGCCGGAACATCCGCCCCATCATAAGAGGTGACACAGACAATCCGAGGGCCGGTGGCCACCATCCGACGGCGCAAGTCGGCCGCCGCCGCTTTGGTTTCGCGCAAGGTGCCGGGCTGCGCCCCGGTCAGCACCCCCAACTCGAAGTGGTTCGGCGTGACAATATCGGCCAGCGGCAGCAGCAGATCGCGGAATACCCCCGGCAGTTCCGGGCGCACATAGAGGCCCGCCCCTTGTGCCAAATCGGCATCGCCCATCACCGGATCGCAGAGGTAAAGCCCTGGCAAACGATGCCGGCGCACGGCCGCGACCGCCTGCGCCACGGTCGCCCCCATGCCAGGATCGCCAAGATAGCCGGACAGAATTGCCTCGCAGCTTGGAAACAGGCCCCGCGCCTCTAGCCCTTCCACCAGGGCTGCCGCCTCTTCCGGCGGGGTGCTGCGACCGCGAAACCCGCCCCGCCCCGGATGGTTCGACAGAACGACCGTATTGACCGGCCAAACCTCCTGCCCCAGCGCCTGCAACGGCAAAACCGCCGCGCTATTGCCGACATGGCCTTGAACGACCGAGGATTGCAGCGAGAGAATGGGCATGGGACGGCCCTGGCGAGGATGAAAAACGAGCGATATTGCAAGCGCTTATAGGGCAGGTCCGCCCTGACGCCAAGCAAAAGCGGCACGATCTGATGCCTAAAAACCGCATAGCAGCAGCTTTCCTGCGGCATTCTTGCTACATCGTGACGCATCGCACCCGAAAGCCGAAGCCCGCCGCTGCGTTGACTTGCCAGGGGCATCGGTCTAGGTATTGACCGCATTTCAATCAGCCGCGCAACGCTCTTGCAAAAAAAGGAGTGAGCGGGGTGGACACCGCGACAGGAGGACCATGCCCGGCCCGCCCGCCGCCGTCCTTGGGAAGGGGATCAGACTATGGATGCACGTAAACGGCCCCTGTCGCCGCACCTGCAAATCTATCGCTGGCAGATCACCAATTCGCTGTCGATTCTACATCGGCTGACCGGGGTAGCCCTGTCGGTTGGGACGCTGCTGCTTTTGTACTGGCTGGTGGCCGCCGCTTTGGGACCATCGGCCTTTGCAACAGCGCAGGCGGTAATCGGCTCCTGGTTCGGGCGGCTGCTGCTGTTCGGCTGGTCGGTGGCGTTATTCTATCACCTGTGCAACGGCCTTCGGCACTTAGCGTGGGATGCTGGCTATGGGTTTAGCTTGCCTGAGGTAACCCGGTCGGGCATGGCGGTTTTGGGTGCAACGGCAGTTCTGACGCTCGCGGCCTGGATCGCGGGCCTCGTGATTTAAGGAAGCAAGGCCATGAACGCTCCGAACGGAATGCGGACGATGCTGGGCCGCGTGCGCGGCCT
>CAZNVY010000044.1:0-26792 GCA_964576605.1 uncultured Elstera sp. | reverse complement strand
AAGATAGCCGGTCACCACCGGCGGCATGATCAGCGGCAGGTGGACGAGGCCGTTCAGCAGCGATTTGCCCCAAAATTGGCTACGGGCCAGCACCAGGGCTACGAGAATACCAAACGGCAGGCTCGCTAACATCGCTACCAGGGCAACGTGCAGGCTTAACCGAATGGCGGTCAGTTCTTCGGCACTTAACGTCCACCAGCTCACGCGCGTATCCCCTGCCAGATGCCTCGGCGTTCGTCTTCTTCTCTACCGCAAAACGGTGAAGCCTTGGGCGGTAAAGAAGGGGGTGACCTTTTCCGATTTTAGGAACTGCAGATAGGCATCAGCATCGGGGGTCTTCGACGCGGCGATCAGGGCGATTGGGTAAATGATCGGCGGATGCGTGTTTTCCGGAAAGGTGCCGACAATCGCGACCCCAGGATCGGCGGCGGCATCGGTCTGATACACGATCCCATAGGGGGCCTCGCCCCGCGCCACGAGCAGAAGCGCCGCGCGAACGCTTTCGGCCCCGGCGACCTTGTTCTGGACGCCGGCCCAGGCCCCCAGCGCTTCAAGGGCGGATTTCCCATATTTGCCCACCGGAACCGAATTGACCTCCCCCATCGCGAGCTTGCCAGGGCTAACCAGGGCCGCCAGATCGATCCCCGGTTGGATCGTCACGGGGCGGGCCGTTGCCGTCGGGGCGACCAGGACCAGGCGATTCCCCAGAAAATTAGCGCGTGTTGCGGGCTTGATAAGGCTTTTTTCCGCCAGATAATCCATCCAGGCTAGATCGGCGGAGATGAAGACATCGGCAGGGGCACCGTTTTCGATCTGTTTCGCCAAAGCGGAGCTGGCCGCATAAGAGACCCGCGTCTCTTTACCTGCCGCGTTCCGCCATTCGGCATTCGCGGCATCCAGGGCATTCTTCAGGCTGGCGGCGGCGAAGATCGTCACCGGCTCTGCCGCTTGCGCCGGGGCGGGGAAGGAGAGCGTTCCCAGCCAGACCATCGCCGCTGCGAGCAAGAGGAACGGAAGCGAATGACGGCGGGATAGCAGCATCTGACGACCCTCTTTCCGTTCGCGATATTCTTGTAGATATAACGGTTTGCCGACAATGACCAGCGTTATATTTCTAAAGATATAAACCTTGAGGGTGGAAAGGCGGCACCGAGCCGCGGCTTACCGATTTGTCATACGCCCGTCAGCCTCCCGTCAGGCGGGTGACCCTAGGATAAGTCTCAGGGGGTACGGCAATTGCTGCCGTGCAGGAGGATGAGATGCCGATCCGTTTCGCAACGCTTTTCGGGGCTTTGGTACTGCTTTCCGGCTGTGTCACCGGCGATGCAAGTTTGGCGCGGGATCGTTACTATTACGATCCGCCGCGACACTCGCGCTATTATTACGCGCCGCCGCCGCCGGTCTATTACCGTCCGGCCCCGGATTATCGCCCGATCATCATTTACCGCGACCGGCCGCATCACCACCGCCACCGGCCCCATTGGCGGTATCGGGATCGGGACCGCTGGTAGCGCGGCGGTTTCGGCATCGGTCGGAGCAAAACCGCACGGCGGCCCAGTCGCGTACCCATTTCTTGCGCCACGCAAAGGGGCGTCCGCAGGCAGCGCAGATTTTCTCGGGTAAGGTTAATTTCTTATGAGCCATGGTAAGGCACTTAGCGCGCCCCGACCGTGCGGCAAGGGCGCTGGTGCCGGCAGAGGGATTCGAACCCCCAACCTTCAGTTTACAAAACTGCTGCACTACCGTTGTGCTATGCCGGCGGGCAGCCTCTTGTAAAGGCGGCGGCTTTCCGGGTCAACACCCCCGGCGGGAGGGGAACACTCAGGCGAACCGATTTCAATTCCGGTCCCTTTATGATAATTCATCATAGATGCGCCCGATTGATTTGGAAATCGATTTGCTTCGTTGCTTTGTCGCGGTGGCTGACCGGGGCGGGTTCACCGCTGCGGCGGAGGCGATTGGGCGGACCCAATCCGCCGTTTCCTTGAAAATCCGCAAGTTGGAGGAGATTCTCGGCCTGCGGGTTTTCGAGCGGACCAGCCGGTCCCTGGCCTTAACCGCCGATGGGGAAGTGCTGCTGGAGTATGCCCGCCGCGTGCTCGATTTGAATGACGAGGCGGTGCAGCGGCTGATTGGTCCCGATGCCAGCGGTGTCCTGCGTTTGGGGGTTGCCGATTACATCGCCCCCCGCAGCCTGCCGCTACTCTTGTCACGCTTTAACCGGCATTTCCCCCGCATTCAGGTAGAAGTGCGGACCGGCCTTGGCATGGATTTGATCCCAATGCTGAACCGGGGCGAACTCGATCTGGTGATCTGCGGGCGCGAGCCGGGGATGAGCCTGGGGCGGCTATTGTACCGCGAACCCCTGGTCTGGGTGATGGGCGAGGGGGCGGTCCTGCCAAAAGGCCTGGCGGTGCCCATGGCCGCGCTTCCGTATCAATGCAGCCATCGCCGGGCGGCGGCGGAAAGTTTGGCGCGGGCTGGGATGCGGCAGGAAATCGTCTATACCAGCACCTCGGTTGCCGGGGTGCAGGCGGCGGTGGTTGCAGGGTTGGGCTTTGGCGTTTTACCGCAGTCGGCAGTGACTCCGGGAATGCGGGTGCTGACCGCAACCGATGGGTTTCCACCGCTGCCAGAGGCGGAAATGGCGGTGGTGGGCGAGGAAAGTTTGACCGGAACAGCGGGCACGGCTTTCGTCCGTTTCTGGGAAGAAAGCCTAGTGCCCCTTATTCGGCAAGAGGGGGTGGAGGCGGCCCCCCGCCCCTTGGTTCAGGCATAGCGAATCATCGACAGGTCACTGGTTTCGATCTCCGGTTTTTGCCCCGAAATCAGATCGGACAGAACCCGGCCAGAGCCGCAGGCCATGGTCCAGCCCAGCGTTCCGTGGCCCGTGCTGAGATAGAGATTGCCGAAGCGCGTCGGCCCGATGATCGGCGTACCGTCCGGCGTCATGGGGCGCAGGCCCGACCAGAAACTGGCGACGGTTAAATCGCCACCTGTTGGGAACAGATCGCGGACCGAGGTTTCCAGAGTTTCCCGTCGCCCTTGCGGTAAGTTCGCGGTATAGCCGGATAGTTCCGCCGTTCCACCAACGCGGATACGGTTGCCCAGCCGGGTGATCGCGATTTTATAGGTTTCGTCCATTACTGTGGAAACCGGGGATCCCGCCGCGTCGATTAGCGGCAAGGTCAAGGAATAGCCTTTCACCGGATAGACCGGCACACGCAGGCCCAGCGGGGCCAGCAGCAGCGGCGAATAGCTGCCCAATGCTACCACGTAGGTATCGGCGCTTAAAATGCCGGCG
The DNA here is from genome assembly GCA_964576605.1 of uncultured Elstera sp. Taxonomy (GTDB): domain Bacteria; phylum Pseudomonadota; class Alphaproteobacteria; order Elsterales; family Elsteraceae; genus Elstera. The sequence goes on along the minus strand of CAZNVY010000044.1, from coordinate 23,488 downwards.
CTGGTTGCAACCCCGGTCACGCGCGTTGCGTCAGTCACCAGCCCATCGATCCGGGTATTGAACAGGAATTTGACGCCCAACCCTTCGGCGATCTTGGCCAGCCGTTCGGTAAAGAGATGGCAGTCGCCCGTTTCGTCGTGCGGCAGCCGCAGCCCGCCGACGATTTTATGCTGAACCTTCGCCAAGGCGGGTTCGACGGCCACGCAGGCGGCGGGAGAGAGTTGCTCGAACGGCACATTATACTGTTTCAGCACGGCGATATCACCGGCGGTCGCGTCAACTTGCTGCTGGGTGCGGAAAACCTGCAGCGTGCCCAGCGAGCGTTCATCATATTGAATGCCGGTTTCGGCGCGCAGGTCGACCAGCTTGTCGCGGCTATATTCAGCGATGCGCACCATGCGTGCTTTATTCACCGCATAGCGGGCCGTGGTGCAGTTGCGCAGCATCTGCGCTAACCAGATGTACTGCCGGATATCGAGCGTGGGACGGACGACCAGCGGCCCATGGTTCATGAACATCCATTTTAGCGCCTTCAGCGGAACCCCCGGCCCCGCCCAGGGCGAGGAATAGCCCGGCGAGACTTCCCCCGCATTGGCAAAGCTGGTTTCCTGGGCGGGCGATGGTTGCCGGTCCACCACCGTCACCTCATGTCCAGCCTTGCTAAGATAATAGGCTGCCGTCACCCCGATAACGCCGCTGCCCAGCACGAGAACGCGCATTCCGGATGCCCCCTGTTTTTGTTCGGACTGCAAAGCGCTAGTATATCCGCAGGAGCTTGCGAGGTCTTTGCGTTCATTCAAAGATACTACTGATTTTGAGGGCTTTATGACGGAAAATTCGATAATTTCGGCAGAAACTGCGGCTTACACGCTCGACGAGATTGATCGGAAGTTGCTGCGCGCCTTGCGCACCGATGGGCGGATCAGTAATGCCGATCTTGCCGCCAGCATCGGCCTGTCGGCCTCGGCCTGCCTGCGCCGCGTTCGGCTCCTGGAGCATCGCGGCATTATTCGCGGCTATACCGCCCTTATCAATGCCCCGCACGACCAGCCACCGACCGTGGCGATTATCCAGATCACCCTGGAACGGCAAACGGAGGATCACTTAGGGCGCTTTGAAGCCGAAATTCGGAAATGCCCGGAAGTGACCGCCTGCTATCTGATGACCGGCGTTGCCGACTATCTGGTGCTCGCCGAAACCCGCACGGTGGCCGATTACGAACGGCTGCATAAAGAGGTTCTGTCGCGCATTCCCGGCGTCGCACGCATTCAATCCAGCTTTGCTATGCGCCGCGTTACGGATTGGCGACCGGAGGGCGGTTAGGCAGGCTGGGTGACGCTGCGCAGCCAACGAGCAGATCATGCGCCCAAAACGAAACGGGGGCCACGCGGCCCCCGTTTCTGGTCATCTACCCGGTAACGTTACGGTCGCAGGCCGTAATCCAGCATTCCGATCCAGAAGCGTTCCAGACGGCGGAAGGTAGCTGCCGAGGCGGTGAGTTCGGCTTCGGTCGCCACTTCGCCCAGGCCCGCCACTTGCCGGTCGAACATCCGGTCCATCACCTGGCAAAGCTCCAGCCCTTTCGGGGAGAGTTTCACGCGGATCGACCGGCGGTCATGGGTAGAGCGTTCCTGCATCAGATAGCCATTCTCGACCATCTTGCGGACATTGTAGGAAACATTGGAACCAAGGTAGTATCCCCGGTTCGTCAGTTCCCCCACGGTCAAATCGTCGCTACCGATATTGAACAGAATGAACGCCTGGACGTTGTTGATATCTTCGATGCCCAGGCGATCAAGCTCGCTCTTAATCAGTTCCAGAAATTGACGATGCAGGCGCTCGGTGAGCCGGATTGCCTCCAGATATGCGGCCTTCACGTTCTTCTCCTTGGGTCCTGCCCGGCGGATTGCCCCGTCAGCAGGACCAGGGTTTAAGGGAATATGCTAACCCTTTGATACCGTCTTCAATCGCCTTTGGCTAGCGTTTGAATGGCCGCATGGGCGCGTGAATGGGGGCATCTTAGTCGCAGGGACGCCGTAAAACCACCAAGAAACCGTTTTCACGCCGCGAATTTGGGCAATTCCTGGCGCAGGACCGGGGAAAGACGGCGGCTGTATACGCATACAGACGCCGCCGATCCGCCCCGATTAGCCCGCGCGGTGGGCGTTCACAGTCAGATCAAGCTCCCGTCCCGGTAGCGGGGCAAAGAAACTCGCCACCAAGGCCGGGGGCACGCCCTCCAGCGTCGCGGGCGACCATTTCGGCGCTTGATCCTTATCGATCAGCAGGGCGCGGATACCCTCGCGGAAGTCTGGCCCGGCCATGCAATGCTGGCTAAGGCGGTATTCGCGCACGAAGACAGCCGCGATATCAAGGCCCTTGCCGCCGCGCAACTGTTCTAGCGTAATCTTTAGGCTGGTGGGCGACTTATGGGCCAGGGTTTCCGCCTGGGCTTTGGCCCAAGCGCTACCATCGGCGGTCAGCGCGGCCAGAATGGCCTCGATACTCTCGCCCGCGAAAAGACGGTCGATGTCGGCCTGCTGGGCGAGCAGTGGGCTATCGCCGCGCGGCTGATCGAAGCGGGCGATGATCGCCTCGGCGTCAGCGTCCGTGGCGGGAGCCTCCGCGACCAGGGCATCGCGCAGGGCGGGCAGATCGGCATCTTTAATGTGATGGGTGGCAAAGCCGATGGCGCAGGCATCCGCCGCGCCCAGCCGCGCGCCGGTCAGCCCCAGATAGAGGCCGATTTGCCCTGGCATCTGGTTAAGAACCCAGGTGCCGCCGACGTCTGGGAATAGGCCGATCCCGGTTTCCGGCATGGCGAACATCAGACTATCGGTCACCACCCGCAGCGGACCATGCGCCGACAGGCCGACGCCGCCGCCCATGCAAATCCCGTGGATCAGGGCGATGATCGGCTTGGGGTAGGTGTGGAGCAGGTGATTAAGGGTATATTCCTCGCGGAAAAATGCATCGGCCAATGCCATCTCGCCCGCACTGACCGCCTGCGCCACGGCGCGCACGTCGCCGCCGGCACAGAAAGCCCGGTCCCCGGCACCCTGTAGGATAACGCAACGGATGGCGGGATCGGTCGCCGCGCGACGCAGCACCGGGTCCATCGCGCGGATCATCTCCAGCGAGAGGGCATTCAGCGCCTTCGGGCGGTTGAGGGTGATGATCAGCGCGCCGCCTTGGGTGTCGAACAGTACGCTTTCCTGGGCCTGAACCTCCGACATCTTAACCCTCTTTCAGCAGCTTGCGCGCCGTAATCAGGCGCATGACTTCGTTGGTGCCTTCTAAAATCTGATGCACCCGCAGATCGCGGACGATCCGCTCCACGCCATATTCCTTAATATAGCCATAGCCGCCGTGCAGTTGCAGCGCCTGATTGGCGACCTCGAACCCGGCATCGGTGGCAAAGCGCTTGGCCATCGCGCAGTGCAGCGTCGCATCGGGATCGCCCCGGTCGAGCGAGTGGGCGGCGCGATGCACCATTAGGCGCGCAGCTTCCAGCTCCGTCGCCATATCGGCAAAACGGAATTGCAGCGCTTGGAAGGATGCGAGTTCCTTGCCGAACTGCTTGCGCACGCTCATATGCTCTTTCGCCGCCGTCAGCGCCGCGCGGGCACCGCCGAGCGAGCAGGAAGCGATATTGATGCGCCCGCCGTCGAGGCCCTTCATGGCGAACTTAAAGCCTTCGCCTTCCTCGCCCAAACGGTTCGCGACCGGCACGCGGCAGTCTTCGAAGGTCACTACGGCGGTCGGCTGGCTGTTCCAGCCCATCTTCTTTTCGGGCTTACCGAAGCTGAGGCCCGGCGTGCCTTTTTCGACCAATACGGTGGAAATCCCGCCCGGCCCGTCACCGCCAGTACGCACCATCACGGCATAGACTTCCGACACGCCCGCGCCGGAGATGAAGGCTTTTGCGCCGTTCAGCACGTAATGATCGCCGTCGCGGACCGCCCGCGTCCGCAAGGCCGCCGCGTCGGACCCGGAGCCGGGTTCGGTCAGGCAGTAGCTCGCCAGTTTCTCCATGCTAAGGAGGGAGGGCAGAAAGCGGGCGCGCTGATCGTCATTGCCGAAGCGGTCGATCATCCACGCGACCATGTTATGGATCGACAGATAGGCGGCGGAGGCAATGCAGCCCGCCGAGAGTTCCTCGAAAATGAGGGCCGCATCAAGGCGCGTCAGGCCTGATCCACCCGACTCCTCGCGCACGTAAATCCCGGCCATGCCGAGTTCGGCGGCCTTGCGAAAGGTCGCGACGGGGAAGAAATGCTCCTCGTCCCACTGCGCCGCGAAGGGCGCCAAATGTTCGGTGGCAAAGTCCCGCGCCATGCTTTGAAAGGCGCGCTGATCTTCGGTCAGCTCGTAGGTCATAGGCTTGTTCCTCCCCTTTTTCTCGATCATAAGGAAGCCGCTGGGGCTGTCAATCGAGCCTATTGACGTGCGGGAAAAGATAGCCTGCCACCTGAACTTCGGAAAACCCCGAAATTCAGGTTACGCACACGTAAAGATAAAGGAAGTGCCATGTCGCGTCCGTCGATCATTTCGCCCACCGGTTTTCCCTTCACCCGCCCGCGCCGTACCCGCATGGCCGAATGGTCGCGCCGCTTGGTGCAGGAAAACCGCCTGAGCGCCGCCGATCTGATTTGGCCGGTGTTCGTGATCGATGGGGAGAAGGAAGCGCGGCCCATCTCCGGTCTGCCAGGCGTATCGCGGTTAACGATTGATCTGTTGATCGAGCAGGCCAAACGGGCGGTGGACTTGGGGATTCCCGCGATTGCGCTGTTTCCGGCCATCGATCCGGCCCGCAAGTCCGACGATGCGGTGGAAGCCTGGAACCCGGACGCGCTGATGCACCGTGCCATTCGTGCGCTGAAAAAAGCCGTGCCGGGCATTGGCCTGATCGGCGATGTGGCGCTCGATCCCTATACGCTGCATGGGCACGATGGCATCGTGGTCGGCGACCGGGTGGATAATGACGAAAGCGTTGCCGCCCTGGTTAAAATGTCCCTGGCGCAGGCCGAAGCGGGGATCGACGTGATTGCCCCGTCGGATATGATGGATGGGCGCATTGGCGCGATCCGCGAGGCGCTGGAAGAAAACGGCTTCAGCCAGACGCTGATCCTTTCCTATGCCGCCAAATATTCGTCCGGCTTCTATGGGCCGTTCCGCGAAGCGCTGGGCGTTACCGGCGCGTCCTATGGGCCGCAGGGCAAAGCGACCTATCAGATGGACCCGGCGAATAGCGACGAGGCGCTGCAAGAGGTCGCCATCGACCTTCAGGAAGGCGCGGATTGGGTGATGGTCAAACCCGGCTTGCCGTATCTCGACGTGCTGCACCGGGTGAAGGAGACTTTCGCCGTGCCGACTTTCGCCTATCACGTGTCCGGCGAATACGCGATGTGGAAGGCGGCGTCGGACGCGGGCTATATCGACGGTAAGCGCACGCTGCTGGAGACCATGATGGCGTTCAAACGCGCGGGTGCCGATGGAATTCTGACCTATGCGGCGCTGGAGGTGGCAGAATGGCTTAGGGGCTAACCCCTGCCGTTGCCTCCGTTTCCAGCCACCGCAGCCACAGCAGCAGGCAAACCGGCCACCAGAGTTTAAGATCGGTCGGATGCGCGGCGATTTCGGCTTGGAGGCGCGGCAGGTCCAAGAATTCGGCAGCCCGCGCGGGGGGATCGGCAAAAAGATCGGCTAGGTCCATTGCCCCGATCGCGAATTGTTCGGCCATGCCCAGCCCATGGGTCTTCGGGGTTTCGGTTACCGCGGTGGGCAGGCTATCGGCAAAGATCCGCCGCAAGATCTGCTTGCCGCCGCGCGCCGATAGTTTTTCTGCGGGATCGAGTGCCAGGGCGGCGGCAACCACCCGCCAGTCGAGAAAAGGGGAGCGCACTTCCACCCCCCAAGCCATGCCGTTGGCATCGGCAAACCGCAGCGCATAGGGCAAGAGACCGCGTTGCGGGTCCTCCCGCAGTTGGTCGGCCAGCGATAGCCGCTGTCCCGCTACAAGATCGGCGAACCACGGCTGGCTATCGTGCCAGAAACCAGGCGAAACGCAGCGGACGTTTGGGCGCTGCCAGCGGAAAAATCGGCGCAGGGCGGCGGTTGGCATGTCCCAGGCCAAACGGCCTGCCATTCCCCCCACCGAACAATGGCCCGACCGCAGTAAGCGCCAAGCGGTGGGCAGTGCCCCCCGGCGCAGCGCGTCGCGCAGCATCAGCGGGTGGTAGCGCCGGGTATACCCGCCGAAAAGCTCGTCCGACCCCTCGCCCGTCAGGGCAACCGTTAGCCCTTGGGCGCGTAGATGGTGATACAGGCGGAAGGACGCGATCACCGACGGGGTATTCACCGGCTGCTGTTGTCGGGCGATCATCTCGGCCAAGATCGGGCGGGGCGGCGTCGGGGCAACGCGGATTTCCGTTACCCGGTCGGCAAGGCCCAGGGCTTCGGCGGTACGGCGCGCCTGGTCGGTTTCATCGTGCGGGCCGCCGCCTGTATAGCCGTAGACGATGATTTGATCCGGTTTCGTGGCCGATGCCCGCCGCGCCCCCCAGGCGACAATCGCAGAATCGAGACCGCCCGACAGCAGCAGGGCGCTCGGTACATCGGCGCGCAGCCGCAGGGCGGTGGCATCGGCCAAGAGGTCCTTGAACGGTATGGTCGGAGCCTGGGTGGTATGCCAATCGTGAAAGCGGCTTTGCTCGATCCGCCCGTCCCGGCTGATCGACCAGAGCGATCCCGGCGGCACCGAAAAAATGCCCTTGAAAAAACTGTTCGGGCGATGCTCGCTCAGGCCGAGCAGCAAGAAATCGTGGATCATCTGCGGGTCGGGGGCGAGGGCTAGGCCCGCCGCCTGGGCAACCGCGCGGCACTCGCTGCCAAACGCCAGGCGCGGCCCGGCATCGGCCCAAAACAGCGGCTTTACCCCCAGCCGGTCGCGGCTGACGTAGAGCCGGTCGGCCTGGGCATCGAACAGAACCAAGGCCCACATGCCGTTGAAGCGCGGCAGGGCCGCCGCCCCCCATTGCCGCCAGGCAAGCAGTGGCACTTCAGTATCGCTTTGAGAGTGAAAGCGGTGCCCCAGCGCCACTAGCTCGGCCCGCAGTTCCACGTAATTGTAAATGGCACCATTGAAGATCAGCCAGCTGCCAGTCTCTGGGTCTTGCATCGGTTGATGCCCGCCCGCACCCGGATCGAAAATGCCTAACCGTCGATGTCCCAGAAACAGCCGCCGGTCCCACTGAAACTGCTCGCCGTCCCCATCGGGGCCGCGGTGAGCCATCGTTTTTAACGCGGCCTGCATGGGGGCCGTGTCGAGGGGGGCGCGTCGATCCAGAACCGCCAGAATCCCGCACATGGTTAACCCTGTATTAGAAGGCGCAGCAGCCGGATGACCGACCGGGGATAGCCGTTGCGCAGCGACCAGGGCTTCACCAGCGCTGCCACATGCCCGGCCAGCGACGGCGGCGCGGCGAAGGGGGTATCGCGTTTTACGGTCGACGACCGGCTTGCATAGACCCGCAGGTTACCGGGATAGAGGCCGCTTGCTTCGGTTTCCACCGCGTAGGGCTGGAACCCATGGCGCTCTAGCAGGTCGGTCAGGGTTTCGGGTCTGAAATAGCTGGCGTGCGACAGATGGAAATTATTCAGCCCCAGCGACGACCAGTCGGCCGCGGTATCCGGAACTTCGATCACCAAATGCCCGCCCTCCGGAATCCAACTAGCCAGCCGGTCGAGCGCGGCGGCGGGATCCAACAGATGCTCGAAAACATGAAATAAGACGGTGACCTGGGGGGCGAAAGGCGGTGGCGGGGCGTCAAGCAGCGGCGCTTGAACAATCTGTGCCCCCAACCCTAGGTGGGTTCGGGCGTGGGAAACCCCGCCTGCCGAGGGTTCAATCCCATAAACTTGCTGAACCCCGGCATCGCGGGCGGCGGCCAGAAAATATCCCTAGCCGCCCCCAATCTCCAACACCCGCTCGAAGGGGCCGAGTTGGGCAGATAGTTTTGCCAAGCGGATACGGGCCTTGCTGTCATCCACCGCATTCTGGGCCGTCTTCGCTTTGAAATCCATTAGTCTGCTGTAGAGGGAGATATAGAAAGTCTCCAGCGCGGGCGGCGACAGCATTCGGGCGCAATAGATCATCCCGCACTGTCGGCATTCCGTAATGTCGGCGGGTAGAAAATACCGATCATAGCGCAGCAGACGGACCCCATCACGCGCCCGACAGACCGGGCAGGGGCGGGGGTGCATCTGGCGGGGTAGGCGGGTCAGGGCAAAAAAATCGGAAATCTTCATGGTTGCTGCTCCTGCCGCGTCACCGTCTCGATGGCCCAGCCCGCCGACAGGCAGCCCCCGACCAGCAACCAGAAAGGAGCCATGCCCGACGTGCTGAAAATATGTTCCGAAATCATCATGCTACTGGCCGTCCCGACCATTAGGGCCAGGGCTGCGAAGTGAAAATCGCCGGGGAGTGCGGGCGATTTCAGCAAGCGCCAGCCAATCGCAGTGTAAAGCACCAAGAATAGCAGCCCGCCGGGCAGTCCTAGTTGGTAGATGATGGTAAAGATCGCGCCCTCGCCGCCGCCGACGATTTCCGCGCCGGTATCGGCCAGCAGCGATCCCGCTTCCCCGACGCCAACCCCCACGATCGCCACTTGCCCAAGCCCGGCGATATTTTCCTGCAAGGCATTGAGGTGGCCGATGGTCGACCCATCCTCCAAATTCACGGTATATTCGTAGATAAAGCCGATCACCTCGGCCCCGGCGGCCAGCAGCAGACCAACCAGCAGCATATCGCGGGTTGCGCCGCTGAAGCGCCGGGTGCTGACGATCAGGAATGCGGGCACGGCCAGCAGCATTATCAACAAGGCCCCGCGCGTGCCGCTTTGATAAATCCCGTAGCAGAAAATCCCCAGGGCCGCCGCCGCCAGCCAGGGGTGCCGCTCGCGCCAGACCGCGAAGGCCAGCATTCCGCCCACGGCCAGGATCGACCCCTGCGCCAAGGGGGCTGCCACAAGTCCAGCCGCCCGACGCACCCCCTCGAAGCCAAAAAAATTGAACGGCAGCATATACTCTTCCAAATACCCCACATGCACGCCCTTCACATCGTAAAGATAGGCCCCGTAATCGATCACATCAGTCCAGAAATCGGTCCGCCGGATATCCCAAAGGCCGAAGAGCAGCGAGGCGAAGGTTAGGGCAATGATTGTCCGCGCCAGGGTCTGCAACTGCTGGGGGGTGCGGACGGCCAGCATGGCCGCGAAAATCAGCACGACCGGATAAGCCAGCTTCGCCGCCGACCCGATCACCAGACCCAGCGGAAGATCGTTGCTCAAGCCGACTATGCTGTACAGCATGATGAAGAATAAATACCCCAAAGTCAGACCCCGCAGATAGGGCGGGCTGGGGGTGGTGAGAAAGCCGATGGCGAAAAGTAAAAAGGCCAACGCTTCGCGCGCAAAGCGCAATAGGGTAACGTCCGGTAGGTTCAGCGCCGCATAGAGGCTGGCCGCCAAAAGGTCGGTGAACAGCGCGGCATAAAGATAAAAGATCACGAGCGGGAACATTGCGCCGCCATCCTTACCCATTCTGCGCAGGCAGCGCCAGTCGGTGCGAAACTTTCGGCGATCCAGCGCTGGCCCGCAGCGGCCAGTGCCACACGGGCCGCCGCCGAGGTTTGCAGATCCGACCAAAGCGCGGCCAAGGCCTCGGCGCTCTCCAGGCGGATTGGCGGGCGGGCGACGGTCTGGGCTGCAGGGCTGCCAGGAAAATTACCCGCCAGCCCCACCACATAATGGCCCGCCCCGGCGGCGTCTAAGAGGGCGGTGGTAGAAAAGCCGACGACCAGCTTCGGGGGATCGGTGGCCTGCCTCAAACCGGGGTGGGGGGCGGCCTGCGCTTGCCGATAGGGGCCAGGCGCACCGCCTTCTGCCGGGTGCAACCAGATCGCCAGAGGCAAGCCCTGCGCGTCGATTGCCGCCGCCCAACCGCGCAGAAACCCCGTAAGATCGCCGCCGTAGATATCGGTATGGGTCTGGGAGAGGAGTACGATCTCATCAGGGCGGGCCGAAGGGGGCGGGGCCGCCGCCTCCAAGCGTCCGAACCCATCGGTCAGCAGATGCTTGCCGGGCGGTACGCCAGCGGCGAAAGCGGCGGCGCTGGTCGTACCCCAAACCGCGTGTACATCGGCCCGACAGGGAAAGAATTCATCGGTCGGTGTGCCATGCTGAACCGCGAGGGTCGGCAACCCGCTTTCCACGGCCGCCGCGCCCATCAGATCGAAATCATTGTGCAGGGCCAGCGCTGCCGGATGCTGCGCCGCCAACCGCCGCCAAGCGGCGCGCCAAAGCTGTCCGCGCACGAAAGTTGCCGCAACGGCGACCGACCCGATCATCGGATGCCGACGACGCAGGACGGGGGCCGCTTGGCGTAGCGCCTGCAGTAAATCGCCAACCGAGGGGCGCGGCGGCCAGAAAACCGCAATATCGCCCTCCGGCGCGGATCGGCCCAGGCGGGGATGCCAAAGGGCGGCCACCCTAAGTCCCTGCGCCCTGGCTTGATCGCGCAAGGGCAGAAGCGCGCGCCAACCGTTTTCGCCGGGCAGGCTGGCGACCAGAAACCCCTGGGGGGTGCCGGTTATCCGCCGAGGGCCAGGGCGCAGCATCAACTCGATGATCGTGCGGCTTAGGGCGGCCAGCGACTGGGCATTCTGCCAGGCTTTTGGCCGCCAGCGACCTTGGCGGCGGGCGGTGAAATAAAGCTCGTGCCGCACTCCTAAACTGTCTGGACCGAAGGCGGCACCCAGCCCATCCAGGAACGCCTGGAACGTCGGCTGGTCAGTCATCCAAAGGTCTTTCGGCCTGATCGTCCGCCACGCTGCCCCGCTCTTCTACTGCCCGGCTGGGGCATGGGGGTATTCAAGCATTTTCAAAGGGGGGCCGGAACCAGAATTTCGCATCCCACCGGGTTACCGCCCCAGCATAAGGCTGCTCAGTAGGCTGAACAGCCGCGGGTCTGCCGATTGGGCGACATTGAACCGTAAAAACCCGGCCGCCGATTGCGACGAGCTGAAAACATTGCCTGGCGCGAGAATCACCTTCTCTGCCAGGGCTTGGCGCGAGAGGGTGGCGGCATCCAGCCCATCGGGCAGTTTCGCCCATAAAAACATCCCGCCGCGGGGTTCGACCCAGGGGGTGACCCCCAGCGGTTTCAAGCGCCGGATGGTTTGGGCCATGGCCCTAGCCAAGCGCGTGCGGACATGATCCATATGCTTGCGGTAACTCCCATCCTTTAACACCGCCAGGACCAATTCCGCCCCCAGCCGCCCGCCACCAAAGGAGGTAGCGATCTTAAGATCGACCAGCCCATCGATCCAGTCGGGCCGGGCGGCGATATAGCCGCAGCGCGCCGCCGCCGACAGGGATTTAGAAAAACTGCCGATCCGCACCACCCGGTTCAACCCATCGAAAGCGGCGAGACGGGGGGCGGCTTCTGTCTCGAAATCGGCGAAAATATCATCTTCGGCAATTATCAGATTCGCCGCCTCGGCCAGTTTTAGCAGCCGGAAAGCGGTCAGCGGCGATAGGGTCGTGCCGGTCGGATTATGCAGAGCCGAGTTGGTGATATAAAGGCGCGGGTGATGCTCGGCCAGCGCGGCGGCAAAAGCCTCTAAATCTGGTCCCTGCGGTGTATAGGGTACGCCAATAATCTTGGCGCGGTGGGCGCGCAGCAAAGCGTGGAAGTTGAAGTAGCAGGGGTCATCGACCAAAACGCAGTCGCCGGGGGCCAAAAGAAAGCGGCACAAAAGGTCGATGGCCTGGGTTCCGGATTCGGTTAGCATAATCTGGTCCGGTACAGTTTCGATCCCCTGATCGGCCATACGTCGGGCCAAGAGTAACCGCAAGGCCGGCAGGCCAAGGGGCGTGCCATAGTCGGTAAACGGTGCAAGATCGGGCGAACGGGCGAAACTGCGCAAGGCCCGTCGCAGGCTGCCATCCGGCAGCCAATCTGACGGCAGCCAGCCGCAGCCGGGTTTCAGCATCCCATCCCCCGCATCCAGAGAATGGCGGGAAACCCAAAAGGGATCGATTTCCCGGTCAAGGCGGGGGCCAATATCGGCAAGGCTGAGGGGGGGTAAGGCCCCGGCAACAAAAAAGCCCGATCCCGGCCGGGCGCGGATCACCCCTTCGGCGCTTAGGCGATCATAGGCTTCCACGACGGTTGATTTCGAGACGGTCAGACTGTCCGCCAAAACTCGGATCGACGGCAGTTTTGCCCCCGGCGTCAAGGATCGGGCCGCAATCCGGCCCCGGATAATCTGCATAACCTGATCGACTAGGCGGGGCGTTGCAGCGGTTGTGGGCATAATCGTACCTAGAAAGTAATCAATACAGTTTGGTGAAACTGTTCTGGAGTGTCTCTGGCATCTGCCCTGGTCTCTGTCAAGATTGGTGGCGTGATGATTTGGAGGGATTGAGGATGGATAAGAGTCTCGACGGGTGGGTCAGCGGTTTCCTGGGGGTACTGATTTTCAGTGGCTCCCTCCCGGCAACGCGGCTGGCGGTGGCGGATTTTGACCCGCTGTTTCTAACCCTGGCGCGCGCGGCCATCGCTGGGGTTTGTGCTGCGGGACTGTTGCTGCTGTTTCGTCAAGCGCGCCCGCAGCGGCGCGATGGGCTGCCGCTGCTGATTGTCGCCCTGGGGGTGGTGATTGGCTTTCCGCTGCTAACTGGCCTCGCCTTGCAGCATATCACGGCGGCCCGCTCCCTAGTCTTTATCGGGTTGCTGCCCCTGTCCACGGCGCTATTCGGCGTTTTGCGGGGGGGCGAGCGCCCGCGCCCGCTATTTTGGTTATTCTCTGGTATCGGGAGCGCCTGCGTCGTCGGCTTTGCGGTTTTCGACGCAGGGGGCGGATCGCTGCTGGGGGATGCCTATATGTTCGCGGCGATTCTGGTGTGCGGGCTTGGTTATGCCGAAGGGGCGGCCTTGTCGCGCCGGTTGGGCGGTTGGCAGGTGATCTCTTGGGCACTGGTGCTGGCTTTGCCCTTCATGGCGGCTGCCGCGCTGGCAACCTTGCCCCCCGATTGGTCGGCGGTTGGTGCCCCCGCCTGGTGGAGCCTTGGCTATGTCTCGCTGTTTTCGATGCTGATCGGTTTCGTCTTTTGGTATCGCGGGTTGGCTTTGGGGGGGATCGCAGGCGTCGGTCAGCTGCAACTACTGCAGCCCTTCTTCGGCCTGACCCTCGCGGCAACGCTCGTCGGCGAAAGCATTGCTTGGTCGATGGTTGCGGTCACCGCCGCAGTGGTCGTCTGCGTTGCCGGGGCAAAAAAATTCGCGCGCTAGCGCCGCGCGCCACAGGTTCAGGGGGCGAGCGCTAAGTCACCTCGTGACGCCACGGCGGGTTAGCCCCAGCACGGGAACAGGTCACGGCGGCGGCAGCGGCGGCAAAGCGCAGGCAATCGGCCAGCACCTCTGGGATCAGGGCGTCCAGCGCGCCCAACCAGCCCCGTTCCCGCAAGGTGGCAAGCAGCGCTGCAAGGAAAGTATCCCCGGCCCCAATCGTATCGGCCAGGGTAATATCGGGCGCGGGAACATGCAGGGCACCCGCCGTCCGGCTCCAGGCGGTGGCCCCATGCCGGCCGCGCGTTACCACCACTAAGCCGGCCCCAGTCTGCAAGAAACCCTGGGCAACGGCATCCATATCGGCGGAGCCATAGAGAAACTCAAAATCCTCGTCCGACAGGCGGATCAACTGGGCTTCTTTGGCGAAGGCCGCGATGCGGGCGCGGAAATCATCACGGTCTTTGACCAGGGCCGGGCGGCAATTGGGATCGAGCGAGACTAGCACTCCGGCGGCCTTGGCGGCACGCGCCAGCGCCAGGGTTTCCGCACTGCTGGGATCATTGATAAGCGTGGTGGAGCCGACGTGCAGCGCGGCAATCTCGGCCCAGGGAAAACGATTGGGCTGAAACCGCCAGGCGCGGGCGGCGCTTGCGTCGTCGTAAAAAGCGTAACGGGCAGAATTATCGGGGTTTAACTGAATGAAGGCCAGGGTGTTCGGCGCGGCCAGCCGGTCGCAGAAGCGCAGATCAACGCCAGAAGCTTCGGCATGGGCGGCGATCATATCGCCGAAAAAATCGGTGGAGAGCGCCCCGACGAAGCCGGTTGGTGCCCCTAACCGCGCCATGGCAACGGCGATGTTTAGACAGGACCCCCCAACCACAGGGCGCAGGGCGGGTTCCCCAGTCTTGGACAGGGTGGGCATGAAATCAATCAGTGCGTCGCCGCAGCTTAAAAGCCATCCGTGGGTCATGCTATTCCGCCATTAGCGACCGCGCGTCGCGGTCCAGGGTTTGTAGTCGGGTAAAAATCTCCCGCTTCTTGCCATGAAACTTTGCTACAGCGCCAGGGGCAGGATGCGTGATTTCGCCAATCCGCGCCATGGCGGCCATGGCCTGGGGGAGATCGGCAAAACGCCCGGCGGCGAGCGCCCCTAGCATCGCGGCTCCCAGCAGCACCGGCTCGGCGGTGGTGGGGTAGGCAACGGTGCAGCCGGTGCTATCGGCCATAATCTGTCGGACAAGGGGGGAGCGACTGGCCCCGCCGCTCATCACCAAGGTCGTGCACGCCTGCCCCGCGGCGCGGAAAGCGTCGATCACCTGGGCGGTGCCATAGCCAAGTCCGCAAAGTGCGGCCAGATACAGGCGAATCAGACCGTCGAGGTCGGCATCCGGGGCCAATCCCAGGATCGCCCCGCGCGCATCGGGATCGGCAAAGGGCGACCGGTTGCCCAGCAGATCGGGCAGGATGTGCAAATCGCCCGCTGCCAGGACCGACGCCGACGCCGGACCCCGCGCGCGAATCGCCCTCTCCAGCCATTCCAGCGGCGCAACCCCCTCGGCCTGGGCGCGGGCCTCTAGGTCGGTGAAGGCCGGGTGCAGGCGCAAAAGATAGTCGATCGCCGCTCCTGCCGCCGATTGTCCCCCCTCGTTCAACCAAAGGCCGGGTATCATCGCCGACTGATACGGCCCCCAGATGCCTTTGACGAACAAGGGCGTTTTCGTGCTGGCCATAATGCAGGCCGAGGTTCCCATAATATAGGCGACGCGCGCCAGCGGGTCGGGGGCTTCGCCATTTGGCCCTACCGCCCCAACCGTGCCGACACCGCCCGCGTGCGCATCGATCAGTGCCGCCCCTACGGCAATGCCGGGGGTTAGGCCCAGGTCGGCGGCGGCAGCGGCGGTCAGCCCCCGGCCTAAGGGGGTTCCTGGCTCCACAATCTCCGTACCGATCCGAGCATAGGCTTCGTCGGGAAATTCCGGCAGGCCGATCGCACGGAAAAAATCGCCGTCCCAACGCTGTTCATGGGCCAAATAGGTCCATTTGCAGGTAACCGTGCAGGTGGACCGGGCCAGCGATCCGGTGGCCCGCGCCGTCAGATAATCCGATAGGTCGAAGAAATGCGCGGCCCGGTGGAAGCTCTCTGGTAAGTGCCGCTTCAGCCAGAGCAGTTTCGGCGATTGCATTTCCGGCGACAGGGAACCGCCGACATAGGCCAAAACCGCCGCGCCAGTTTGATTGATTTCGCGCGTTTCCGCCGTGGCCCGATGGTCCATCCAAACAATGATGTTGCGCTGCGGGTCGCCCGACGCGCTAACCGTCACCGGCTGGAAATCGGCATCCACCGCGACCAACGAACAGGTTGCATCGAAACCGACCCCGGCGATCCGATCAGCCCCGATGGCCGCGCGTGCCAGGGCTTGCCGGGTTGCCGTGCAGACGGCGGCCCAAATATCTGCCGAGGATTGTTCGGCCACGCCCCCCGCCGTCGACCATAGGCGGATGGGATGTTTGGCGCTGGCCAGCAGCCGCCCCCCGACATCGAAAATCCCGGCCCGTGCGCTGCCGGTGCCGACATCAATGCCGATAAACGCTTCCGTCATTCCCATCCCCTGCGGTTTGGCCGAGTTATGGATAGCATTACCAGCAGGTATAGCCGCCATCCACGACAACCACGCTGCCGGTCATGAGGCTGGCGGCGTCGGACGCGAGGAATAGGACGACGGAGGCGATTTCTTCGATTTCGCCCAGGCGACCCATCGGCGTTCCGTCCAGCCACGCCTTATACATCGCCGGCTTTGATTTCACGAATTCATTCAGCGGCGTTGCGATATAGGTCGGCGCGACGGCATTCACCCGCACGCCGCGCGCGCCCCATTCGGCGGCGAGCGATTTGGTCAGGTGATGAACGGCGGCTTTCGAGGCATTGTAATAGCTCTGTTCTTGCGGCTTATTCACGATGAAGCCGGACATCGAGCCGATGTTGACGATGGTGCCGCTTTTGGCGGCCAGCATATGTTTGCCGAACGCGCGGCAGCACCAGAAGGTGCCGTTCAGGTTCACATCCAGCACATTCAACCAATGCTCGTCAGCCACGGTTTCGGCGGGGGTTTCGCTGCGGGCGATCCCGGCATTATTCACCAGAATATCGATCTTGCCGTATTTGGCGACGGTTTCATCGGCGACCTGGGTCACGCGGGCGCTGTTGGTCACATCCATCAACACCGTATCCACATCATAGCCCTTGGCTTTCATCTGGGCTTGGCCTTCAGCGGCAACGGCGGCGTCGAAATCAGCGATGATGACTTTTGCACCCGCTTCGGCCAGCGCTTCGACCGATCCAAGGCCGATGGCACGCCCGCCGCCGGTGACCAGGGCGACGCGATTGGTGAGTTTGAATTTATCAAGATACATGGCGGTTTCCGTGGGATGCGTGAAAGAAACAGAAGGCGTTAGGCCGGAAGCGCCCGGCCTGCCGAATCGAAACGGTGTAAACGGGTGGGATCGGGGGCCAGGGCGACATGATCGCCCACTGCAAGGCCCGCCTCCCCCTGGACCCGCGCGGTCATGGCCCCCACATCGGGAACATCGACATACAGGAAGGTATCGCTGCCTAGATGTTCGGCGGCGGTGACGATGCCCCGCCAACCCGCCCCGTCGCGGGTGGGGTTCAGATGTTCGGGACGAATACCGATGGTGGCCGCCCCGGCTTTTTCGGCTTCCGCCCCGGTAATGAAATTCATCTTGGGGGAGCCGATGAACCCGGCGACGAATAGATTGGCCGGGTGGTCGTAGAGGTCCAGCGGCGAGCCAGCCTGTTCCACCCGCCCGGCGTTCAGCACCACGATTGTATCGGCCATGGTCATGGCCTCCACCTGATCGTGGGTGACATAGATGGCGGTGGTGGCGAGCTGCCGTTGCAGCCGGGTAATTTCCTGCCGCATCTGCACGCGCAAAGCGGCGTCGAGGTTCGACAAAGGCTCGTCGAACAGAAAGGCTTTCGGCTGGCGCACAATCGCGCGACCGATAGCCACCCGTTGCCGCTGCCCGCCCGACAGCGCGCCGGGTTTGCGGTCGAGATAGGGGGTGAGGTTCAAGATCGCGGCGGCGGCATTGACCTTCTTATCGATCTCCGCCTTCGGCATCCCGGCCATCTTTAGCCCGAACGCGATATTATTGCGCACGCTCATGTGCGGATAGAGCGCGTAGGACTGGAAGACCATCGACAGGCCGCGCTTGGCGGGCGGCAGCGGGGCAACATCCTGTCCATCGATCAGAATAGCACCGCCGCTGACATCCTCCAGCCCGGCAATCAGCCGTAGCAGGGTGGATTTACCGCAGCCAGAGGGGCCGACGAAGACGACGAACTCGCCATCGTTGATCGAGAGATCGACGCCGGGGATAACATCGACGGTCCCGAAAGATTTTTTGACACCTTTAAGCTGGATCGCGCCCATGAGGTCGCTCCTTCTTTTCTTATTTCACCGCGCCGAAGGTCAAACCGCGCACAAGCTGGCGCTGGCTGAACCAGCCGACGATGAGAATGGGGGCGATGGCGAGGGTGGAGGCGGCCGAGAGCTTCGCCCAGAACAACCCTTCCGGGCTGGAATAGGCCGCGATGAAAATTGTCAACGGCGCGGCGGATTTGGTCGTCAGGTTCAGCGTCCAGAACGCCTCGTTCCACGCCAGGATGACGTTCAGCAGCACCGTAGAGGCAATGCCCGGCACGGCCATCGGCAGCAGCACGAACAGAATTTCCTGGCCCAAATTGGTGCCGTCCATCCGCGCCGCTTCCAGGATCTCCTTAGGAATCTCCTTGAAGTAGGTGTAGAGCATCCACACTACAATTGGCAGATTGGCCATGCCGAGCACAACCAAAAGCCCCCAGCGGTTATCCAGCAAACCGGTATCGCGGAAGATCAGATAGATCGGCACAAGCACGGCGACGGCCGGCATCATCTTGGTGGAGAGCATCCAGAGCAGCAGGTCTTTGGTGCGCTTGGTCGGCGCGAAAGCCATTGCCCAGGCGGCGGGGATCGCCAGGAGCAGCCCGAAGATCGTTGCGCCGAAACTGAGAAAAATCGAATTCCAGGCGTGGTGCAGATAATCGCTGCGTTCCTGGACCGTGTGATAATTCTCCAGCGTCCAGTCGAACAGCAGAAAGCTCGGCGGCAGGGCAAAGGCCTCGGCCTCGGTCTTGAAGCTGGTCAGGATCATCCACAGCACGGGCAGGAACATCAAAAACCCAACGCACCAGGCGGCGGCGGTATTCAGCAGGCGGCGGGACAGGGGGGTGGCACGGGCCATATCATGCCTCCAGATTCTTGCCGACGAGGCGGACGAGGAAGAAAGCGACGATATTCGCGAGGATCACGGCGATGATCGCACCCGATGAGGCCCCGCCGACATCGAACTGAATAAGCGCCTGGGCATAGACCAGAAAGGCGATATTGGTTGTGGCAACGCCGGGGCCGCCGCCCGTGGTCACGAAAATCTCGGCAAACACCGACAGCAGAAAAATTGTCTCGATCATAATCACGACCGTGATCGGTCGGGCAAGATGCGGCAGGACGATGTAAAAGAAATAGGCAAACGGGCCTGCCCCATCCATTTCAGCGGCTTCCTTCTGCTCGCCATCCAAAGATTGCAGGGCGGTTAGCAGAATCAGCGCGGCGAACGGCAGCCATTGCCAGGCAACGATCAGGATTACCGCAAACAGCGGCACTTGGCCGAACCAATCAATTGGCTGCAGGCCGAATAGGCCCGCCACCCAGGCAAATAGGCCGGAGACCGGATGCATCAGCAGATTTTTCCAAATCAAGGCGCTGACGGTCGGCATCACGAAAAACGGCGTGATAACCATGATCCGTACTAGCCCTTGGCCGAACATCGGCTGATCGATCAGCAGGGCGATTCCCAGGCCAAAGAGAATGGAGATCAGCAAAACCCCGCCAACCAGCACGAGCGTATTCTGGAGGGCGGTCAGAAAATCCGGGTCGGTTAGAAAATAGGCGTAATTCTCGAAACCGATAAAGCCTTCGGTGCCCGGCGACAGAAGATTATAGCGCAGGGTGGAGAAATACAGCGTTAGCCCCAGCGGCACGATCATCCACAAAAACAGCAGGACGACCGAGGGCGACAGGGCAAGCCGGGCGGCGATGCTATTATGGCGAGTGGCCATGCCGGTGCTCCCAAAACTGAAGAAAAATGGGGATAGCGCGACGGACCACGCTATCCCCAGTCCGGGAGGGGATCTTACTTCAGATAGCCCGCGCGCTTCATTTCGCGTTCGGTGATCGACTGGGCCGATTTCAACGCGTCATCGACCGAGGTTGCCCCGGCCAGTACGCCGGAGAAAGCCTGACCGACGCGGGTGGCAATGCCCTGGAATTCCGGGATCGCGGCGAACTGCACACCCACATAGGGTTTGGGCTTCACCGTGCTCTTGATCGGATCGGCGGCGTTGATCGCCGATAGGGTCAACTCGGCGAAGGGCGCGGCCTTCTGATAGTCGGGGTTGGCGTAGAGCGACTTGCGCGTGCCCGGCGGCACATTTGCCCAACCTTCCTTGGCGGCAACCAGCTTGGTGTAATCCTTGCTGGTGGCCCAAGCGATGAACTTCTGCGCCGCATCGGTCTTCTTGGAACCGGCGGGAACCGCGAGATTCCACGCCCACAGCCAGCCAGCGTTCTTACCCAGACCCGCATTTGGAGCAATAGCGAAGCCCACCTTATCGTGCACTGTGCTTTCCTTCGGGTTAGTGACGAAGGAGGCGGCGACGGTGGCATCGATCCACATGCCGCATTTACCGGAGTTGAAGAGCACCAGATTTTCGTTGAAACCGTTGGAGGAGGCACCGGGCGGGCCGGAGTCCTTCATCATCTGGGCGTAGGTGGATAGGGTCTTCTTCCATTCCGGCCCGTCGAATTCCGGCTTCCAGTTTTCATCGAACCAGCGCGCGCCCATCGAATTGGCCATCGCGGTCAGAAAGGCCATATTCTCGCCCCAGCCCGCTTTGCCGCGCAGGCAGATGCCGTAGGTTTGCGTGGCGGGATCGGTCAGTTTCTTAGCCGCGTCGGCGATAAACTCCCAGGTCGGCTCCGTCGGCATGGTCAGGCCCGCCTTCTGGAACAGATCCTTCCGGTACATGACGAAAGAGCTTTCGCCATAGAAGGGCGAAGCATAGAGCTTGCCGCCGTCCGAAATGCCGGAGCGGATGGCGGGTAGCAGATCGTCCACGTCATAGTCGGTGCCGAGCTTATCGAGCGGCACCAGCCAGCCTTGCTTGGCCCAAATCGGCACTTCGTAGGTGCCGATGGTGAGAATATCGAACTGGCCGCCTTTGGTGGAAATATCAGTGGTGACGCGCTGGCGCAGCACATTTTCTTCCAGCGTTACCCATTCCACCGTAATGCCGGGATTTTTGGCGGTGAAATCGGCCGTCATGCCCTGCATCCGAATCATATCACCGTTATTGACGGTGGCGATGGTCAGCTTGGTTTGGGCGGCGGCGGGGAAGGCGAGCAACGAGGCGGCACCGAGCAGGGCACCGAGGGTCATACGCATAGGTTATCCTCCCTGGATAATGAGCATATGTTCTTTTAGTGAGCGTATGTTCGATTTTTGCGGTCGCCCTGTCAATGGCAAAACGCGCGGTTTCGCTGCAGGCCGGGGGCACGGCGGTTGTTTTTGCGATGCAAAAAAGTAAGAAAGCCTGGGTGGCAATCAGGCCAGAAGCGCGCTAGCCGTGGCTTCGTTGGTGATAAGACCGCTCAGAATGCGCCCCATAAGGGCGGCGCGGATCGCGGCAATTTTTGCACTGCCCTGTGCGACGCCGACGATTAGCCGTTGGGCCGGAATCGTGTGTGGAACGCTCATCAGGGTGCGGTTGGTGCCGCCGTCCAGGATCCGCCCCTCGGCATCGAAGGCCCAGCCGGCCACCTCGCCAATCGCCCCTAGGCGGATCAAGTCCAGCAACTCGTCGCGGGAAATGAACCCGTCGATGTGCAGTTGCGCCTGACTGTCGATCTGGCCGACCCCAACCAGGGTAACATCGGCCCGCGCGGCGAGGCTCCGCACTTTCTTGACGGCATCGAGGCCCAGCAACAGGTCCCGCTCTTCCGGCGAGGTGGCGAGAACCGGCAGGGGCATCGGATAGTGCCGGGCCTGGGTTAGATCAGCGAGGCGGCTTAGAACATCGTAAAAGCTGGCGGCCCCATCACGTGAGATATTGCCAATCAGCGAGACGACTTCGTGCAATGGGCAGGACAGGCGCGGCAACTGTTCCACCGCCGCGCGCAGGGCACGCCCGGTGCCAACCCCGACGACGATTGGCTTTTCCGACCGCAGCTTCTGTTCCAAAAAGGCGGCGGCGGCTTGGGCAATCCCTAGGGTGCTGCTGGCCGATTCGGGATCGGTCGGCACGATTTCGCAAAATTGCAACCCAAAGCGGTCGGTCAGCCGGGCGGCGAGTTCGAGGCAGGCGGCGATCGGATGGTCGAGCCGAAAGGTAATCAGCCGTTCCGATACCGCGAGCGAGACCAGCCGCTGTGCCGTGGGCCGCGAAATATTGAGCTTACGGGCGATTTCATCCTGGGTATTGCCCGCGATGAAATAGAGCCAGCCCGCGCGGGCGGCGTCATCAAGGCGCGACTTGTCGGTGTCGCTGCTGGCCATGGTGTGCGTTAAGCTCCGGCAAATCGAAATCCATCATCCTATTGAATAGGCGATCCGCCCCGGCCTGCGCCAGTGTTTCCGCTGCGCTGGGGTGCGTGTGATGGCTGCCGCCGGTAAAGCCCCAGACCGTCATTCCCGCCGCCTTGCCTGCAGCCACGCCCGCCGGGCTATCCTCGATAACCAAACAGCGCTGCGGGGTCGCTCCCAGGCTGGCGGCGGCGTGTAGGAAAAGATCTGGCGCGGGTTTGCCGCGGGCGACCATAGCGGCGTTGAAAATACGCCCCTCAAAAAATCGGATCAGCCCAGTCAGGGTGAGCGATAGGTCAAGCCGAGGCCGTTCGGAGGAAGAGGCAACACAAAACGCCTGTCCCGCAGCGGTAAGCCGGGTCAGAACCCCAGCGATATCGGGAATAGCGACCAAATCCTGCGCCATGCGGGCCGCCACGTCATCGCGGAAGCGGGGGAGGAAATCATCGGGTAAGGGCTGGCCGGTACGCGCCAGAACATCCGCCCCGATAGCCGTTGTCGAGCGACCAAGGAAGCGCAGCATGGCTTCTTCGGCGCTGGTCGGCAGGCCGATCGCGGTCAAATGCGCGGCCAAACTGGCGCAGCTAATGACTTCGCTATCGACCAACACCCCGTCGCAATCGAAAATCACCAGATCGAACGCCACTCCAGCCTCCGTGAATTTTTGTTCACGCTAGAGTCAATTACTCGATAGGGCAAGCGAGAAGTCGCCAAGCAACGATCAGGCGGCGCTGCCAACAGCATCGGTAAGCTGATGAAACCCGTCGCGCGCCAGCAGCGCGTCAAGCTCGGTCACAATCCGGCGGACAGCCCACGGGCCGTCATAGACGAGGGCGGTATAAAGCTGCAGCGCGCTGGCCCCGGCTTTGATCTTGGCATAGGCATCGGCCCCGCTGGTGATGCCGCCAACGCCGATCAGCGGCAGACTGCCGCGGGTGCGCCGGAAGACTTTCGCCAAAATCTCCGTCGAAAGCCCAAACAGCGGCGGACCGGACAGGCCGCCGCGCTCATCTTTCTGCGGGCTTGTCAAACCGTCGGGCCGGGCAAGGGTAGTATTGCTGAGGGTCAGCGCGTCGATGCCTTTTTCCAGCAGCACCGTCAGCACGGCATCCAACCCCGCATCGTCGATGTCCGGCGCGATCTTAGCGACCAGCGGCGGGCGGCGCACCCCGCTGGCGAAGAGCGCGGCCAGCCGGTCCAACAGATCGCGCAGAGGGCCGGGGCTGAGGAACATTTTGCCGTTGGCCGTATTGGGGCAGGAAATATCCAAGGTCAGGAAATCGGCCTTATCGGCGAAGCGGCGCGCCAGCCGCACGAAATCATCCGCCGGATCGGCGCTATCGGCGTTGGAGGCGAGGTTGACGCCTACAATCTGATCCGGGCGCTTCTTGGCGGTAAAGCGCGCTGCAACCGCATCCATCCCATCGTTATT
>CAZNVY010000043.1:16209-26850 GCA_964576605.1 uncultured Elstera sp. | reverse complement strand
CGATGATCCCCGGTGAAATCGTTGCAGCTACTGGCGAAATCGAACTGAACGCCGGCCATCCGACAGTCACGATCGAGGTGTCCAACAGCGGCGACCGCCCGGTGCAGGTCGGCAGCCACTATCATTTCGCGGAAACCAATGCCGCCCTGGTCTTTGACCGCGCCGCCGCCCAGGGCTATCGGCTGGATATTGCAGCAGGAACGGCGGTTCGCTTCGAGCCGGGGCAATCGCGCACCGTCAATCTGGTTGCCGTCAGCGGCGCGCGGAAAATCTATGGCTTCCGTCAGGCGACAATGGGCGCTCTGCCGCCCGCCGTGTCCCCCGGCCCCGCGACCCGCAACGGGCCGACGCGGATATCCCGCTCCGCCTATGCCGATATGTTCGGGCCGACCAAGGGCGACAAGGTCCGCCTCGCCGATACCGGCCTGATTATCGAGGTGGAGGCCGATTACACGACCTATGGCGAGGAAGTGAAATTCGGCGGCGGCAAGGTGATCCGCGACGGTATGGGCCAGTCGCAAGCCACGCGTGCTGACGGGGCCGTCGATACGGTCATTACCAATGCGCTGATTTTCGATGCGGTTACCGGCATCATCAAGGCCGATATTGGCCTGAAGGATGGGTTGATCGCCGCGATTGGCAAAGCCGGGAACCCGGACATTCAGCCGGATGTAACGATCATCATCGGTCCAGGGACGGAGGTGATCGCCGGGGAAGGCAAGATCATCACGGCCGGGGGGATCGACACCCACATTCACTACATCTGCCCACAGCAGATCGAAGAAGCGCTGATGTCCGGCGTTACGACCATGCTGGGCGGCGGCACCGGCCCCGCCGCCGGGACCAATGCCACCACCTGCACCCCCGGCCCCTGGCATATCGAACGGATGCTACTGGCCGCCGATAGTTTCCCGATGAACCTCGCCTTCGCCGGCAAGGGCAATGCGGCTTTGCCGGAGGCGCTAGAGGAACAGATCCTCGCCGGGGCCTGCGCCCTGAAACTCCATGAAGATTGGGGGACGACCCCCGCCGCCATCGACAACTGCCTCGCCGTGGCCGACCGCTACGACATTCAGGTAATGATCCATTCCGATACGCTGAACGAAAGCGGCTTCGTTGAAGATACGATTGCCGCCTTCAAAAACCGCACCATCCACGCCTTCCATACCGAAGGCGCTGGGGGCGGCCATGCGCCGGATATTATGCGGGTTGCCGGGCTGCCGAACGTGCTGCCCTCCTCCACCAACCCAACCCGCCCCTTCACGGTGAATACGCTCGATGAGCATCTCGATATGCTCATGGTCTGCCATCACTTGGATTCGAGCATTTCGGAAGACCTCGCCTTTGCCGAAAGCCGCATCCGCAAGGAAACCATCGCAGCAGAAGATATTCTGCACGATATGGGCGCGCTCGCCATGATGTCGTCGGACAGTCAGGCGATGGGCCGCATCGGCGAGGTGATCCTGCGCACTTGGCAAACCGCCCATAAGATGAAACTGCAACGCGGCGCGCTAGGGCCGGATGCTGAGAGCGGCAACGACAATTTCCGCGCCAAGCGCTATATCGCCAAATATACCATCAACCCCGCCCGCTCCCACGGGATGCATAAGCACATCGGCTCGGTCGAAATCGGCAAGCTCGCCGATCTCGTCGTCTGGTCGCCCGCCTTCTTCGGCGTTAAGCCCGATATGATCCTGAAGGGCGGCATGATCGCGGCGGCGGCGATGGGCGACCCCAACGCCTCAATCCCAACCCCGCAGCCGGTTCATTATCGCCCGATGTTCGGGGCGTTCGGCAAGGCCAAGGCGGCAAGCTGCATCACCTTCGTCTCGAAAGCCGCGCTGGAGAATGGCGTGGCGGCGCGCCTCGGCCTGAAAAAGCGGGTGGAGGCGGTTGAAAATGTGCGCGGCGGGCTGTCGAAGGCCGATATGGTGTTGAACGACGCAACACCAACGATCACCATCGACCCGGAAACCTACGAAGTCCGCGCCGATGGCGAGTTGCTGGTCTGCGAACCCGCCCAGGAACTGCCGATGGCGCAGCGGTATTTTCTGTTTTAAGGACAAGCCAGGATATGCAACGGGCAACCGACGTACTACGGCGCGGCGATTTCGATCCCGCCGAAGCAACGGCAACGATCACCCTAGACCGGGAACAACGCTACCGCCGCCGCGTCGTGCTGGCGACCGATGCCGGGGCGGAGTTTCTGCTGGATCTGCCGGAAGCGACCTATCTGGCCGATGGCGATGCGGTGCAGGGCGACGCCGGGCTGATCGTTATCAAAGCCGCCGCCGAACCGCTCTTGGAAATCCACGCCCACAGCCCGCGCGCACTCGCGCGTATAGCCTGGCACATCGGCAACCGCCATATCGCCGCCGAAGTGACCGATAGCGCAATCTATATTCAGCCCGACCATGTGCTGGCGGAGATGATTCGCGGTCTGGGCGGGCATGTTCACCCTGTCATCCGCCCGTTCGAGCCGGAGGGCGGGGCCTATGGCGGCCATACCTCGCTGCAGCACGGTCATAGCCACGGTGGGCAGGGGCATTCCCACGCGCATTCTCACGACCAAGGGCATGGACACAGCCACGAGCATTGAGCCTGCGGGCCTGACCGATGCCCTGCCAGCAGAGCTTTTCCTCTGGCTGTCGCCCGCCTTTCCGGTGGGCGGCTTCGCCTATAGCCATGGCTTGGAAAAGTTGGTGGAGGATCGGGCGATTACCGACAAGGCCAGCCTGCTGACCTGGCTCGCCGATCTCGCGCAAAACGGCTCTTTGCACAACGACCTGCTGTTGCTGGCGGAAGCTTGGCGGGCAGCGCGGGCGCAGGATCGCGCGCGCTTGGCCGCCGCCGCCGATCTCGCTGCCGCCCTGCAACCGGGGGCCGAGCGGCAGATGGAAACGCTCACCCAAGGCAGGGGTTTCGTCGCCACCTGCCTCTCTGCCTGGGAGGTGCCGAACCTCACCTTCCTGGCGCAGCGGGCGTTGAACCGTATCGCCTATCCGATTTGCATCGGGGCGGCTGCGGCCGATCGAAGCATCGGGCTGCTCCCGACGCTCGAAGCCTATGCCTTGGCGCTCTGCAGTAATTTGACCTCGGCGGCCATCCGCCTTAGCGTGATCGGGCAGTTTGACGCCCAGCGCATCCATGCCGCCCTGGTGCCCTTGCTAAAAACGGCGGCCCTGGATGCGACCGCCGGATGCTTGGATGATATCGGCAGCGCCTGTTTTGCCAGTGATTTAGCCACCCTCGCCCACGAAACCCAATACACAAGGTTGTTTCGCTCATGACCGCGCTGAAATCCCCCTCGCCGCATGGCCCCCTGCGCGTTGGTATCGGTGGGCCGGTCGGTAGCGGCAAAACCTCGCTGACCGCCGCCCTGTGCCGGGCGTTGCGCGACCGCTATGATATGGCGGCGATCACCAATGATATTTACACGCGGGAGGACGCGGATGCGCTGATCCGCCTACAGGCCCTGCCCGCCGACCGGGTGATGGGGGTTGAAACCGGCGGCTGCCCGCATACCGCCATCCGCGAAGATTGCTCGATCAACCTCGCCGCCATTGCCGATATGCGCGCCCGCTTTCCGGCGCTGGAGGTGATCCTAATCGAGTCGGGCGGCGATAATCTGGCGGCGACCTTTTCCCCCGATCTGGCCGATCTGACGATTTATGTGATCGACGTGGCCCAGGGCGACGATATTCCGCGCAAGGGCGGGCCGGGCATTACCCGGTCGGACCTGCTGGTCATCAACAAGACCGACCTTGCCCCCTATACCGGCGCCCGGTTGGACCGGATGGAAGAAGACGCCCGGAAGGCACGCGGCGCGCGGCCCTTCGTCTTCACCGCCGTGCGGCACGGCCAGGGGATCGAGGCGATTGTCGATCATATCGAGACGCTGGGGGGGTTGCGGTAACCCCTCCGGCAATGGGATAGGCCAATCGAAGGAAATTGGTCTTACAACTTGTCTATTTGTCTTGACAAGATAGCGGGGCAGCACGCTATCCTTCGGGTCATACACGCTCGACCAACGGCAGTCCCTTCGGCTGCCCTGCCGGAGTTGCCCGATGAAGACCTCTGCCGTTCAGCCTGCCGATATCGCCCGCTCCGTCTTTGCTGTGCCGCCGGTGGCGATGGCGGCGGATGGCACGATCAACCGGGCGGAAAACGCCAAGATGATCCGCCATATCGAAGCGGGGGGCGTTTCCAGCCTGCTGTATGGCGGCAATGCCAATATTTACAACTTTGACCTCGATACCTACCGCGCCATGCTGGATATGCTGGAAGCCAGCGCGGCACCGGAAAGCTGGGTGATCCCGGCCATCGGCCCGGATTTCGGTAAGATGCTGGATCAGGCCCGCATTCTGCGCGACCGCCCCTATCCTACTGCCCTGACGCTGCCGACGACCGTCGCCACCCATCCGCTAGGGGTCGAAGCCGGGTTGCGCCGCACGGCCGAGGTTTTTGGCAAACCGCTGTTCGTTTATGCCAAAAGCGAAAACTATCTGACCCCGGCGCAATTCGGCACCCTGGCGCGCGACGGCGTGATCTGCGCGATCAAATACGCCATCGACCGTAAAGACCCGCGCCAGGATGCGTTCCTGGATGCACTCGTGCAGGAAGTCGACCGCAAGATCATCGTTAGCGGCATGGGAGAACGCCCGGCCCTCACCCATGTGCACGATTTCAAACTGGCGGGCTATACCTCCGGCCTCGTCTGCATCCTGCCCGCCGTCTCCCAGGCTTTCTTGAAGGCCGCCCAGGCGGGGGATAGTGCCAAGGCCGCCGGCATTGCCGCGCGGTTTACCCCACTGGAAAATGCCCGCGAGAAATACGGCTTCATCCGCGTGCTGCATACGCTGGTTCGCCTGGCGGGTGTCGCCGATACCGGGCCGATCCTGCCGCTGCTCGCCGACCTGACCCCGGCAGAAATCACCGAACTGACGCCGATGCTGGATACGCTGCTGGAAAAGGCCCCGGCGTAAGAACAAGCGGGGGTCGGGCCCGACAAAAAAGAAGGCACCTTCTGATTGGGGTGCCTTTCTTGTTTTAGGAAACCACACCCGCCCGTTCCTACGGCTCCAGACTATCCGTCAGAATGCGCGCGCGGGCATTATCGATATGGGTGCGCATAGCGGCACGGGCTTTTTCCGCATCCTCCGCCCGAATCGCCTCGACGATAACCGCATGTTCCTGCTGCACCTTCTCCAGCCGCACCCGGCTACGACGCAGTGACAGGCTGCGGGCTAGCTGCATCCCGCCTTCAAGCTGCGCGAAAATCGATTTTAGGCTGATCTCAAACAATTTATTCCGTGTCGCGCGGGCGATGGCCATATGCAGCTCAATATCCGCGCCAGTGCCGACCTCGCCGGTTTCCAGAATTCGATCAAGCGCCTGCATTGCCGCATCGATCTGTTTCATATCGTCCGGCGTGCGGCGAATAGCGGCCAGCGCCGCCGTTTCCCCCTCCAGGGCGACCCGAAACTCAAAACAGCGCATCAAATCGGCAATCGATCCGGCCGGGGCAATGGAGATCATTTCCTCGCTGGGCCGCCGCATCACACAGGAGCCGGAGCCTTGCCGCGATACCACCAGCCCATCGGCTTGCAGGCGGGACAGCGCCTCCCGCACAACGGGCCGGGAAACGCCAAATTCCTCACACAAACGAATTTCGGACGGAAGCCGTTCGCCTTCCGCAAATTCGCCTTTGACGATCCGCGCCAGGATTAATTCGTAAAGTTGATCGCCAAGCCGAACGGCCCGAACGGTCGGGTCCAAGGCGATTGGCTTAAAGGTTTTCGACGCCCGCATAATCCCCTTACCATAACGCCCGGCGGCTTATTCGACAATTAGACAAGTGCCTAAAGCTGCATCATTTTTGACGCAGTGCGCCGCCCGGCCAGCGTGAGGGGAAGCAATCCGGACGGGCAGCGCAAACCGATCAGGGATGACCCGTCCGCAATCAGCCGCCCTGCAGTCCCAGCAGCCAGCGCGGCAAGGCCAGCGAGAAAGCCGGAACATAGGTTACCAGGAACAACGCCCCAACCAGCGCCAGATAAAAGGGCCAGATGGTTCGCATTACATGCCCGACACTGACGCCGCCAATCGCGCAGCCAACAAACTGCGTGGTCCCGACTGGCGGGGTATTTAGCCCCAGGGCACAGTTAATCAGCATCAGCATTCCAAACTGAACCGGCCCCATGCCATATTGCATGGCAATCGGCAAGAACAACGGCGTACAAATCAGGATTGTTGCCGCCATATCAAGGAAGGTACCGAGCAGAAACAGCACGAGATTGATAAGGAAAAACACCAAAATCGGGTTGGTGGTTAGCTTGGCGATCCCTTCGGAAGCAAGCTGCGCCACGTCATAAAGGCTGATGAGATAGCCAAAAACCGTGGAAACCCCGATCAACAGCAGCACGACGCCGGTCGTTTTCGCCGCCTTGGCCGCCGCCTTCAGCAGATTTTGCCAAGAGAGCGCCCGATAAACCAAAATGGTCACGATCAGCGCATAGATCACCGCAATCGCCGCCGACTCAGTCGCCGTGAAAATCCCGGTCAGAATGCCGGTAATGATGATAACGGCCACAAACAACCCTGGCATCGCCTGCAAAAACGACTGGAAGACAGCCCCCCACCCAGGAAAGGTTCCTGCCGGATAGCCGCGCCGCACGGCCACGAGATAGGCCGCTACCAGCATACAGATCGTCAAGATCGCGGCGGGCACCAACCCGGCAACGATCAGCGCCGCGATGGACACTTTGCCGCCCGCCGCCAGCGAGTAAATAATCATGTTATGGCTGGTCGGCATCAGCGCCCCGACCAGCGAGGCATGGGTGGTGACGTTCACCGCATAATCGGCGTCGATGCCTTCCTTCTTCATCATCGGGATCATCACCGCCCCCATCGCCGACACATCGGCGACCGGCGAGCCAGAGACCCCGCCAAACAAGGTGCAGGCGACGACGTTGGACATGCCAAGCCCGCCGCGCACATGTCCGACCATATTTTTGGCCAGCCGCACGATCCGGTCGGCAATGCCGCCGTACAGCATCAGTTCGCCCGCGAAAATAAAGAAGGGAATGGCCAGGAACGAAAAAATATTCATCCCCGAACTCATGCGTTGAAACACGACGGCCAACGGCAGGCCCTCGTAGAGAATCGTCGCAATCGACGCAAGACCAATGGCAAATGCCACCGGCACCCCCAGGATCAAAAGCCCCAGGAAAGCGAGGGAAAGGATAATCAGTGCCACGACGGGATGACCTCTTTGCCGTGCAGCAGCGCCAGAACATGCTCAATGGAAAACAGCACGATCAGGCCCCCGGCCAGCACTAGCGGCAGGTGGTTGAAACCTTCAGAAATTTGCAGAATGGGAATCTTATAGTTCATCACCGATAGGGCCAAATGCCCGCCGTGCCAAACCATCATGGCCCCGAAGATCGCCGTTAGACAGTGGATCACCACTTCCAGGGCATGACGGGGCTTTTCTGGCACGAGAATGAGCAGCGATTCCATCCCGATATGGCCGGCATCGCGTACGCCGACCGATGCGGCCAGCAGGGTGACGTAGAGCACAATCACCAGCGCCAATGATTCGGCCCAGGTCGGAGTATCGTTCAGCACATACCGCCCGAAAACCTGCCAGGCGACGACGGCAACCAGCAAAAACACACCAGCGACGGCGATATACATGCTGAAACGGGCAAGGCGCGCGTTGAAGCGCGTCAAAAGATCGAAAAACATTTTCGGCTCCCATCCGGGCGAAACGGAACGGCCCCGGTATCCTAAAGAAACCGGGGCCGAACCGGCGCTTAGTTGGTCTGCTGGATCCGGGCGATCAGCGACTTCAGCTTGGGATCGGAGGCGAATTTATCGTAAACCGGCTTCGCCGCATCGGCGAACGACTGTTTATTGATGTCGGAAACGATGGTAACCCCCGCCGCTTCTACCAGCTTGCGGGATTTTTCTTCCTGCTCGTCCCATAGTTTGCGCATGTGCGGGACCGATTCTTTGGCGGCTTGCTTGATGATCTTGCGGTCATCTGCCGACAAACCGTCCCACACGCGCTTCGAGAATACCAGCAGTTCCGGAGCCATGGAATGTTCGGTAAGGCTGTAGAATTTCGCGACTTCAAAATGCCGCGAGGTATCGTAGGAAGGCCAATTATTTTCGGCGGCATCGACCACGCCAGTCTTCAGCGCCGTATAGACTTCGGCATAGGGCAGCGGCGTTGCATTCGCCCCCAGCGCCTGCATCAACGACACCCACATGTCCGACTGCTGCACGCGCACTTTCAGCCCCTTCATATCGGCTACCGACCGGATCGGCTTGCCGGGCGTATAGATGGAGCGGGAGCCGCTATCGTAGAAAGCCAGACCAATGAAGCCCTGCGGCTCCAGCGCCGCCAAAATGTCATCGCCGATCGGGCCATCCAGGACCCGGCGCATATGATCTTTGGATTTGAACAAGAATGGCAGCGACGGCACCAAGGTTTCCGGGGCAATCGCCGTGAAGACCGCAGTATTGACGCGCACCATATCCAGCGCGCCCAGCTTGGTCTGTTCGACCGTATCTTTTTCCGACCCCAGTGCGCTCTGCGGGAAGACTTTCACGTCATATTTGCCGCCGGTCCGTTCGGAGATTAATTTACCCATATGGATTACCGCCTGAACGGTCGGATATTCCTTGGGGTGCACGTCCGAAGAGCGGAAGTCGCGCGCCGCCGCCGGTAGCGCCAAGGCCAGGGCAACCGCAGCCGAGGCCAGCAGACCAGTCAAAGTCATCGTTTCTCTCCCGAAGAAGGTCGGCCGCCATGGCTTTTCGCCTTCGCTGAGGCGGCTCGACTATGGTGAATAAGGGTAGGCTTCCTCTCAAAACTTGTCAAACAAAGTGACAAGATTTCATTGCGGCCCCAGCCGATCGATCAGCACCTTCAGATCAGCCACTTCATCCGGGGCCAGATCAATGAGCGGCGACCGCACCGGTCCAGCCGACCGACCAACCAGGGTCGCCCCGGCCTTGACGATGCTGACGGCATAGCCCGCTCGGCGGTTTCGGATCTTTGAATAGGGCAAGATGAACTCGTCCAGAATCCGGCCCGTCGTGGCGGTATCGCGGGCAGCGACGGCTTTGTAAAACGCCACTGCCGTACGCGGAATGAAGTTAAAGACCGCCGATGAATAGACCGGAACGCCGATGGCATTATAGGCTTCGGCATAAAGTTCCGCCGTTGGCAAACCGCCCAGATAGGCTAACCGATCCCCCAGGCGGCGGCGAATGGCGGTCATCAGCTCCAGCTCGCCCAACCCATCTTTGAAGCCGATAAAGTTCGGGCATTCATCGGCCAAGCGCGCCAGCGCATCTGGCCCCAGGCGGCAACCCGCCCGGTTATAGACGATGACGCCAATACCGACCGACCGGCAAATCGCGGCCACATGCTGACGCACGCCCTCCTGATCGGCTTCGGTCAGATAGTGCGGCAAGACCAGCAGCCCCGCAGCCCCGGCCTTTTCGGCCTGACGCGCCAGTTCGATGGCAAGGCGCGTGCCATAGCCGGTTCCGGCGATGATCGGCACGTCGTCCTTACAGGTTTCCACCGCAACACGGATCACTTGCTCGTGTTCTGCCGGGGTTAGCGAGAAAAATTCGCCCGTACCGCCCGCCGCAAAAAGGGCCGATGCCCCATAGGGCTTCAACCAATTCAGCCGCTCGCGATACGGCGCGGGATTAAAGCTGCCGTCCGCATCAAAGTCGGTCAGCGGGAAAGACAGCAGGCCGCTGTCCAGCACAGTTTTGAGCGCTTGGGGGTCCATAAATCCTCCGGGTGTCCTCCCCGCGTCTCAGGCGGCGGATGGCCGCACGGCACCGGCGTCGGGGCTGGTGGAGGGAGTATGCACACTCCTATGTCATCATACAAGTTGGAATCTGAAAATTTCTTTCCCGCGTCTGTTTTTGAATAGGATTAGCCCCAGGGTTAGACCGCAAGGGCGCTATTTTCCCGCAGGCTAAGGCGCAGCCGTTCCCGACTGCCGGCTAGATGCACGCGCATAGCGGCGCGCGCCGACTCCCCATCCTGACGCTCGATGGCGTAAAAGATCGCCTCATGCTCGCCATTCACCCGCTCCAAATAAGCAATGCGGGACTGGTCCTGACAGCGGAAGGTCTGCAAGCGGGTTCGCGGGATCAAAAGGGCACCGAGATAGTTGAAAAAATTAAGGAAATGTTTGTTTTCCGTCGCCTCGGCAATCGCGCGATGGAAGGCTAGATCGGCTTCCACCGCATCTTCCCCTTCCGAAATCGCCGTCTGCATCTGATCCAGCGCCGCGCGCATGGCGGCCAGATGCACCGGCTGGCGGCGCTGGGCGGCCAGAGCCGCGGCCTCTGCCTCAAACCCAATCCGCAGTTCCAGGACCGACAGAACCTCGCGCACGATGGCAAGCTGCGCTTCTTCAATTCGGAATGGCGGCACCACGGCAGATTGCAGCACAAAGGCCCCCACGCCCTGATGGGTCGCAACCTGCCCCCCCGCCTTCAAGGTCGCAATCGCCTCGCGCACAACGGTGCGGCTAACGCCGAACTCATCGATCATTTCTTGCTCACTCGGCAGTTTTTCGCCGCGCGGATAGGTGCCATCGG
>CAZNVY010000043.1:0-16195 GCA_964576605.1 uncultured Elstera sp. | reverse complement strand
CAATCCGGTCGCCGAGAATCTGAACCAAGCGGGCGGTTAGGGTTTCGCGGCGGCGCAGTTCGGCCATGCAACGACTCACTTATCATAATAAGTTAGGGCTTGTAGGGCAGCCATCGGATGAGTATAGAAAGAAATGCCCGGTTCCGACAAGCGGTCCTGCTGGGACCGCATCGAAGGGATGTTTGACAAATATAACAAGCTGGCGCAGGCTTTGCTCCTCTTCAGGGGGAAAGCCCCCGCGAACGGGGACCCTACCCCGCCGCTGCCGAAGGATCGAGGAAACCAAATGTCCGCTGCCGTCACCTGCCTTGTTGATGATCGCGCCACTGTCGGCGAAAGCCCAGTTTGGGATGCGGTCAGCCAATCGCTGTATTGGGTTGATATTCCGGCGGGCAAACTTTCCCGGATCCGCTTGGGGGCCGATCTTTCTGGGCGCGAGGTGACCCGTTGGACGCTGCCTGCGGCCATCGGTTCTCTCGGACTCTGCCCCGATGGCCGCCTGCTGGTCGCCCTGCCCTACGGCGTACATTATTTCGATCCGCGCGACGAAAGCCTAACCCTGCTGGTCGATCCGGAACCGGGGGTGGCGACCAACCGCTTGAACGACGGCAAAATGGGGCCAGATGGGGCTTTTTGGGTCGGCTCGATGGATGATCGGCCCAGCGGTAAGCAACCCATCGCCGCCCTCTACCGCGTCACACCCGATGGGCGGGCCGAGGCGAAAGTAACGGGCGTCACCGTCTCCAACGGGCTGGCATGGAGCGCCGATGGCCGGACGATGTTCCATTCCGACTCGCGCGGCATTTGGCTCGACCGCTGGGATTTTGATCCCGCGACCGGCACCCTCGGCAACCGCACCCGCCTCGCGACCCCCGACGAGGCCAGCGGCCGTCCCGATGGCGGGGCCTGTGATGTCGATGGTTTCTATTGGTCCTGCGGGGTCTCGGCCGGATGCCTAAACCGCTACGACCGAACCGGCGCGGTGGTGGAAAAAATTCCCCTGCCCGTGCCCGCGCCAACCATGCCCTGTTTTGGCGGGCCGGAGTTGAAAACCCTGTTCTTCACTAGCCTGCGCGCCGGTTTGTCCGAGGAAAAACTGGCCGCCGCCCCCCAGTCGGGCGGATTGTTCATGATGCCGGCACCGGTTGCCGGTGCCGCAATCGCCCGGTTTGGCGAACCTTTATTCCGATAGTCCGGTCTCTCTTACCGGACCATAGCCCGGCACCGTTCCCCCTTTTTGCGGGGCCGGGTCTCCCCACCCTCGCCGGAGGCGGCTCCCCCGCCTCCGGACTTTTCTGCCGAGAGGGGGGCGTTTTTTCATTGCTGGCCCCGTTCGATAGGTAAGGACTGACCGATGCATTCTGCAAAACCCGTTCTGCTGACCGGCGCTGCCGGGGCGCTTGGAAGCTGGCTGCGCCCGCAGCTTTTGGCCCGCTATGGCGCGCTCATCAGTTCCGACATTGCCCCCATTGAGGCCCCCCTGCCCGGTGAAACCTTCGTGCAATGTGATCTGGCCGATGGCACTGCCGTTGAACGGATGGTCG
Organism: uncultured Elstera sp.; assembly: GCA_964576605.1. Classification (GTDB taxonomy): domain Bacteria; phylum Pseudomonadota; class Alphaproteobacteria; order Elsterales; family Elsteraceae; genus Elstera. The sequence continues at coordinate 14,651 of CAZNVY010000043.1, read as the reverse complement.
CGCAAGCCGGGCCGATCTTACATTTCGGCGGGCAATCGGTGGAAGCCCCCTTTCACCGTATTTTAGCGTCGAATATCCTTGGGACTTATAATGTCTTTGAGTCGGCGCGGCGGAACGGCAATAAGCGCATCGTTTTCGCCTCCTCCAACCATGTCATCGGCTTTCACGAAACCACGACGCGGCTCGATGCCGAGAGCGTGATGAAGCCAGATGGCTACTACGGCGTCTCGAAAGCCTTTGGCGAAAACCTCGGCAGCCTTTACGTCGATAAACACGGGCTGGAAATTGCCTGCCTGCGCATCGGCACCTCCATTCCCGAACCGAAAGATGCCCGTCACTTGGCCACCTGGCTAGCCTATGAGGATCTCTTTAGCCTGCTGGAAGCCTGCCTCGCCGCCCCAACCCTAGGGTTCGAGATCATCTACGGTGCCTCGGCCAATGACCGCGGCTGGTGGGATAATAGCAAGACGAAATACGTGCATTGGACGCCGAAGGACAATGCCGAACGCTTTGCCGGCAAGCTGCTGCCGAACGGCGATCAGCGGGACCCGACCGATATTGCCGTGCGGTTCCAGGGCGGCCCCTTCTGTTCACAGAATTATGATCGGCAGCCGTAGATCACTCCAGCCCCGGCAAGCCCAGTTGCGCCCCGGAGATTGCCGGGGCGTGACGGTGTTCGTGCGTCAAAAGCCAGCGCTTGCGCCAGAGTTTGCCGCCATACCCAACCAATTGCCCATCGGCCCCGATCACCCGGTGGCAGGGAATGAGAATGCTAATGGGATTGGCCCCATTGGCCTGGGCAACCGCGCGGATGGCTTTGAGATTGCCAAGGCGCAGCGACAGGTCCTTATAAGAACAGGTCACCCCAGCGGGAATATCGCGCAGCGCCGCCCAAACGCTTTGATGAAAGGCCCCGCCAACCGGGGCCAGCGGCAGATCAAAGGTCGTGCGGCATCCCTCGAAATACTCGGCCAATTGTGCCGCCACGCGGGCCAAGGTCGGATGCGAGCCAAACGCCACCCCACCGACCGCGCGGCGCAATTGGATCAATTCTTTCGACAGGATCCCCCGATCGAGAAACTCCAGAATATGCAGACCGCGTTCCCCGGCGACCGCCAACATCGGGCCGAGCGGCGTATCCAGCCAGGCCGCCGCCAAAGTCGCCGAGGCCGTTTCGGCGGCGATCTGGTGCGTTACCTCGGCCTGAAGGGCGGCCCAATCCGCCGGATTCCGATTTTCTTGCATCGCCCCCTCGCGTTTTGTTCCTGTTTAGATCAGGGTTTTGGCGATGGAAACCATTTTTTGCGCCGCCGCAACCGTGCCATGCCGCCCGAAGCCTTGCTTTCGGGCCGCCGCTTTTGCAGCATGGCCCCGGTTTGGCTGCGCCTAGCTCACCCCATGGGCGACGTTCGATCCGTTTTTCCTGGCCGGCCCCTCAGGCCGGTTGCGATGCGATCTTGTGCAGCGAGGACTGAAAATGTCGATCATCGACAATCAATACCCGAATTATATCAATGGCGACTGGGTTCTGGGGCCAAACGCCCAACCGAACCTGAACCCGTCCGATCTCGCCGATGTGGTCGGTCTGTATAGCCAGGCCGATGCTGCCCAGGCAGCAGCAGCCATCGAGGCCGCGTATGAGGCTTTCCCCGCCTGGTCGACCAGCACGGTCCAGCGCCGCTTCGATATTCTCGATGCGGTGGGCAGCGCCATTTTGGCCCGCAAGGACGAGTTTGGGCGCCTGCTGTCGCGCGAAGAAGGCAAACCGCTGGCCGAAGGGATCGGCGAAGCGGCGCGCGCCGGTTACATCTTCAAATTCTTTGCGGGCGAAGCGCTGCGCATCGAAGGCCAGCATCTTGGGTCCGTCCGGCCGGGTGTCGATATCGATGTGACGCGCGAACCGATTGGCGTGATCGGCCTTATCACGCCGTGGAACTTCCCCATCGCCATTCCGGCCTGGAAGATCGCCCCAGCGCTGGCCTTCGGTAACTGCGTCGTGCTGAAGCCTGCCGATATTGTGCCGGGCTGCGCTTGGGAAATCGCCAAGCTGCTGCACGAAGCCGGGCTGCCGAAGGGCGTGTTTAATCTCGTCATGGGCCGGGGTTCGGTCGTCGGCGAAACCATCGTCAACTCGCCGAAAGTCACGGCGATCAGCTTCACTGGCTCGGTCGCCACGGGCCGCAGCATCGGCGCGAAAGCCTTTGCCACCGGCAAGAAGGTGCAGCTTGAAATGGGCGGCAAGAACCCGCTGGTGGTTCTCGATGATGCTGCCCTGCCGGTTGCGGTTGATGTAGCGCTCAACGGCTCCTTCTTCTCCACCGGTCAGCGCTGCACCGCGTCCTCGCGCCTGATCGTGACCGAGGGGATCCACGATAAGTTCGTTGAAGCCCTGGCCGAAAAACTGCAAGCGCTGAAGATCGATCACGCACTGAAGGCGGGTACGGAAATGGGTCCGGCTGCGTCGGAAGCGCAGTTGGAACAAGACCTTACCTATGTCGAGATCGCCCGCCAGGAAGGCGGGAAGGTCGTGTGCGGCGGCGAGCGGCTGAACCGAGAAACCGAAGGCTTTTACCTCTCCCCGGCGCTCATCACTGAAACGGCCCCGGCAATGCGCATCAACCGTGAAGAAGTGTTTGGCCCGGTCGCCTCGGTCGTCCGCGTGAAGAGCTACGAGGAAGCCTTGGCCGTCGCCAACGATACCGAATTCGGCCTATCGTCGGGGATCTGCACCTCGTCGCTGAAGTATGCCACCCACTTCAAGCGCCACGCCCAGGCCGGGATGGTTATGATTAACCTACCGACGGCGGGGGTCGATTATCATGTGCCGTTCGGCGGGCGCAAAGCCTCTAGCTACGGGCCGCGCGAACAGGGGCGGTATGCGGCGGAATTCTACACCACGGTGAAGACCACCTATCAGGCCGCACCGTAAACCAAGCGGTAAACCAAGCCTTGTGGGGGTGGGAGGAGTATCACGTCTCCTGCCCCCGCAGCCGCTCTGCCTCGGCGGCCACCATCCGGTATAAAAGGTCAGCCGCTGGGGACAGGCCCCGGTCGCGCACAGTGATAAGACTATAAGGTTCGACCCAGATTTCGATGGGAAGCTCCAGAATCTCAATCCGCCCGCCCAGTTTATCGGGATGATTGACGAACCGCGCCATATCATAGGCGATGGGCGTAATTGCATCGGTTTCGGCCACCAAGACCATGGACAGCAGAAGCGACGTGGTATTGAGCACCCGGTTTGGCAGCGGCACATTATGCGCCATGAAAGCCCGTTCCACGGTGCGACGCAGCAGGGCACCGCTGGGCTGCATCACCCAATCGAAGCGGCTGAGATCGATCAAATCGACCGGGCCTTTGCCGGCCAGCGGATGGTCGCGCCGCACCACCAGGCAGGCCCGCTCCCGCGCCAGCACCCTGCTATCGAAGAGGCGGGGGTCGAGATCATCGGGCACACGGGCGATAATGAAATCTTGCCGCGAGGCTAAGAGTTCCCGCGCCAGCACCGTGCTGGTATCCACTTGAATATTAATATCCATTTTGGGGTAAAGCGCGCGGGCACGGGCAATCGCCGGTACCGCGAGTTCGACCGCCGGAGCCGTGACCGCGCCGAGATAGACCGACCCACCCCGCCCCGCCCGGAGGTCTGCCACTTCCCGTTCCGCCTCGCGCAGTTCTAGCAGAACCGACCGGGCGCGCCGCGCCATCGCTTTACCAACCGGGGTTAAGACCACGCCGCGCGGCAAGCGTTCACACAAGGGTGCCTGGAGGATTGCCTCGATCTCGCCAATCATGCGCGACGCGGCGGGCTGGGTGATATTCAGTAAGGATGCGGCGGCGCTTACTTTTTCCTGCTCATCCAAGGCTACGATCAGCCGCAGATGCCCCAGTTTCAGCCCGGCCCGCAACAGCGGGGCCGCGCCATCGGAGATCAGATCGGCTGGGTCTTCACTCCAAGAATGCCCGCTCATGCTGCCTCGCTAGACATACCGTTTATGATATAGAAACAACGCTATTCCTTATTTGACAATTATATCAAAACGGCAGACGGTCAAGCCCAACGGCGCAATGGTCTGAGGATTGTCCCTTGGGGTCCAGCGTCGGTATCGGGGGGCAGAGGGGTGACTGCCGACGGTACGCATCGCGTGTCATTCGGGTTTAGGCCTTTCAATAAAGCCCGTAGAAACAATTTGTTAGGGAGTGAGACCATGGGTGCGTTTAAGAATCTGGTCGCCGCGGCTGCGGTCGGCGTGATGACGTTCGTCGGCGCGGCGAGCGCGCAAGACAAGGGCCTGATCGGCATTTCGATGCCGACGAAATCCTCGGCCCGCTGGATTTCCGACGGCGCGAGCATGGTGAAGGTCTTCCAGGAAAAGGGCTACAAGACCGATCTGCAATATGCCGAAGACGATATTCCCAATCAGCTGGCGCAGATTGAGAATATGATTACCAAGAAGGTCAAGGTTCTGGTCATCGCCGCGATTGACGGCACCACCCTGACCGCCGCCCTGAAGCAGGCTGCCGATAGCGGCATTAAGGTCATTGCCTATGATCGCCTGATTCGCGGTTCGGCCAATGTCGATTACTATGCGACCTTCGATAATTTCCAGGTCGGCGTGCTGCAAGCCAGCTATATTGAAAAGGCGCTTGGTCTGAAAGAAGGCAAAGGCCCGTTCAATATTGAACTGTTCGGCGGTTCGCCGGACGATAACAATGCTTTCTTCTTCTACAACGGGGCCATGTCGATTCTGGATCCTTATATCCAGAGTGGCAAGCTGGTCGTGCAGAGCAAGCAGATGGGCATGGACAAAGTCTCCACCCTGCGTTGGGACGGCGCGGTTGCCCAGGCCCGCATGGATAATCTGTTGAGCGCCTTCTACACGCAAAAGCGGGTCGATGCGGTGCTATCGCCCTATGACGGTCTGTCGATCGGCATTATTTCGTCCTTGAAGGGCGTCGGCTACGGCACCAAGGAACAGAAAATGCCGGTCGTAACCGGTCAGGATGCGGAAATTCCGTCGATGAAGTCGATCCTGAAGGGCGAACAGACCTCCACCGTGTTCAAGGATACCCGCGAACTAGCGAAGGTGACCGTCGGCATGGTCGATGCTCTGCTGTCGGGTGGCAAGCCGGAAATCAATGATACCACCACCTATAACAATGGCGTGAAAGTGGTTCCCTCCTACCTGCTGAAGCCGGTTTCGGTCGATGCCAGCAACTGGGAAGCGGTTCTGGTCGGTAGCGGCTACTATAAGAAAGAACAGATTCAGTAAAAAGCTGAACCGGTGGCCCCGCCTTCCGGGCGGGGCCTTGCAGGACTTGAGGGTTTAGGGATGGGTGCACTGCTCGAAATGCAGGGGATTAGCAAAAGCTTCCCCGGCGTCAAGGCTCTGAAGAACGTGACTCTGTCCGTTCAACCGGGCGAAATTCATGCGATCTGCGGCGAAAATGGTGCTGGCAAATCGACCCTGATGAAAGTGTTGAGTGGGGTCTATCCGCACGGCAGCTTCGAGGGGGAGATCCTCTACGAAGGCCAGCCGCAAAAATTCAAAGACATTGCCGAAAGCGAAGCGCGCGGCATTATCATCATTCATCAAGAGCTGGCGCTGGTGCCGCTTCTCTCCATTGCCGAAAATATTTTCCTAGGCAATGAAACGGCCCACTGGGGCGTGATTGATTGGACGCTAGCACGAACCCGCACCCAAGATCTGCTGAAAATGGTTGGGCTGAATGAATCACCCGACACGCTTATCACCCATCTTGGGGTTGGCAAACAGCAGTTGGTTGAAATCGCCAAAGCCCTATCTAAGAAGGTCAAGCTGCTGATCCTGGACGAGCCGACGGCCAGCCTCAACGAAAGCGATAGCGAAAACCTGCTAAAACTGCTGGTAACATTTAAGCAGCAGGGTATTTCCTCGATCCTCATTTCCCATAAGCTCAATGAAATCGCGAAAGTATCCGATCGGATCACTATTCTGCGCGATGGGTACACGGTCGAAACGTTAGACTTTCACGGCGGGCCAGTCAGTGAGGATCGCATCATTAAGGGCATGGTCGGGCGCGAGATGGCCGACCGTTACCCGAAGCGTACCCCGCAGATTGGCGATATTCTGTTCGAGATGCGCGACTGGCGCGCCTATCACCCGATCCATGCCGAGCGCGAGATTATCCGCGGCGTCAATCTGACGGTGCGCCGGGGGGAAGTGGTCGGTATTGCGGGGTTGATGGGGGCCGGGCGCACCGAATTAGCCATGAGCCTTTTCGGGCGCTCCTACGGTCAGAAAATCAGCGGCGAAGCACGGTTGCACGACCAGGTGATCGATGTTTCCACCATCGAAAAAGCCATCAAAGCGGGCATCGCTTATGTGACCGAGGATCGGAAACAGCTCGGCCTCGTACTGAATGATCCGATTACCCAAAATATCAGCCTGGCCAGCCTTTCTAAAATTTCCGAACGGCTGGTGATCCGCACGGGGCGGGAGGAGGAAGTTTCCGAAACCTATCGCAAGCGCCTGTCGATCCGCTGTTCCGATGTCTTCCAAAAAACGGTCAACCTATCGGGCGGCAATCAGCAAAAGGTGGTTTTAAGCAAATGGCTGTTTACCCACCCCCATCTGCTGATTCTGGACGAGCCGACGCGCGGTGTCGATGTTGGGGCCAAATATGAAATCTATACGATCATTAATCAATTAGCCGATGAAGGCCGGGGCGTGATCGTCATTTCGTCGGAAATGCCGGAACTTTTGGGCATTTGTGATCGAATCTATGTGATGAATGAGGGGCGGTTTGTCGGGGAATTTCCGGTAGCCGAAGCGACGCAGGAAAAAATCATGCGCGCGATTATGCGGAATGGGGAGGCGTAAATGACCATGGCGTTAAAAGACACGAGCACTCAGGGCTATATTAAGCGCCACCTGCGCGACTACGGCCTGCTGCTGTCGCTGGTTGTCATTATGGCCTTCTTTCAGGTCGCGACCGACGGCACTCTGCTGCGCCCACTGAACGTGACCAACCTGATCCTGCAAAACAGCTACATCGTCATCATGGCGCTGGGGATGCTGCTCATTATCGTGGCGGGGCATATCGATCTGTCAGTCGGCTCGACGGTTGCCTTCGTTGGGGCAATGGCCGCCGTGCTGATGGTGCAGTATGAGATGCATTTCGTTCCTGCCATCGTACTGTGCCTGATCGTTGGCGGGTTGATCGGGGCTATTCAGGGCTATTGGGTCGCCTACCTAAAAATCCCCTCCTTCATTGTTACCCTCGCTGGTATGTTGGTGTTTCGCGGCCTGACACTGGCGCTGCTGCAAGGCCAGTCGGTCGGCCCCTTCCCGGTCGAATTCCAGCGCCTATCGTCAGGGTTCATTCCGGAATTGACCGATGGGGCCGGGCTGAAACTAACCTCGTTGGCCCTCGGCGTTATTGTGGCGCTGCTGATCCTGTACCGCGATATGCGAAAACGCCAAGCCGTGCAGCACCTCGACCTGGGGCAGGAGCCGGCATTATTTTTCTGGGTAAAGGCCGTTGGGCTAACGGCTGCCCTCAGCTATTTCAGCTATTTGCTTGCTTCCTACAAAGGCTTGCCGAATGTGCTGATTATCATGTTCGCCTTGGTCTTGGCCTATGAGTTCATTACCACGCGCACCATTGTCGGGCGCCGCATCTATGCCCTCGGCGGCAATGAGAAGGCGGCGAAACTATCGGGCATCAAGACCGACCGGCTGGTCTTCCTGACTTTTGTGAATATGGGGGTCCTGGCCGCCTTGGCGGGGTTGATTTTCGCGGCGCGCCTGAATACGGCCACCCCGAAAGCGGGCCTATCCTTCGAGCTAGACGTGATCGCCGCCTGTTTCATCGGCGGGGCCTCCGCCTCTGGCGGGGTGGGCAAGGTGATCGGCGCAGTCATCGGCGCTTTCATCATGGGCGTGATGAACAATGGTATGTCGATCCTGGGGATCGGGATTGATTATCAGCAGGTCATCAAAGGCCTTGTCCTGGCGCTCGCAGTTTACATCGACGTTTACAACAAGAACAAAGCCTAAGACCCCCTGTTTTTAAGCTCTCCCCCGCCGTCGTACGCCGGGGGACGCTGGGGGTTTGCCCGGTGAAAGGAAAGTTCCATGCTGCTGTCCCAAGCTCTCGATTCCTCCGGCGCGCGGATTGTTCTGGCGCGTCATGCCGGGGCTGAGGCCCGGATCGTTACAGGCGTCCCGCGGATCTACGATCTAGCGCTCGCCGCCCATGCCGCAGGCCGCAGCCTCGTGCAGCAGGTGGACGCCCAGGGGTTGGGCGCAGCGGTCGATCTCGAAGCCCTGGCGGCAGAGGGGCGGCTCCTGTCCCCCATCGATCACGCCGACCCGGCCCATTTGCACATCACCGGCACCGGTCTGACCCACCTCGGCTCTGCCGCCGCGCGCGACGCGATGCACAAGAAGCTGGGAGACGAGGAAATCCTGACCGACTCGATGAAGATGTTCAAGATGGGCCTCGACGGCGGCAAGCCCGCCGCTGGGGAAACGGGCGTGCAGCCGGAATGGTTCTACAAAGGCACCGGTGCGGCGCTGATCGCCCCCGGCGCCCCCCTGTCCTCGCCCGACTTCGCGCTCGATGGCGGCGAGGAGCCGGAAATCGCCGGGGTCTATATCATTGCCGCCGATGGCACGCCGCTGCGCCTGGGTTTTGCCCTGGGCAACGAGTTTTCCGACCATGTGACGGAACGGATCAACTACCTCTACCTCGCTCATTCCAAGCTGCGCCCCGCCGCCATCGGCCCGGAACTGCGCGTCGGCGCGCTGCCCGCCGATGTGCGCGGCACCTCGCGCATTCTGCGGAATGGCACCGTTCTGTGGGAAAAGCCGTTCTTGTCCGGCGAGGATAATATGTCCCACACCATCGCCAACCTTGAGCATCACCACTTCAAATATGCGCTGTTCCGCCAGCCGGGCGATGTTCACGTTCATCTCTTTGGCACAGCCACGCTGTCGTTCGCCGATGGGGTAACGACGCAAGAGGGCGATGTATTTGAAATTTCCGTCCCGGATTTCGGCCTGCCGCTGCGCAACCCGCTGGCGACGGTGCCCGCCGGCCCGTCCGCCGTTCAAGCGCTGTAAAGGAGAGGACGATCATGGCTTTCACCAAAGCGCCCTGGCCCCGCTCGCTCCGCAGCCAAGAATGGTTCGGCGGTACCGGCAAGAATGCGATCATGCACCGCTCCTGGATGAAGAATCAGGGGCTGCCGCCGGATACTTTCGACGGTCGGCCGATCATCGGTATTTGCAACACCTGGTCGGAACTCACCCCCTGCAACGCCCACCTGCGCGACATTGCCGAACGGGTGAAGCGCGGCGTGTATGAAGCGGGCGGCTTTCCGGTGGAATTCCCCGTCTTCTCCTGCGGTGAAAGCACGCTGCGCCCGACGGCGATGATGTTCCGCAACCTCGCGGCGATGGATGCCGAAGAGGCCATCCGCAATAATCCCATCGACGGTGTGGTGCTGCTGGTCGGCTGCGATAAGACCACCCCGTCGCTGATGATGGGCGCGGCCAGCGTTAATATCCCGACCCTCGTCGTATCGGGCGGGCCGATGCTGAACGGCAAATGGCGCGGCAAGAGCGTGGGATCGGGCACGGCCATCTGGCAATTCTCCGAAATGGTCAAATCCGGCGAAATGACGCTGGAAGATTTCATGGATGCCGAACAGGGTATGGCGCGGTCGGCGGGGAGCTGCATGACGATGGGCACCGCCTCGACGATGGCGTCGATGGCCGAAGCCCTGGGCATGACTCTGCCCGGCAATGCCGCCATTCCAGCGGTGGACGCCCGCCGTCAGGTATTGGCGCAGCTGTCGGGCCGCCGGATTGTCGATATGGTGAAGGACGATCTGAAACCGTCCGATATTCTGACCCGTCAGGCATTTGAGAACGCCATTCGCGTCAATGGTGCCATTGGCGGTTCGACCAATGCCGTGCTGCATATCCTGGCGCTGGCGGGCCGGATCGGCGTACCGCTCACGCTGGAGGACTGGGACCAGTTCGGGCGCGACGTGCCGACGATTGTGAACCTCCAGCCCTCCGGCGAGTTCCTGATGGAGGAATTCTACGATGCGGGCGGCCTGCCCGCCGTGATCCGTGCCGTTGGCGAGATGGGCCTGCTGCATAAGGACGCGCTGACCGCGACCGGCACCGGCATGTGGGAAAACGTCAAGAACGCGCCGAATTATAATTCGGACGTGATCTTGCCGAAGGAAAAGGCCCTCACCGCTTCCGGCGGGATCGCCGTGCTGCGCGGCAATCTGGCCCCGAAGGGCGCCGTGCTGAAACCTTCCGCTGCCTCGCCGCATCTCTTGCAGCATCGGGGCCGCGCCGTGGTGTTTGAAAACATCGAGGATTATCACGCCCGCGTGAACGATCCGGCGCTGGATATCGACGAAAGCTGCGTCATGGTCCTTAAATACTGCGGACCGAAGGGCTATCCCGGCATGGCTGAGGTCGGCAATATGGGCTTGCCCGCCAAAGTGCTGAAGAAGGGCATCACCGATATGGTGCGCATTTCCGATGCGCGGATGTCCGGCACGGCCTATGGCACCGTCGTCCTGCACGTCGCACCGGAAGCGGCGGACGGCGGCCCGCTCGCCCTGGTGCAAAACGGCGATATGATTGAGCTTGATGTGCCGGGCCGCCGCCTGCATCTCGATGTCTCCGACGCTGAACTGGCGCAACGCAAGGCTGCCTGGGTCTCCCCGGTACCGAAGCCGGAAGGCGGGTACGCGCAGCTTTACGTCGAGCACGTTACGCAAGCCGACGAAGGGGTTGATTTCGACTTCCTGCGCGGCTGTCGCGGGTCAGGGATCGGGCGCGATTCGCATTAAGGTTAGCCTAGGACCAGGGGCCGCGCCCCTGCCAAGAGAGGATGAGCACAATGGCCGCCTATCGTTTGGCCCTGATGGGGGTTGGTGTGATCGCCAAGGCGCAGCATCTGCCCGCGATTGCTGCAAACCCGGCGTTCGAGCTGGTAGCGCTCGCCAGCCGCGCGCCGGTGTCGTATCAGGGGCTACCGCAGTACGCCAATCTGGACGATTTATTGAACAATGGGCCAGAATTTGACGCGTTAGCGCTCTGCACCCCGCCGCAGGGCCGGGCCGATTTGGTCCGTAAGGCGCTGGCCGCCGGTAAGCATGTGCTAATGGAAAAGCCGCCCACCCCGTCGGTCAGCGAATTTCTAACGCTGGAACCGGCGGCGCAGGCGGCGGGGCGCGTGCTGTTCGCCACGTGGCACTCGCGCTTTAATCGCGGCGTGGCCAAAGCGAAGCAGCTACTGGCTAACGAGACGCTCGCCCGCCTAACCGTCACCTGGAAGGAAGACGTGAACCGCTGGCACCCCGGCCAGGAGTGGGTGTGGCACCCCGGCGGTTTTGGCGTTTTCGATCCGACGATTAACGCCTTTTCGATCCTGACCGAGATTTTCCCGAACCGGCTGACGGTGGCGGCCGCCGATCTCGACTTCCCCGCCAACCGCGATACGCCGATTGCCGCCCGGCTGACCCTGGCCGATGCTCGCTCGCCGAAGGCCGACGCGACGGTTGCGGTCGATTGGCTGCAACGGGGGGAGCAGACCTGGACGATTGACGTTGTAACCGACAGCGGCCTAGCGCTCACCCTCACCCACGGCGGCACGAAACTGTGGCTGGGCGGGCAATTGGTGATCGACGAGAGCGACACCGAATATCCAGAAATCTATGCCCGCTTCAAAACCCTACTGGACGAAAACCGGTCGGAGGTTGATGGCACCCCGCTGCATCTGGTGGCCGACGCGTTTCTAATGGGCAAGCGGCACAGTGTCGCCGCGTTCAACTGGGACGCCGCTTGAGATTTCTCCCCCAGGTCGGCAAGCTAGGATGATGATCTCGCTTACCGACCTGAACTCCGCCCCCACCGCCGATTTTATTGCGGCGGTCGGGGGCGTTTTTGAACATTCGCCGTGGGTGGCCGAAGCGGTTGCCGACCAGCGCCCGTTTGCCGACCGCGCCGCCCTGCACACCGCGATGGTTGCCGCCGTCGATGCGGCGACGGCGGCGCAAAAACTCGCCCTACTGCGCGCCCATCCCGACCTTGCGGGCAAGCTGGCACAGGCCGGGCGGCTGACCGAAGCCTCCACCGCCGAACAGGCCAGCGCCGGGCTGGATATGCTGACGGAAGCCGAATTTCAGCGCTTCAGCGCCTTCTATACGGCCTATCCGGCACGCTTCGGTTTCCCTTTTATTATCGCCGTGCGCGAGAATACCAAGGCCAGCATTCTGAAGGCGTTCGAGAAGCGCATCATGAATAGCCGCGATCAGGAATTCATCACCGCGCTGGCGGAAGTCGCCAAAATCGCAAAACTCCGCCTTGCAACGCTTTTGGGGGACTGATGGCCCGGCTTTCGACCCATATTCTCGACACGACCCACGGCAAACCGGCGGCGGGCGTGCGGATTGACCTTTTCGATGCCGCAGGCGTGCGGTTGCTGGAAACCGTGACCAATAGCGATGGCCGCACCGACGCGCCCTTGCTGTCGGGTGAGACCATCCCGACCGGGGTTTTCGAACTGCGCTTTTACATCGGCGCTTATTTTGACCGGCTGGGGATGATCCTGCCGGAGCCGAAGTTCCTGGATATCGTGCCGATCCGCTTCGGGATTGCGGAGGCGACGGGGCATTATCACGTGCCGCTGCTGATTGCGCCGTTCGGCTATAGTACCTACCGGGGCAGTTAACGCACCTGATAAATCCCTCAGAGACAAAAAAGTCTATATCTTCCGCATCCTCGTAAATCTATCAGGGATTCACGTCAGGCGGCCCCCTGTTAACGAAGCTATCATCACTGCGTCATCCAACGGCGACGCGTCGTTCACATGATTTGACGAGGTTACCTCTGCCGGACAGAGCCGAGGCGGGTAAGCCCCGTCCCTCTTTATCTTGACCGACGCTTCGGAGAACCGCCATGTCGTTAACGCGCCGCACTGTTATGAAGGGCCTGATGGCCACGGCTTCCGGCCTGGGGAGCGGCATTTTTATGCCCGCCCTCAGCCGCGCTGCCGACCGACCGTTGATTACCCACGGGGTGCAGTCGGGCGATATCGACCAGGGCGGAGCCGTTGTTTGGTCGCGTGCCGACCGCGCGAGCCGCATGAAGATCGAGTTCGCAACGACCGATAGCTTTAAGAATGTCATCAACGGCGTCTTCGTCGATGCGCTGCCAGAGAGCGATTTTACCGCCAAGGCCTTCATTGATGGCCTGCCGTCCGACCAGGATATCTTCTACCGTCTGGCTTTCCAGAGCCATACCGACCCGCAACTCGTCTCGGACGCCATTATCGGGCGGTTCCGCACGGCCCCGACCAGCGCCCGTTCGGTCTCCTTCTGCTGGTCCGGCGACACCGTAGGCCAGGGTTGGGGCATCGATGAGGCGCGCGGCGGCATGACGATCTACAGCTCGATTCTCAAAAACCGCCCGGACTTTTTTCTGCATTCGGGGGATACCATCTATGCCGATGGCCCCTTGGCCGCCGAAGTAAAATTGAAGGACGGCACGGTGTGGAAAAACATCGTGACGGAGGAAAAATCCAAACCGGCGGAAACCCTGGCCGAGTTCCGCGGACAATATAAGTATAATCTGCTCGATAAGAACCTGCTGGCCCTCGCTAAAGAAGTGCCCTTCATCGTTCAATGGGACGATCACGAGGTCACCAATAATTGGTGGCCGACCCAACCGCTGACCAAGGCCGAACATCAGCGCAGAAACTATAAAGACACCAATATGCTGGGCATGGTGGCCCGCGCGTCGCGCGCCTTCCATGACTATCAGCCGATGCGGTTTTTCGAGACCGAACCGGGCCGGGTTTACCGCAAGATCGCTTACGGGCCGCTGCTGGACGTTTTCGTGCTCGATATGCGCAGCTATCGCGGCGCGAATGGCGAGAATAAGCAGACCGACTATGGCCCCGACGCCCATTTCCTCGGCCCGGTGCAGCTTGCTTGGTTAAAGCGGGAACTTGCCGCGTCGAAGGCGACTTGGAAAGTCATTGCCGCCGATATGCCGATTGGGCTGATGGTCGCCGATGACTTCGAGAAAAACTGGGGGTCGGAAGCGGTTGCCAATGGCGACGGCCCGGCCTTGGGGCGCGAGCTTGAAATCGCTAATCTCCTTAGCTTCATCAAACGCGCTGGGGTTACGAATACCGTCTGGCTGACCGCCGATGTGCATTATACGGCGGCTCATTATTATGATCCGGCGAAAGCGCAGTTTCAGGACTTCGAGGCTTTTTACGAATTCGTCTCCGGCCCGCTGCACGCCGGTACGTTTGGACCGAACGATCTCGATAATACCTTCGGGCCGCAGGTGCTGTTTCAGAAGGCCCCGACCAAGGAAATGGGGGTCAATCTGCCGCCGTCGATGGGCTATCAGTTCTTCGGCCACGTCGCCATCGATGGCCCGACGCAGGTGATGACCGTTTCGCTGAAAGACCTGACCGATACGACCCTGTGGTCGGTAAAACTCGATCCGAAAACGGCCTAACCGGAACGACAGCGGACGGGGGGCGTGCTCTCCGTCCGCGCGCGCTCAACCATGCTGCGGCATGATCCCGACCAAAAAATCCCGCACCGCCTGCGCCGC
>CAZNVY010000042.1:0-27714 GCA_964576605.1 uncultured Elstera sp. | reverse complement strand
TGTTCCGGCGCCGTGCCACCGATGTGGTTGCGCGCGGCGAGCGAGCCTTCCAGGGTGAGCACGGCGTAGACGTCGTCGGCGATCAGGTTCGAGAAGCGGGCGCGGGTCTTGCCCGGCGCATCGCGCGTTGCACGGCCAATGATCTGCACGATCTCGGTCAGGCTGGAGCGATAGCCGACGGTCAGCGCGTGCTCGCACCAGATCCAGTCGAAGCCTTCCTTGGCCATGCCGAGTGCGATGATGATGTCGACATGATCGCGGTTGTTCTTCTGCGCTGAGTCCTTCAGCGCAGCGGACACACGGTCGCGCTTGGCAGGGTCGTCATCGACGAGATCGGCAATGCGAAGAATCCTGCCGTCCGACGTCTTGACGAGTTGGAATCCTGTGACGGGATCGGTCCCCTGCCAGGCGCCCAGCTCCTCGATAATGTGCTCCACCTCCTTGATCTTGTCCTTCGTGCTTTCGCGCGAATTGACGTTCGGGATGTGGATGATCGTCTTCTCGGCAGGGTTCAGCACCTTCAGAATGTCGTCGACATAGGAGTCCGCGTAGAAGAAATAGCCGATGTCAAGCTGCTTCAGATACTGATAACCGTTGAGTTGCTCATAGTAGGTGTAGGTGACGCTCTCGAATTTGCCCTCGTCCTGCGGCGCCAGCACCGCGACGGCATCCCCCCGGAAATAGGAGCCTGTCATCGCGACGATGTGCACGCGGTCGCGGGTGATGAACTCACCCAGATGCAGGCCAAGCTTGTTGTCGGGGTTGGCTGAGACATGGTGAAACTCATCCACCGCGATCAGTCGGTCGTCGAACGCCTCGATCCCGAACTTGTCGACCGCAAAGCGGAACGTCGCGTGGGTGCAGACCAGCACCTTGTCGTCGCTCTCCAGGAAAGCGCCGAGCGATTTGACCTTACCGCCATTGTCATTGCCCGGCGCATCGCAAAGATTCCACCTGGGCTCGACGTGCCAATCAGCCCAAAAGCCATGCTTGCTCAACGGCTCGTCATGAAAGCTGGCACCAATGGACTTTTCCGGCACGACGATGATGGCCTGCCTCAGTCCTTGGTTGTAGAGCTTGTCGAGCGCGATGAACATCAGCGCGCGGCTTTTGCCCGAAGCGGGCGGCGACTTGATCAGCAGATATTGCTCGCCCCGCTTCTCGAACGCGCGCTCCTGCATCGGCCGCATGCCAAGCTCATTGACCTTCGCCGAGCTACGATTAGAGGCGTAGCGAACAGAGACAGTCGAGATGGATTTCGTTTCGATCTTCATTGGACTCAAAGCTCGTCCTCACCACCACTGCCACCGCCGGTTTCGCTGTGACCGTACGCCTGCTCGAAGAGCTCTTGCAGCAGGTTGAGTTTTTGGCACACCTCTTCTTCAGCAGATACGGAAAGTTGCGCACCCGGGATGAGGCGGTGCAACTCGCCTTTTTTGAGCAGCATCGCCCCGCCCAAGCGCTGTGCCAGTCGGCGGAAGAACGATTCGGCAACGGCGCTTAGCTTGACGCGCTCGGTGCGTGCCTCCCATATCAGGTTGGCCGCATCGTGCGGCGAGGCGGTCCAGGTGTCGTAGTCTGCCTGCCTTCCGCCGAACACCTCGTCGCGCAGTGTCTCGGCCAGGGCTGCATCAACGAGAGCATGAGCCCCTCGGCTTAACAGATCATCGGCCGGGTACTGCTTAAGGGCATAGTTGCGCAGTAGTTCTGGCGTGATGAAATAGTTCTCGGCCTCATAGCGGCGCCAGTAACGGATTTTCAGCGGGCCTTCATCGCGGTCCTGGCGGTTTTGGCCATCGTTGTCCAAGATAGCCAGCCCCCTCAAGTTGGGCAGTAGGTTGCGTAGTCCATTGAAGTGCGCTTGCGGTGTCAACCCGAAGCCGCCTTCCACACGTTCGAGTTCCGCATCCAGGTCTTTAAGCGGATAATTATTCTGCACATAGAAACTGTTTATGCGTTCGTCCCAGAGGTCAGTCACAGGGTGTTTCAGCCGCTTGGCTAGCTCGCGCAGCATGTCAACGTCGGTGCCGCCTTCCACATACAACACATAGCCGCGTTCGCGGGCTCTGATGTAGTGATCTGTCCCGAAGTGCTTGAGGCTGTTTTTGATGTCCTGCTTCTTGGCAAGGTCGTCCGCCTTACCTTCCAAAAGCAGGGTCAGGTTGTTATCCAGCGCTTCGTCTAGGATCACCTCGGAATGCGTGACCATCACCACCTGCGAGCCGTTCTCGCTGGCAATATCGCGCAGCAGGACGTACACCTGCTTTTGCCGCAGGATTTCCAGATGCGCATCAGGCTCATCCACCAGCAGCACGCTGCGCTTGTGTGAGTACAGGTAGGCGAATACCAGCAGCATCTGCAACATGCCGCGGCCGGCCGACGAGATATCCAATGGCTCCTTGACCCCAGGCTGGCGGTAGCTCAGCGTAATACTGCCGCGCGAGGTTTCGTCGGGACGCCCCAGCTTGATGTTGAACAGCCGCTCCATCAGCTGCACCACCCGTTCCCAGTCGTCCGCAGAAGTGTTGACCACCGTCAGACAGAGGTTGCGCAGCACGTCGGCGGTACGGCCCTGGCCCAGGAGCACGTCCACCCGACCGGGCTGCAGAATAGGCTCTTCCGTATCCAGCCCCGACATCGGGTAGAGCAACTCCACCCGCAAGCTGGCGGCATGGCGGATCAGTTCCAAATCGCTAATGATCGAATCATCCGGCGTGCAATACACCAACTCGTCACCCTGAATGCGGAATCGTATTGGCAGGGCCCGCACCTCTCCCTGGTAATCCACCCCGACAGTCAGAACCATTGGAATGTTCTGACTACCCCTGCGCACGCGGGTGTTGTGCCAGAAAAAGCGGGTGCTGGCGACCGGCACCGCCACGATATTCAGGCGGTTGAGTGAGGTGGCCGTGCGCTCCTTGGCCGAAGAACCCTTGCGCGCATCATACCAGGTGCGCACCGCCTGCGACCACAGCGCCAGCGCCTGGATGGCACTGGTCTTGCCGCAGTTATTCGGGCCGATCAGCACGGCGGGATGATCCAGCTCGATACGCTGCTTGTCGCCAAAGCGCTTGAAATTTTCGATTTCGATGTAATGCAACAGGCGCATGATCAGCCCCTTCTTCCAGCTTCGGCGGCGGATGCAACGCGACCGGGGCACTTCTGCCACAAAGCAGGTTTGGCTGCCGCCGTCATCTTCGCGTACATCTCGAACAGCTTTTCGAGTCGTTCGGTGTCGTTCTTGAAGCGGAGGCCAATATGAATGCGCTCCAACACCTCATCGTTGCGCTCGTGCGCCGCGCGCAGATCGGTGGGCATGGCGTCAGGATCGTAGAGGTCGGCGATGGTCGAACCGCCGTTGGAAGCATAGCGAACCGAGACGGAGGGGATAATTGCCTTTAACATTTTCAGCCTCCGCCGATCAAAACCCAACCAAGAAATGCGTCGGCCTTGACCTACATGCAAGTCGTTGATTTTCCTGTATCTCACCCATGCACCAACCTCATTGATAGCGCCCACAATCAAAACCCAATCAAAACATTTCACCGTTATGCCCAGGATGGCACGTATCCAGCCCTTGGGTGATCGGGATCTGCAGGGCGAATGAGATTATCCGCGAGGGCACGTCGAATGATGATCGACGCCTGTGCAGCGTTCTGAGCATCGATCCCTAGCCGTTCCCGTAAGGTAGCATTCGTCATTCGCTGCCCGCTGACATATTTCAAGGCCGCATGCTGGTAACAAGCGCGAACACGCTCGTCCTGCGTCATGTCTGCAAAACGCCTTGGAGCAAAAAGGACGGCCCGAAAAGCATGACCCTTAATCCGAAAATCGGGGGGCGGAAGCTGATGCAACTCGACTGTCTCCAAGACCTTGTCGATTCCAGTTCCCTGCTCCTCGCAAATCTTCATTCGCCGCATTAATGCGGCCAGCGCCTCGTTGCGCGAGCGCGGAGGCAAATCGAGAAAACGGTCGGGGCTCACAAGCGGCTGCCCTGGGTTGGTGATCTCCATGCGGTCCTTGAAAAGTTCGATCATCGGCCCCGCACCCGTGATTGTCATGTCCTGATGGATCAGTGCATTCGCTACCAACTCGCGGATGGCAGTGGTTGGGTAAAGAGGCGATTCCTCGCGGAAGGCCTTGCCGATATGCTCGTTATGAGGCAGCAAACTGTCGATATATTCGACCAGCCCCTTGAAGCCGCTAGCGTAGCCTCGTTGGCTGTCTTGGCGGTGCGTGACGGTTGCTGTGCGGTTCACGCCGTCATAGGCGACGAAACGCACTGCCTTCCGAGCGATGGATGTTGGGAAGTCCAACAGATTCTTGGCAAAGAGTACGGCGCCGAGATGGGTGATGTTCCAGTGGCCGCCCACATCCTGTTGCACCAGCCTGTCGGCGACCAATCGGTCGAAGATACCGACCCGATTGTCAGGCAAGGGTTGCCCCGTAAGATCGAAATAGCTCGCGTAGTCGAGCCGAGACAAAACCTCGTCCCCAGACAAAAACTGTGCTGCAATCCCGGTTTCCCAAGCATAGGGCTGCAACTTTGCCCAAAGGGCTTGAAGGCGTTCGGGATAGTCGGATAGGGGTGGCGTCGCACTACCAATACGAATATATGCCGTTCGGTTAAACTCCACCGGACTGGAGGGGGCCGCCGGAATTTCCAACAACACCAAACGGACGCCTTGATAGTCGATAGGCTTAAAGCAAAACGAAATGCTGGGCCGCAAGCATTGCGCCAACCAAAGTTCCAGCGGCTGGTCCTTGTGCTTCTGACAGGTTGGATCGAAGGTCGTTCCCGTGACGGAGTGATCTCCATCACGCACGCCCCATAGCACATAGGCAAAAGACTGATCGGCCTGCCGGGCCGAATTGGATAGGGCGGAAATCAGTTGTCCAATTTTCGCCGGATCGGCGTTGTTCTCTTTAAACTCTACCCATGACGTTTCCGCTGGCAGGGCAAGCAGGTCGCCGATCAATGCGTTAAGGCGCAGATTATCCATAGGCGTTTCGCCCATACTCATTGGATTGTCCCTTTGATTTTCCTGGATCCACCCCGCCCAGCGGCACCGCCGTTTGAAACCATTTTTGTGTACAGCTCGAACAGCTTTTCGAGTCGTTCGGTGTCGTTCTTGAAGCGGCGGCCAATATGAATGCGCTCCAGCACCTCATCGTTGCGCTCGTGCGCCGCGCGCAGATCGGCAGGCATGGCGTCAGGATCATAGAGGTCGGCGATGGTCGAACTGCCGCTGGAGGCATACCGGACCGAGACGGAGGGCACTGATTTTGATTTGTTGTCGATCATTATTTACGCGCCTGCTATTGGTCGGTGTTGTCTTTCAGCAAGGCCTTGCCAAACCAGCCAGGCACGCCTTTGACCTTTGATTGAAATATGTTTTCTGGCACCTCCTGCCAGAATGCGACAATCGCATCCGAAAATGCCTGAAACTGCTCATCACTGACCTTAAGGTGTGTGTGATCGCGATACTTGACATCCGAGCATCCATTTCCACAGCCGCCAAATGGGTCATGTAGATATTCGGGATATTTCCGCTTCAAGTCTTCAAGAGATTTGCCCTTGCCGTGTTTGTAGACATTAACAACTAAGCGGCAGGCATCAAGGTTCTGAAAATATGTAGCACTGCAAATCGGCCAACCGAGGCATTCCAGTAGTTCAGAGATCTGCGGAAAGTCTGCGGACCACACTTTTGATTCCATCTCATTGCCATAGTGCCAGTGCTGAATTTCCCGAACTAGCCAATCCCGCAATCGCTTATCCCACTCGTGAAACATGCCAGCAACGACGCTCAGCCGCGTCCGGTCACGCATTTCACTGAGAAGCAGATATCGTTCATCACGTGCGTTGTCGGCGGCTTGATGGAAATCACCAGAATTATGTCGGTCAGGATCAAAATGGCAGCTGTTTTGCTCGATCCAATTTTCTCCAGCCTTATTGGCTTCCGCCTCGATATCTTCAAACTGCGAGAGCAAGCGCTTATGAGCCTGTTCAACGTAGAACAGGTGATCAGCAATCAAAGACTGCCGCAATGGCGCCCACATCTGGAACAGCACATAGCCACTCATGCCGCGCTCACCTTTCGCTTCCTTTTGGTGCCCGATCCGGCGCTCATCTTCGTATAAAGCTCGAACAGCCTTTCAAGCCGCTCGGTATCGTTCTTGAAGCGGCCGCCGATAAATGCGCGCCAGCGCCTTACCGTTGCAGTCATTAGTTTCGCGCAAGTCAGCGAGCACGGTGTCAAGATCGGCCAAATGCCGAACGTAGAGACCTTCGCCGAGCGATGATTGGAGGCATAGCCGACAGAGATGGCAGGGACTGATTTGACAGAATCGGTCACGTGCGCCGCTCCTTGCGCAATTCTGCTGCCGTTATCCGCACAGGCCTCCCGTCCTTCACAATGACAATCTCTGTATTGGTCTGGATGGCGGTGTTGCGCGCCATTGTTGCCGCACGGCGCATGGCCACCAGTGACGCTTGCAGGTCGGGGTTTTTCGCCTTAGACAGATCCTTCTGTTTCATCGCATCTCTCCCCAATCCACCAACACCGGTTCGGCGCCCGCATTGTCTTACAAGGCCCAATCGTCCACCACATGCTTGTAACAGCGATGAAAATTGCGCAAACCAGCATCGAAACGGCGGCGGATGACAGGCTCTGGGATGGTGTGCCCGCCTTGGCGCACCCGCGCCGCTACGCGGGCGATAGCGGTTTCCACAGTCGGCAACATCAGAAAAAACAGGCTGACCCTGAAACCCCGCGCCCGCCACCCAGTGATATGGCGCAGATAGACAAAGCCGGACAAGGTGGTTTCAAAAGCAAAGCTCTCGCCGCGCCGTACGCAGTGCTCGATCTCCTGCAACATCAGGCGTCCAGCCTTGAGTGCGGCGGTTTCCGGCGCAAACGGCGCCAGCCCGGCGGCAATCAGGTCAGCATTGATGAAGCGGGGAAGACATGCCTCCGCAGGCAGAAACGAGCGGGCAAAGGTTGTCTTTCCAGCGCCGTTGGGGCCCGCGATCATGATAATCTTCTTAGGCGACGATGCGGCGCTCATACCCGTTTCTTTCGCCTCGGCTTATTGTCCGCCGAACCCGCAACCATCTTCGTGTACAGCTCGAACAGCTTTTCGAGTCGTTCGGTGTCGTTCTTGAACCGGCGGCCGATATAGATGCGCTCCAGCACTTCGTCGTTGCGATCATGGGCCGCGCGCAGATCCGCGGGCATGGCGTCGGGATCGTAGAGATCAGCGATGGTCGCAGGGAAATGCGCCTCGCGTGCAAGCAAAATGTCTTCAGCACAGCGGGTCAGGTCGGCCTTGTTTTTCTCGGTCAGTGTCGGCACTGGGAACGTGTTCCAGCCAAGGGTGTTAGAATAAGAGAAATCAGTTCGCATCCGCACGCAGACCGTTCCGATCCACACCCAATGCAATCGCGAAGCTATTATCGCCATGTTCCAAAGGGGTGCGTCGTAGAGCGCAAAGTTCCTGTCACCGATGATAGTATCGGCCCCTTCTAATCCAATCGGGAGATAATCGCGGTTCTCAGAACTCACTCGCGCGACGACGAGCGAAGAGCATTTAGCAACGGACTGGATTTGTCGAAAACGATGAGGAAAACTCGCTGCAGGCCGCGTTTCAGCAGCTTTGCTTTCGGCTCGCATCTTCGCGACGGCCTCAATGCGTCGTCGCAACGCGGGAATTTCTTCGGCATAATCGCGATCAGCATCTTCAAGCCACAGGCAATACCTGCTCTCGCCCCGAATAAATTCTTGAGCACCGAGGAATCTTTTGATGTACCGTTCGGCATTCGGAGCGATCGCCAATAACTCCCGTCGCTCATCCGCGGTGAAGAAGAAGTTGCCGCCGTCTGTCGGCTTGTTACCCCACTCCATAAGCCCTCGACCGTTATGGGGTTTGGAAACAGGGTTCACGATGATATCTGGACCAGCGACAAGATACGCGTTGATATTCTCGGTGCCCTTGACAGTTGAGGCATCGTTGTCGGCTGATGAGAAAAGTTGACGTAAATTTCCGGCGTGATTTGAAAGGCCTACGATCACCACGGTGACACCCGCTTTGTGGCTAGCAAGGTTCGCCCATTTGAACGACGTGTGAGCAAAAGCCACCACATGCCCGGTAGCGAAAATCAATGGCCAAAGGATAGGCACCTGTTGGCCCTGACAGATGCTATTGGTGGAAACAAACGCCGTCGCCGTATTGGTCTGCGTGCCGTAGTCGGCCGCCTTCATGAACCATCCTGCAACATAGTCGAGCGACTTCCAGTTTTTTGTGCGGCCATCGAAAATGCGCTTTAAATCCTCTTTTTGTTCTTCGTCCTGCCACGTCGACCCCAGATATGGCGGATTCCCACAAATGTACGTCTCTCCGCCCTCGTTCTCAAAATCGATCTGCGCCTGATTGAGCGGCGTGTGGAACAAGTCATCGCCCTGGTGCTTCACGCCCGTTCCGGTCGGCGGGCAGATGCTCAACCAATCGAGCCGCAGGGCATTGCCGCAGGTAATCCAGTTTTCGGTAGTGAGTGGCAGAAACTCAGCCAAAGCCAGTTTCTGGCCACGGTACAGCACGTCGCACTGATATTCGGCGATGATGAGCGCCAGACGGGCGATCTCTGCCGGGAAGTCGCGCAACTCGATCCCGCGAAAATTCGTCAACGGGATGTCCGTTCGCCGGTCGGCTTCGCCGCGACGGCGATTGATCTCTGCTTCGATGGCCCGCATCTCCTTGTAGGCAATGACGAGGAAATTGCCCGAGCCGCAGGCGGGATCGAACACGCGGATCTTCGACATACGCTTGCGCAGATTGAGCAGCATGCGCGCATTGTCACCGGCTTCCTCCAGCTTCTCGCGCAAATCGTCGAGGAAGAGCGGATTGAGCACCTTCAGAATGTTCGGCACGCTTGTGTAGTGCATGCCGAGTGCGCCGCGTTCGTCCTCATCGGCCACGGCCTGGATCATCGACCCGAAGATGTCCGGGTTGATTTTTGTCCAGTCGAGGCCGCCAATGTGCAGCAGGTAGGACCGGGCGATGCGGCTGAAGCGCGGTACCTCCAGGCTGCCGGAAAAAAGGCCGCCATTCACATAAGGGAAACCGTCGGCCCAGCGGGGAATGCCGGCGGCGACGCGCTCATCCGCTTTGGTGTTCATGGCGCGAAACAGGGTGCTGATCACCTCATGGGTGTTGCTGGCGTCCTTCGCACTCATTCGCTCCACCGTGCCGGTGAACGGATAGCTGCCATGAAAGATACTGGTGTCCTCCGCGAAGAAGCAGAAGATCAGCCGGGCCATGAAGTGGTTCATATCGGGGCGGCGCTGTGCGGTGCCCCACTCAGGATTGTCCTTCAACAGTTCGACATAAAGGCGGTTGAGGCGGCTCGTCGCGCGAATATCGAACGAACTTTCGCGGACCTGCTTGACCGTGGTGATACCCGCCAGCGGCAGGAAGAAACCGAAGTGGTTCGGGAAATCTGCATAAGTGCAGGAAATCGGCGCGTCGTCGGTCGTGAGGTCCTCAGCCTCGAATAGCTCGCCATCCGTCGCCAGCACGAAGCGCGCCTTTGCCCGCGCTGTGGCAGGGCTGGCCTTCAACGCTTCCAGCGTGCGCGTCACATCGCCCGGCTTGCAGGTGGCGATGTGGATGTTGTTCGTCTGAAGCACGCCGCCGAGGTCAGACTTGTTGGACTCGCCCTTCCGCAGGCGCTTAAGCGTGGTTTCCTTGTTTCCGAACGCTTCGAGGAATGCGTAAGGAAACTCCTCAGCGTCGAACGGTCGCTCCGCCAGTGCGGAGATGGCCTCCTCAATCTCAACTGCATTCATAACGTCGCCCAAGGATCTATGACCGCGATCCCACAACCGTCAAAGTCACCGATGTTCCGGGTCGCGACAGCGGCACCATACGCTGCGGCAATGGCCGCGATCTGGCAATCGGCGGTCGAGATCGCACGGCCAGCGGCTCGGCGAGTGGCCGCGATGGCTGCATATGCCTTTGCAGCGGCACTGTCGAAGGGCAGCAAGCGGCCTGAAAAGTTCTCAGCCAGCATGGCCTCGATCTCAGCAATCAGCCGGTCTCGGCGCTGACCAGCAGGGAGATAACCCGCCCCGGTGCGCAGCTCGGTCTCGTTTATTGCACTCAGATACAGGTCTGTTGAGTCCTGTCCAGCAAACCAGATGAGCACCGCTTGCGAAGGCTGTGGTCGCATCAGTTCGGAGACAACATTGGTATCAAGGATAATCATGGGCACGCTTACGCGAATGATGGCGGGTCACGCATTGGATCGCGCGGCGGCAACTCAAGATCGACCCCGCCAAGCACGGCAAACCGTTCATGAATCGCGCGACCCAGGTTTCTGCCCGGCGCAGCGGCGGCAACAGCCTGGCGGAGGATTTCTCGGGCCTCCTCCTCCATCGAACGACCATGCTCTGCCGCGCGGATGCGCAGTCGCTTTTTCACCGAATCATCAAGGTTCCGAATCGTGATGCTGGCCATAATCTGCCTTTGTCATCGTGGGCGCTGACGTTATGGCAATGATTGCATTGATATCTGAGGGGGGCAAGCCCTGCTGCTGCCTGGATGGCAGGGTCAGTCTTAAACTTTATCCTTTGGTGCTGGTTCCGTGCCTTCAAAGATTGGGAGCTTGCTCAAATCAATGTTGATATCCTCGTTAGTATCCTTGGACTCTTTTAAGAATATCACCTATTTGCCATGTTCTATCGCATCATTCGAAATCTCGCCTGCCACATATCGTTTGCGCATCGGTCGCCCTCTCCCCTTACCCAGAACCTACCAGCGCCAGGCAATATGTTTGGCACCGCGTGATTCAGCCCAGGCACACAGGTTCTGGAGATCATCCAGCAGGGCCAGCCATTCCCGTTTGGCCTGCCGGTCTTGCTTGTCGATGGCCTGACGCTCCAGCACCCGGCGCTTGAACTCCTCGAGCGGGGCAGAACCGTAGGCCCGCCATGGCCCGCTATGTTCCATGAAACCAGTCTCATATTCCTCATACCCCAGCCAGCCCAGCCATTTTCGCGGATCGAGGGCAGCCGCGCGAACTTCCGGCTCACCGGTGAAGCGCCATGAGAACTCAATCCAGGCATCCATCTGCTTCATGGTCCGGGTATACCGGACCGCCAGATCATGTTGTGTCGCAAAATCGGCGAGATTGGCGAGGCAAACTGCACCAGGGGCTTCGGGGAGACGCGGCCAGTCAAGAATCCTGGCCGGGTCGACGGGTGAGCGCATGAATGTTGTGCCGCGAGTGACCGGACGCGCATGCACCTCAAAGTCATCGGCCAGATTGTCCTCGTCTACCAGCCCACCCGGTAATGTATGCGTATGGTTGACCAGGTGCAGCACCGGGTGCAGAGGACGGTCGAGAACTGCAAAAATAGTTGCCATGTCAGCCCTTCCGATGACCCAGAACTTCCCGGACCATTTCCAGCGGAATACGCGGGTGAATGTCACTGTCGAGATTGTCGTTCAGCCACTTCCAGATTTCCCGGACCGGCCAGCCAAGCTGGTGCAGATCACGCGCAGCCTTCTCCAGATAGGGCCGTGCTTCTGCGAGAATCCTCTCTTTTTCGGCTCGTGCTTGGGCAGCCTTTTCCTTAGCGGATAAGCGCCGTTGTTGCGCCTTGGCTTTTTCCTCGATCAGCTTCCAATCTTGCAGCCGCCGTTGAGCTGTATCATCGGGGCTTTGGACAGGTTTCTTTGCCATGCAATCCTCTATCTATTTTGTCTACTTTTGGAGTACAAAAGTACTCCATTGGCGTAGTTAGTGTTCTTATAGTCTTCATACCATAGCCTATACTCTAATTTGCATCCACGGCATATTGCCTAGTCCTGACAAGACATGATATAGAGGGGGTGCGCCCAAAAACGAAAACTCGTTTTCATTTTTGGGCGCACCCCCTTCTGTTTTTTCCTCGAATGAGGCAATCCATGTCGGCAGCTAATCCATACACACGCTGGAGGCAAACGAGTGATGGTGAATGGATCGAGGAATGGAAGCGCGGACGAGTCATTCCGACGCTGGTTTATGATCGCGCTCTGCCCAACAATCGAACTGCTGACAGTGGTGCTCGCACTTTTCATGCGAAGCTGAAATCAATCGGGCACAAGAATGGTGGAGCCAAGAAAGCCATCGAAGGGCTGAATTACGATGCCCGCGTTGGCAAGCATAAGAACCGGCTGGATGAACTGGAAAAAGAAGGTGGTCGCAGCCGGGCCGAAATGGCCGAGATCATCCGTGCAGCCGAAGCGGCCAATACGCGCAAGAATGGCACTTTTGTTCTGGACGGCGAGATCGAATTGCCATCCGCATCCACGGCCGAACAGCGGGAACGGATTGCCGAAGGTGTTGCCCGCTAGTTCGAGGATCGGGGCTGCCCGGTCCATTGGGCCATTCACAGCCATAATGAGCGGGGCGAGTATCAGCCCCATTTGCATCTCACGACCACGCGGCGGCCCGTGCGTCTGGTTGATGGTCGCTGGATTGGTGAACGACCTGGAGCGAATGGCCGTGAGGCGTGTGTTAGCGTTATTGACGGTGCCGCCGAGTTCCGTGCCTGGCGGCATGATATCGCCCAGGTGGTGAACGGGGCTGTGGGAGACGCCGGGTATCACGGTGGTTCTTTCAAGGGTATTGGTATCGACCGACCGGCAAACGCCCGCCGTCCGATTGTTGCAATCAAAGCGGCGGAGCGGGCCACAGCCCCGGATAATGGGCTGGCCGAACAGAACCGTCGCATCGATGCAGGCGAATGGGAGGAGGTGCGGCGCAGCCGTGCGGAGTTTGTCGAGCGCCAGAAAGAAGCGCGGGCGATCCAGCGGGCCGAGAAGGCAAAACAGGCAGCCGAGAAAGCGATTGAGCGGGCACAGCGGGCGGCGGCGGTGGCCGAGGCGTTGTCCGACCGAGTTACGGACGACAAGACTAAATCGGAACGGCCATTCCGCACTGCGACGCCACGCCAGCGGGCGATGATCCTGGCAATGGCTGCCGAGGCTGGGGTTGAGATTACCGAAGCCGATCTCGACCGGCTGGATGGTGGGGATCTGATAGCGGCGGTGAAAGCGGCCAAGGCGGCTGCAGCCAAGGATTTTGTCCTGGCGCTTGCGACCCTCCAGAAACGGTTGGCCCTGGCCGAGGAACGGGCTGCGACGGCAGAACATCAGCGCGACCAGGCGCTAATCGAGGTCGATGCCCAGCAGGAGACCGTGAATGCACTCGCCAATGGTGTCGTGCCCGGCTTGAAAGAGGCGCTTGTCCAAGCCGAGGAGCGGGCTGCGACGGCAGAACATCAGCGCGACCAGGCGCTAATCGAGGTCAATGCCCAGCAGGAGGTCGCTTCGGAAACCATTGAACACATCAAGGGCGAGGCCGCCGAACAGATTGCCGCGCGCGATAGCACAGTGAGGCAGCAAGGCCAGATCATCCACGGCCTGGAAGCGGTTGTTTCTGTGGCCCAGGCGGAGCGTGACCAAGCCTTTACGGTGGCAGAACGGGAGGCGGCCCGCGCGCAGGCTTTGGCCGCCCGGCCCCGGGAAAAAATCGTGGAGCGGGTTGAGGTCCGTGTCGAGGTTCCCGAAAGCTACAGAAGCCACGACGGACGAACTTGGCCAAGTGCCCATAACGCCGCCATGTTCTTTGAAAGCGAGTATCTGTCCGTCTTGGACAGCCATGGGAAACTGGAACAGGAACTCTGGGAAGCGCAGCAGCATGTCGCGTCCCCGGCCCCCGCCACACCTGTCCCCCCACCAAGGTGGGTGGATCAGACGATCAGCACTCCTGTTTCACAGAAAGCACCTGTCAAGCCCATGATCCACCGGCTATACCCGGCCGATCGGACGCAGGGGCAGACGGAGGAGAGTGTCCGTGCGGACCTGGAAGCGAAGCTGCACCAGCGGAGCATGAGTGAGCTTCTGGCCGACCGGCTTGCAACGAAAGCTGCCATCAAGAACCACATTATTGCCAAGCAGAGAATCGGTGCGGAGGCCTGCGAACGGGCCATAAGGCTGATGGAGAAAATCCTCATCGAGGACCATGGCATTCCAGCGAGCGAATTTGCCCCTGCACCCCGTGGCCGAGGCGGTCGGTCTGGTGGGTACGAACGGTAGTTTCAATTCCCTGTCGCGGAGCGACGCCAGGCCGATGGCTTTTCCACAGATGAGGGGTAAGGGTAAGGGATGGGGAGCCGCACTCGATCCCGCTCCGCGCAGGTGAGAGCTGCGCGGGATCGGGTGCGCCTCATCCAGTTTTTCTTCATAGGGGGCAAATCTGCTGCCACTTTGGTCAATTCTGTTGCCACCCTGGTCAAGGATGCTGCCGCTCGGGTAAGAGGCTTTCCCGCTTATCCACAAGTGCTGCGTCATTGATATTGACCACCTGAATGTTGACCGTCCCAATTGTGACGGTGGTTCCGATCTGATCGAGTGTGAGGGGTTGGCTGCGCAGCATCTCCAGGATTTTGCCCTGTTGGGATGGGATATAGGGAAAAGTCGTAACAGCGACGGGGGTCCGATCGGCTGAGTAATGGCATATCTGCTCATGCACGACGTAGCGCGATGGATAATGAGTGCCGATAATTGAGATAAGGCCGTTCTCCAACAGACTTTGCCGAGCCTTATAGAAAGTTGGTTTGCTGATGCCGATAACTTTGCAGAGGCGCCTATTGCTGACCTCGGCAAAGCCGGTCTGATAGTCGACGTAGCGCTTGATTGCGATGTAAAGCGCAGCTGCAGAGATATGCATCCGGGCCAACGCACCGCTGTCCACAATCTGGTATAAGACCTGGAACCAGCCCGTCACGGGTGGCAGAGCAATTGCTTGCTTCATTGGCATTACCACCCATTCTCAGCCGTCGACGCCCGTTCACGGCCATTGAGCCATGCCTGAATGTCTGACGAACGGTATCGCACGCAACGTGCTGAGAGAGCGATGTAACGTGGCCCTGTACCTCGGACGCGCCAATGTGCCAATGTTTGGGGGGAAACCCCCAGTAAATCCGCAGCTTCGCTCGCCGAGCAGAGTTTATCATTCTCGAAGCGGGGATCTGAGCTTGATTTACGTCGGTATGTCATTGGTTTCACCTGTTTGTTGTAACAGGTTCGCTATTATGATCAGACCGGCTTCGTTGTCTCTCTCAGAAATTCACCTCGCAAAATCTTTTAATATCAAAGGGATGCAGCTAGCTTTCGATATCCAGTCATCGCCATGTGCTTTGCAGCACGCCAATGGGCATATATCCTCTTGTAGGCTTGCTCCTTGGAAAGGTGACGATAATCGTCAATGTTAGACCAAATCATATCCATTGATGCATTATCAGCCTTCGCATCTAACAATCGTAGATAAGTAATAAGTTGTTTACGGCGATGAGCACGTCTCTTTGATGTTTCGGATTTGTGTTTTGGCCAATTCCCTCCCGGATTCATGAAGTAAATTTTTTTTCTTGTACTCAAGAGATAATCAACTGATTTTTTCCGGAATGCCTCGATTGTTGTTATGTATTGCTCGTCTACTGGAAATGGCTGATCGGCAAAGATGGGTGGAGTCACGGGGAAATCCGGAGATGGGAGACTCGATACAGGGTCAATATTAAATTCCTCTCTAATATCATTTTCCATTTCTATTTGCTTTATGTATATAGGGTGATCTAATGGCACACAAACCTCCAGACACATGCTTCTGAGCCATTTCCATTCGCAGTATTTTCTATAATAATTTGGATTTCTTCTTAGAAATTCCCATGCAATTTGGGATGGATGCTGCTCCAATATCGGCAAATAATCGAAGATGACTAACCACTGCGGACGGGTTCTCCAATGATCCATTTCATATCGGGTACCATCGGGTGCAATATAAACGAATTCTTCGGGGTTCATGTCGCTTCTCGCTTAGTGATTCCAGCTACACGGTCTGCTGCACGCCTCAAGGCACCATCCTGAAGATGGGCGTATCGGCTGGTTGTTTTAGCCTGGGTGTGGCCCAGAAGGGCGCCCACGATGGGCAGACTTTCGCCAGATGATACCAGCAAGCTGGCAAAGGTATGGCGAACGTCATGGACCCTGACGCCTTCAATACCCGCACGGCGGCATAAGGCGGCCCAGAAGGTACGGATCGTCGTCATGTGACCGTTTGACCCATCACCCGGAAAAACCCATGCTGCGGGCGTTGTGGCGCGTCGGCGGGCCTCTGCCTGCTTTTGCCGCCGCTTGGCCAGCACGGCCACCGCCTCCGCTGACAGCGGAACGCGGTGCAGCTTGTTTTGCTTGGTGGTAGCAGCGGGCTTCACCCAGACACCGGCGTCGAGGTTCAGATTCTCCCACTGCATCGCCAGCACCTCCCCGACCCGCGCGCCTGTCAACAGCAGCAGTCGAACGACGTCGGCTGAATCCTGGGCCTGGCTCTGGTCGAGGGCCTGTTGCAGTCGCCAGATCTCCTCCGGGGTCAGATAGCGTTCCCGCCCTTCCTCGCTATTTCGCTCAATCTTGGCGGCAGGATTCTCCGTCAACATCCCCCAGCGCTCGGCGGCAGAGAAAATGGCGGAACAGAGGGAGACGGCGCGGTTGGCCGCCACGGGGAATTTCTGCGACACCCGATTGTGCAGGTCTTCGATATCCCGGCGCTGGATATCGGTCAGCCGCTTCGAAGCCAGAATCGGCAGGATGTGGTTCCTTAATAGCAGGCGGCGGTTCTTCAAGGTGCCCGGTCGGTTCCGCCGTCCCGCCACCTCTGCCAGCCAGCGTTCGGCAAAATCACCAAAAAGGGGATTTGTGTCAGGCTTTAGCTCGCGCGCTTCCTTGCGCTCCTGGGCTGGATCACGGCCCAGGTCGGCCGTCGCGATGACCTTCCGTGCCTCCTTGCGGGCTATGTCCAAGGGCACCTTGTTGCAGTAGCCGATTGTCATGCGGCGTTCTTTGCCGCCACGTACCCGCATCTGCACCACCCAAGACCTGACTCCGGTGGGTGTTAGGCGGACAGCCAGCCCTGGGACATCGGTGTCCCAGACAAAGCTTTGCCCCTTCTCGGGAGCCGCCATTTCATCAACAAGCGTTTTGGTTAGTTTTACCCTGGGCATGGGTCAACCCGCTATGCGTGATCTTGCGGTTCACATGGCTGGGGGCCTTGTAAGCAGGGGCGGAGTGATTTGTAACTGTGTCCGCGAATCCGCTTACGAGTTAGCCATGTAAGCCGATATGTAAGCTAGCATCGGGCAAATTTGGGCACAACAAGGCATCTTGCAGCATCTCAAGCCAGAGCCTAAGTGTTTGATTTTATTTGAAACTTACTGGAGCGGGTGAAGGGAATCGAACCCTCGTCGTAAGCTTGGGAAGCTTCTGCTCTACCATTGAGCTACACCCGCGTTGCCCATGGTTATAGGCAACCGTGTGGCCGCTGGCAAGGGTGTGCAGACGGATGGGCGTCTGCCCGCCTTGCACAGCGGCGACCGGGAGAGCGGGAACGGGCCTAGCCGAGGTTGCGTTCGGCGAAGTCCCAGTTCAGCAGCTTGTCAATCACGGCGGCGACATAGTCGGCGCGGCGGTTCTGGTAATCCAGATAATAGGCATGTTCCCAGACATCGATGGTCAACAGCGGCTTGACGCCCTGAACATAGGCGGGGGTATCGGCGTTGGCGGTGCGGCGGATGGCCAGCTTGTCGCCTTCCAGCACCAGCCAGGCCCAGCCGCTGCCGAACTGGCCATTGGCCCCGGCAGCCAAGGCTTCCTTGAACTTGGCATAATCGCCGAAACTGTCCTTGATCAGATCGGCCAGCTTACCGGTCGGCATGCCGCCGCCGCCCGGCTTCAGGCTGTTCCAATAAAAGGTGTGGTTCCACACCTGCGCGGCATTGTTGAAAATTGCCGCGCGGGTCGGGTTGGCGGCGCTGGTCTTGACCAGGTCTTCCAGGTTCAACTGGGCCAGGTCACTGCCCTCCAGCAGGCGATTGAGGTTGGTCAGATAGCCCGCATGGTGCTTGCCGTAATGGAAGCCGATGGTATTGCCAGAGATCACCGGGTCCAGCGCCGTATCGGCATAGGGCAGCGGGGGCAGGCTGTGCGGCGCGGCGGCGCGGGCGATGCGCGGGGCGGCCAGACCGCCGATCAGGCTCAGGCCGGTGACAGCGCCAGTCAATGCCAGCCCGTGTTTCAACAGCCCGCGCCGATTGATGGTGAATGCGGTCTCCATCGGTCATCCTCCCCCCAATTATAGGATTGAGAAAGAAAGCTTGGTCTGAGTTCGCGCAATCGGCAAGGGGTCTCTGAGAGTCAGTTATTGTGGCGCAGGAACACCAGGCTGGCCTTGCCATAGCGGCGGCGATCCAGTTCCACCCAGCCGGCGGCGGTGACGGGCGCGCGCGCCTCGGCCCAGACGGCATCTGGCGCCTCGGCCACCACCAGCGCATCGGGGACAAGCCATTGCCCGGCCTCAAGCACAGCCAAAGCGAGGGGAAGCAATCCATCCCGATAGGGCGGATCCAGAAAGGCATGGGTTGCGGGGGGAATATCGGCCGGGCGGGGCCCCAGCCGGGCGATATCCCGTTCGATGAAGCGCACCCGATCCGTCAAGCCCAGGCTGGCCGCATTGCGCCGCGCCAGGGCCAGCGACCGGTCGATCAGCACCGCCCCGGCAGCCCCGCGCGACATGGCTTCCAGCCCGACCGCGCCGGTTCCGGCAAAACAATCCAGCATCTGCCCCCCCGCCAGGCGCGGCGCGGGAAAGGCCGGGTGCAGCAGGATATTGAACAGGGCTTCGCGGGTACGGTCAGCGGTCGGGCGTACCGGCTCGCCCGGTGCCGGTGCCTCCAGCCGCCGCCCCCTATGGCTTCCGCCGACGATTCGCATTCGATCCAGTCGTTGGAGAGCGCGGGCCGGGTTTGCCAGAAGGGCCGGGACCAGAAGGGCGCGGGCCCGCCGAAGGTTTGCCGCGCGGCGGCTTGCCGGATGGTGGATGGCCCTGTGATGATTGGCCTTTTGGTGGCTGACCCTGGGATGGTCGGTCTTGGGATGGCCGACCCTGTGAGGGTTTGCCACCCGATGGCTGACCGGATGATGGCTTACCGGTTGAAGATGGCCCGAAGCGTGCGCCCCTCTTGTCGGGCGGTTCAGCCGGGCCACGGGTTTCGCGGGGGGAGTCCGCCGCCGCGCCGCGCGATCGGGGCCGCGCGTCCTCCCGCTCTGAACCTCGTCCAGGACCCCGCCCAGGACCCCGCCCAGAAGCAAACTCCGGACGGTGTTCCCCCACCGGGGCACGACCTTGCGAACCGGTCCGACCCCGGCCTGCCCCAGGGCGGCCAGCAGAACTGGCCCCGGGACTGGCCCCGGGACTGGCCCCGGGACTGATTGGGGCGGGCCTGTCATCGGCCGTGCGGGTGGCACGGGTCGGCCGGGTCAGAACGGCGGCATCCTTGCGGCTCAACTGATCGCGCAGAATCTTGCCGGGCACTTCCTCGGCCATGCCTGGCTCCAGATAGCCCAGGCTGAACGGACCATAGGAAGTGCGGATCAGCCGGGTGACCGGATAGCCCAGATGCTCCATCACCCGGCGGATTTCGCGGTTCTTGCCTTCCTGCAAGGCGACCGTGATCCAGGCATTGTCGCCCTTCTGCCGGTCCAGCTGCGCCATGATCGGGCCATAACGCACGCCTTCGACCGTCACCCCCTCGGCCAGCCGGGTCAGCGCGGCCTCGTCCACCGCGCCGTGCACGCGCACCCGATAGCGGCGCACCCAGCCGGTGGCCGGCAGTTCCAGCCGCCGGGCCAGCTCGCCATCATTGGTCAGCAGCAGCAGGCCTTCCGAATTGAGATCGAGCCGCCCGACCGAGATCACACGCGGCAGATCGCCCGGCAGATTGGCAAAAATCGTCGGACGGCCCTGGGGATCCTTGTGGGTGGTCACCAAGCCGCGCGGCTTATGGTATCGCCACAGCCGCGTCGGCGCCTTGTCGGGCAGGGGCACGCCGTCGATGGTGATCAGGTCATCGTCCGTGACCGTGGTTCCCGGCTGGGTCACCACGGTGCCATTGACCGCAACCTTGCCCTCGGCAATCAGCTTTTCGGCATCGCGGCGCGAACAGACGCCGGCACGGGCGATGCGTTTGGCGATCCGTTCGGCGCCGTCCGTATCAGATGGGGCGGCCATCGCCATCAGGCCCGGCAGGCCGCGATCAAGGCATCGAAAATGGCCCGGTCGCCTGGGGAGATGTGATATTCCGGATGCCACTGCACCCCAATCAGATAGCGATGAGCGGGGCTTTCAAAGCCTTCGATCACGCCATCGGGCGCAACCGCGTTCAGCACCAGACCGGGCGCCAGCGTCTTGACTGCCTGATGATGGGCGGAATTGACGGGCAGTTCCGTGGCGCCGACGATCTGCGCCAACTGGCTGCCGGGGGTGATCGCCACCAGATGGCCCGGCTCGGTCCGCGGGTTGGGCTGCTCGTGCGGGATGTCGGTTTCAACCTCGTCCGGGATATGCTGGATCAGCGTGCCGCCCAGCACGACGTTCAGCAATTGCTGGCCGCCGCAAATGCCCAGGGTGGGCAGATTGCGCGTCGCCGCCCCCTTAGACAGCGCATATTCGAACTGGGTGCGCCGATCCTTGGTGCTGACCGTCGCGTGTTTCTGGGTAGCGCCGAACAGGGCCGGATCGACATCGAACGCGCCGCCGGTGACGACGATCCCATCCAACCGGTCCAGATACTCCTCGGCCAAGTCGGGTTCATGGGGCAGGCAGACGGGGATGCCGCCCGCCGCCGCAATGGCGGCATTATAGTTCTGCCGGATGGCATACCAGGGAAGTTTGGACCAGCCGCCTGCGGGCTCGCTGTCCAGGGTCAGACCGATAAGGGGTTTTTTCTGCATGATGCGAGCACCTTAAGACGGCATGGCGAAATCGGCAATGGTGCCGATGCCCCGGTTTTGGCCATAGTGCGGCGATGGAATCGAAACAGCATCCCATGATGGCCGCGCTGGACGAGGCACGCCGGGCGGCGGGGCGGGGCGAAGTGCCGGTCGGCGCGGTCGTAACCGATGCCGCCGGGCGGATTCTGGCTGCCGCCGGCAACCGGGTGGAAGAACTGGGCGACCCGTCGGCCCATGCGGAACTGCTGGCCCTGCGCGCGGCCCTTGCGGTCAGGGCCGCAGGCCAGGACAGCGGAGAGGCGCGGCTGGACGGGTGCGATCTTTACGTCACGCTGGAGCCCTGCACCATGTGCGCCGGGGCGATCAGCCTGTTCCGCATTCGCCGCCTGTATTTCGCCGCCTACGATCCCAAAGGCGGCGGGGTGGAGCATGGCGCCCGGTTCTTCGAGCGGCCGACCTGCCTGCATCGGCCTGAAGTCTATGGCGGCCTGCATGAGAGTGCCGCGCGCAACCTGCTGCAGCAGTTTTTCCGCGCGCGGCGTTAAGTGGCCAGTCAGTGGGTTCCCGTCAGGCGTAAACCCGGCCGAAGCGGTTGGCCAGGAAATCCGCCAGCTTGACATCTTCCTGCCGGATGAAGCCGCGCTGGGGCAGCTTGCCTGCGGTTTTCAGGTCGATCACGGCGCAGGCGGCGGTGGCCGTGGTCAGCTCGATCGCGCTGTAGGGGCGACCGGCAATTTCCCGCCCCTGAATGGCGCGGGCGAAGCTGGTCTGTACCAGTCGGCCGTCCTTCTGGCCGGTCGCGGTGACGAACACCACCACCACATCCTGGCGGGTTTCCGGAATCGCGCCTTCCAGAATTTCCTTCAGCAGCGGGCGGCGCGACTTCAGGTTCAGGTCTTCCAGAATCAGGCGCATCGCGGCGCAATGGCCGGGATAGCGGATCGTCTTATACGACAGGCTATCGACCTTGCCGTCATAGGTTTCGCACAGGCTACCGACGCCACCGGAGGTGGTGAATGCCTCGTAATGCACGCCGTTGATCGAGAAATGCTCCACCGCTTCCATCGGCGGCACGAACACGCGCTTGCCATCCATGATGACTTCGCACGGGTTCAGATATTCGTTGATCAGGCCGTCGGTGCTCCAGGTCAGGTTATAGCCCAGACCGTTGGCGGGATAGAGCGGCAGCGCGCCGACGCGCATGCGCAGCTCGCGCACGGTATCGAACTGCTGGGCCAGATCGTTGGCGACAATGGAGATCACCCCCGGTGCCAGCCCGCATTGCGGGGCGAAGGCGCCCTTGGCGCGGTCGGTCAGCGCGCGCACCTTGTTGGTGACGGCAACATCCTCGGTCACGTCGTAATAGTCGATCCCGGCATCGGCAGCGGCTTCGGCGATGAACGGGTTGACGTCGAACGGGCCGACGCCCGCCACCGCATCCACCTTGGCCATGGCGGCCCGCAGCGCCGCGCCATCGGTGGCCGACAGCTTGACCCGATCCACACCGGCGGTATCGACGGCGGCCAGCGCGGCATCGCTGACATCGGCGATCGTCACCTGATAGTCGCCGGTACCCTGCAGCAGCGCCGTCATTGCCCGGCCAATCCGGCCCGCACCCATGATGAGGATCTTGGTCATTGCGTCGATTTCCCTGATGAAACAGTCGGTTACGAAGAAGCGGCAGAGTGCCGCAGCACTCCGTCGGCCTGCACCCCGGCGAAGCGCCGGAAACCACGCTTGTTTCCCGTCGATTTGGCGGTATAACACGACACTATGACGGCCCACCGCTCTCCCACCCCTCCCGCATCCGGCCTCGACCCCATCGACCGGCATTTGCTGCGTCTGCTCGACGCCAATGGGCGGGAGCCGACCGCCTCGCTGGCCCGCAAGGTGGGCCTGTCGCGCTCTGCGGTGCAGGAACGGCTGTCACGGCTGGAACGCGACGGGGTGATCGAGGGCTATACGATCCGCCTTGGCCTGGGCGGGCAGCGCCCCGGCGGGTTCCACGCCCATGTCTTTATCAGCCTGGAGGCGCGCCAGCGCGATCAGGTCTATCAGGCGCTGCGCATCCGGCCCGAGGTGCGGCGCTGCCATACGGTCAGCGGCGAGTTCGACGCGATTGCCCAGGTGGTGGCGGAAACGCCCGAGGCGCTGGACCGGCTGCTGGACGAAATCGGCCGCCTGCCGGGGGTGCGGCGGACGCAATCGGCCGTGGTGCTGGGCATCAAGTTCGAGCGGTGAGCGGAATGGAAACAGACGGGAAGATCCTGGTCAGCGCCTGTTTGCTGGGGCAGCCGGTGCGCTATGACGGCGGGCACAAGCGCAGCTCTCACCCGATGCTGGCCCGCTGGGCGGCGGAGGGGCGCTTGGTCGCCCTGTGCCCGGAACAGGCGGGCGGCCTGCCAACCCCGCGCGCCGCGGCGGAAATCCAGGGTGGCACGGCCGAGGATGTGCTGGAGGGCCGCGCCCGGATCGTCGATACCACGGGCGCCGATGTGACGGCCGAATTTCTGGCCGGGGCAGAGGCAGCGCTGGCCCTTGCCCGCGCCAAGGGCTGCACCCTGGCGGTGTTGACCGAACGCAGCCCTTCCTGCGGCAGCAACCTAGTTTACGATGGCAGCTTTTCGGGCCGCGTGCAGCCGGGGTCCGGGGTGGTCACCGCCCTGCTGCGCCGCCACGGCATTCAGGTGCTGGCGCCGGAGCAATTGGGCGGGGCGTAGGCCTCACTCCTCGCTGAAGCTGACGTCGCGCGGGCGGCGCATCAGGCTTTCGCCCGCATCGATGGTGATGACTTCGCCGGTGATGCTGTGGTTGGACAGCAGGAACCGCACCCCGGCAACGATATCGGCCAATTGGGTGCCCCGTCCCAGCGGGGTGCGGCTGTGCACCGCCTGGAACCGTTCATCAGATTGCAAATAGCTGGGCAGGGTCAGGCCCGGCGCGATACCGCAGACGCGGATGCGCGGGGCCAGAGCCTGGGCCATCATCCGGGTAGCCGCCGCCAGCCCGGCCTTGGCCAGCGTGTAGGTGAAAAAATCCGGGTTCAGATTGCCCAGCTTCTGGTCCAGGACGTTGACGATCACCCCTGCGCCGTCGCCGTTCGGCCCCGGCGCGACATGGCGGGCGAACCCTTGGGCAAGGAAAACCGGTGCCGCCAGGTTGGTCAGGATGTGACGGTCGAACAGGTCCCAGTCGGCCGTGTCGATGGTATCGAATTCGAAGTGGGAGGCATTGTTGATCAGCCCGACCAGCCGGTCGCACAGGCCGACCGCCCGGTCGATCAGGCCGGAAATCTGCGCCCGGTCGGACAGATCGGCGCGCAGCAGATCGCAGCGCCCGCCCGCCGCGCGAATCTCTGCCTGAAGGGCCGTCGCTTCGGCCTCAGAGGCATGGTAGTGCACAAGCACATGCCAGCCATCGCCCGCAAGATTGCGGGCCAGGGCGGCGCCGATCCGCTTGGCGGCACCGGTTATCAGAACAGCATCGGTCACAGCATCCATCCTTTTGGGCAGAGCGCTTAAGGGTGCATCGCGCCGCCCGAAAGGCAAGAGTTGAGCTGCGCCTTAACCGTCCAGCCGCCGCTTCAGTCGGATAGTGCGAACATCGGCCGCCAACGCATCGACCAGCAGCAACCGGCCCGACAGGCTGTCGCCGAAGCCCAACAGTTCCTTGACCGCCTCGCTGGCGGCCCAGGCGCCCAGAATCCCCGGCAGCGCGCCCAGCACGCCCAGATCTTCGCAGGCGGGGGCGGCATCGCCCTGGGGCGGGGCAGGGTTCAGGCAGCGATATGAGGGGTGCGGCGCGCCCAGATAGGGCTTGAAGGTGGTCAGCTGGCCGTCGAATTGCTGGATTGCCGCCGATACCAGCGGCTTGCCCGCCGCCGCACAGGCATCGGCGACCGCATAGCGGGTGGCGAAATTGTCCGATCCGTCGATCACCAGATCATAGTCCAGCACCAGGCTGGCGGCTGTCTCGGCGTCCAGGCGCAGGGCGTGGCGGATGACCGCAACATCCGGGTTGAGACGGGCGATGGCATCGGCGGCGCTGTCCACCTTGAGCCGCCCGACATCCTCCACCCGGTGAATGATCTGCCGTTGCAGGTTGCTGAGATCGACCCGGTCATTATCGACAATGCCCAGTGTGCCGATCCCGGCAGCAGCCAGGTAGTACAGGACCGGCGCGCCGATCCCGCCGGCACCGATGACCAGAACCCTGGATTGCAGCAGGCGCACCTGCCCCGGCCCGCCGATTTCCTTCATCAGCAGATGACGCTTATAGCGCGCCAGCTGTTCTGGCGTCAGGCGGATCAGGGCGGGGTTGGGTGCTGTAGATATTGGCGACATAGGCGGCAGTCTAGCCTGCCGCGCGGCTTATTCCAGCCCTTCGAACAGGGCGGTGGACAGATAGCGTTCGGCAAAGGACGGAATGATGACCAGGATGCGCTTGCCGGCATTTTCCGGCCGTGCGCCCACTTCAAAGGCCGCCGCCAAAGCCGCACCCGACGAAATGCCGACCGGCAGCCCTTCGATGGCCGCAGCCTCACGCGCGGTGCGGAAGGCAGTGTCATTGCCGATGCGCACCACTTCGTCGATCACCTTGGTATTCAGGATGCCGGGAACGAAGCCCGCGCCGATGCCTTGAATCTTGTGCGGGCCGGGGGTGCCGCCGGACAGGACCGGGCTATCCTCCGGCTCGACTGCCACCACCTTCAGGCCCGGCAGCTTCGCCTTCAGCACTTCGCCGGCCCCGGTCAGGGTGCCGCCGGTGCCGACGCCACCCAGCAGGAAATCCAGCTGATTGCCGGTATCGGCCAGGATTTCCAGCGCCGTGGTCTGGCGGTGAATCTCTGGATTGGCCGGGTTTTCGAACTGTTGCAGGATGATCGCCTTCGGGTTGCCGGCGACAATCTCGTTGGCGGCGGCAATCGCCCCCTTCATGCCCTGGGCCGCCGGGGTCAGACGCAGTTCCGCCCCCAGCAGGCGCAGCATCTTGCGCCGTTCGATCGACATGCTCTCCGGCATGGTCAGGATCAGCTTATAGCCCTTGGCGGCGGCCACGAAGGCCAGCGCGATCCCGGTATTGCCGGAGGTCGGCTCGACAATCACCGAATCGGGCTTCAGGCGGCCATCGCGTTCGGCCGCTTCGATCATCGCCTTGCCGATCCGGTCCTTGACCGACGACAGCGGGTTGAAGAATTCCAGCTTGGCCAGAATTTCCGCGCCGACACCGTGCTTTTCCGCCAGCCGCTTGACCCGCACCACCGGGGTGCCGCCGATGGTATCCAGAATGCTGTCATAGATGCGGTTGCGGAAGGTGGGGCTGGCGGCGGTCATGATGGGCGCTCTCCGAAAACGGGTCTGTTAAATTCGGAATATAGCGAAGCGTCCGCGTTATTCAATCCTTATTCTGTTGTTATTCACATAGTTAAATGGTGAAATCTGTCACGGGGGCTGCGCCGCTGGCAATCCCGGCCTTGCGGGCACGGTCGCACAATTCTTCCAGTGTGATCCCGTCCAGCCGCACCATCACCTCGGCCGACAGTTCCGACCACAGGGGATGCACCACCTTCAGGCCCAGGTCACTGGCCGACGGATCGGGCACCAGATCCAGTTCATCCCCGGTGACCAGCCGGACGATTTCCCCCAGCGTGACCCGGCGCCGTTCGCGCGCCAGCCGATAGCCGCCGCGCGGGCCGCGCACCCCAGCCAGAATCCCGGCGCGGGTAAGCTGTTGCAGAATCGGCTCCAGACTGCGGCGGGGGATGCCCTGGCGATCGGTGATCTCGCCCGATTGCACCGGCTCCCCACCGGCGTGATAAGCGATGTCCAGCACAGCCTCGATCGCCAGCAGCGTCTTGCGCGGTAATCCCAGCATCGGCTTTACCCCCGAACCGTTGTGGTCGTTCCAGTCGAACCGAACCCGCCTGCGCCGCGGCCGGTCCCTGGCAACACGGCAACCGGCACCAGCGTGGCGCGGGTGACCGGCGCGATGACCAGCTGGGCAATGCGCATGCCGGGGGTGATCTCAAACGGGTCCGCACCGAAATTGACCAGGATGACCTTCACCTCGCCGCGGTAATCCCAATCGACTGTCCCCGGCGCGTTCAACACAGTGACACCATGGCGCGCAGCAAGGCCGGAGCGCGGACGCACCTGCCCCTCAAACCCTTCCGGAATCGCCATTTCCAGCCCGGTCGGCACCAGGGTACGGGCGCCGGGGGCCAGGGTGATCGGCTGCTCGATAGCGGCCATCAGGTCCAGCCCCGCCGCCCCGTCGGTGGCATAGGCGGGCAGCGGCAAATCTTCGCCATGCGGCAGGCGCCGCACGTCAACGGTCACAGGCTTGGTCATTGCTGGATACTCTGGTGAGGAAAACCATGGGGAGACAAAAACCGGGCGATCCGGGCGGCCAGCCGGTCGGCCGCTTCGGCCTTGCTCAGGGTCGGCCAATCCTCCACCCCCTCGGCGGTAACGAGGTGCAGGGTATTGGCATCGCCGCCGAACACGCCGCGATCGGGCGAAAC
Organism: uncultured Elstera sp.; assembly: GCA_964576605.1. Taxonomy (GTDB): domain Bacteria; phylum Pseudomonadota; class Alphaproteobacteria; order Elsterales; family Elsteraceae; genus Elstera. Next base: position 305 of record CAZNVY010000042.1, on the reverse strand, counting down.
ATCATTGGCCAAAATCCAGTCGCAGCCCTTGCGCTGGCGCTTGGCCACCGCATGGGCGACCACATCATCCGTTTCGGCTGCGAAACCAACCACCAATTTCGGGCGCTGGGCATGGGTACCCAAGGTGGCGAGGATATCGGGATTTTCCGCCAGGGACAGCGGCGGGGGCGGGCTGCCGGGCTGTTTCTTGATCTTGCCCGGCGGCACGGCGGCCACCCGCCAGTCGGCCACCGCCGCCGCACAGACCGCCGCATCGACCGGCAGTGCGGACGGCAGGCCGCCAGCATCTGCTGCGCGGTTTCCAC
>CAZNVY010000041.1:0-28039 GCA_964576605.1 uncultured Elstera sp. | reverse complement strand
GTCGTGGATCTCGGTTGTCACAAACACCGCGCCCATCGGGATGACGCCGTTGGTCAGGCCCTTGGCGGTCACCATGATGTCGGGCTTTACGTCGAAATACTGCGAGGCGAAGGGGGCGCCGAGGCGACCGAAGCCGGTGATGACTTCGTCGAAGATCAGCAGAATGCCGTGCTTATCGCAAATCGCCCGCAGCTTCTCTAAATAGGCTTTCGGCGGCACCAGCACCCCTGTCGAACCCGCCAGCGGCTCGACAATAACCGCCGCGATATTGGACGCATCGTGCAGCGTTACCAGCCGCTCCAACTCGTCGGCCAGGTTCGCCCCATGCTCCGGCTGGCCCTTGGTGAAGGCATTTTTTGCCAGATCATGGGTATGCGGCAGGTGATCGACGCCCGTCAGCAGCCCACCGAACCATTTGCGATTGGTCACGATCCCGCCGACCGAAATGCCGCCAAACCCGACCCCATGGTAACCACGCTCCCGCCCGATGATGCGGGTGCGCGTGCCCTGACCGCGCGCGCGGTGATAGGCGATGGCGATCTTCATCGCCGTATCGACGGCTTCCGAGCCAGAATTACAGAAAAAAACCGAATTTAAGTCACCCGGCGTCAATTGTGCAAGGCGGGACGCCAGCTCGAACGCCCCTGGATGCCCCATCTGAAACGCGGGCGCATAGTCCAACAAGGCCACCTGCTTTTGCACCGCCTCGGTAATCTGGCGACGGCCATGCCCAGCATTAACGCACCAAAGGCCCGCCGTCCCGTCCAGAATCTGCCGCCCATCGTCGGTGGTGTAATACATACCCTCGGCGCTCACCAACATGCGGGGGGCCGATTTGAACTGGCGATTGGCGGTAAACGGCATCCAGAAGGGCCGCAGGTTGTTCACAGTGGCGCGGGTATCATCGGGCATTCTTGCTTCCTTCGGCGGCTGGGGTTGACCAAGCGGTCAAAAACGCTAGATCGATTTTTTGGCGAACGGAAGCCCCGATTTTACCGACAAAGCGCGGCAAAAAGCACGGGCGTTATTTTCAGTTGAAACGCTTGTGCATCGCCCCTGGGGCAGCCTAGCCTGGACGAAATGAATCTCCGCCCCCCGCCCCAGGGCCAGCCGCGCCCCCGCCGTCTTAGCGAAGCCCCCTCCCGCACTCTGGTCATGGGACTGGCGGGCTTGGCGGGGCTTATCAATGCGGCGGGGTTTCACGCTATCGGGCATTTTTCGTCGCATCTCAGCGGCACGGTCGCGGTTTTTTCCGAGGAAATCGCCGGGGCCGACTGGCATTTGGCCTTCTTGGCGATTTGGGTCGTGCTGGCCTTCGCCGCCGGGGCCATGACAACCGCCCTGCTGATGACCCGCCTGCGGGAACAGAAAACCCACGGTCGCTACGCCCGCTGCCTGATCGTCGAAGCCCTGCTGCTGGCGGTCGTCGCCGCGGTGGACCGGTTTATCAGCCCAGCGTCTGATGGACTATTTGGCCTTTCGGCCCGGCTATTGATGTTGCTGGGCGGCCTTAGCTTTCTAATGGGCTTTCAGAATGCCATCGTCACCCAGATTTCCCACGCCCGGATTCGCACCACCCATGTCACCGGAATGATTACCGATATTGGCGTAGGGCTGGGGCAGCGATTGGCCCACCGGATGCACCCGAATTGGCATAGCCCCAGCGGCTTTGCCCGCCCGCCGTTAATGCTGCATGTGATGACCGTCAGCGCCTTCATCCTTGGTGGGATTCTTGGCACCTTTGGCTACCGATGGTGCGGGTCAGGGTTTCTGGGATTAACGGCAGGGGCCGTGCTGATCCTGGGTCTCTATGATCTACAACGGCGATCCTAACAAGAACCCCCGCGCGGGGGAACCCGGCGGGGGCTTGCGGCGATAGCGCGCCCTTAAAACTCGTTAGTTAAAACTCTTCAGCGCGCGGCGGGATGATATCCGGCCCCCACTCTTCGACCAGGGTTTCCTGGCGCTTTTGCAGCGAGGCGATTTCCTGTCGGTCGCGGAAGGCGGTCATGCGCAATACCAGTTCCGGTGTCCAGGAGAACACCAACCAGCCAATCGCCGCCGCCCCGTAAATAACCAGCCAGGAAAAAGGGTTGGTCATAATATGTTGCAGGGCCGGGGCACTTTGCCCATCGACGAAGAGCTTGACCACCCACGGTACAAGCCCGCAGAGGTTGAAGCCGCCAACGCAATAGGCCGCATATTTTTCCGGGCGACGGTCAATAATCAGCGCGACGAGGGTCGGCAGCATCCCCAGAATGGCAAGAATCGCCACTTTCCAGGCGACCACCATCAGCAAGGGAACGACGATCCAGGCCCATAGCGCCGCCGGGCTGGAGCGTTTTTTCTGTCCACGGCCAAGGCCCGGACGTCGCAGCATATCGGCCATAGCCTGTTCCTTACATCATCGTCGCGAAAATCGTGACCGCGGTCACGACGCTGACCAGCAAACCACCGATCGCCGCCGCAAGCTGTTCGCCAAAATGACGAGATTCTTCATCCCGGCGCGGCTTCTCGGTCTCGAACTGCTTCAGTTGATACTCGATGGCGCGATATTCCGAGGCGGCTTCGTTAAAACCGCGCGTATCGGCCGTGCGTTCGGACTCATCGTCCACTACCGAGAGCAGCTCCGATAATTGCCCGTCCATCGCCGCCCGGCGAACCCGCTCGCCAATCTTTTCGCGCCGCTTGCGATGGTGGTAAGAGCCGACAACCCCCCCCAGCATCCCCGCCAGCCATTGCGCCAGAGCCGGGGCCGGGCCGCTGTTAGTTTGATCCTGCACCGAGGCCAGCAGGCGCAACATCGCCAACGACCGGGTTGCCGTATCCGGATTTTGCAGCGCCCGCACCACCTCGTCATTCATCCGGCGGGCGCGGGCGGCGATAAAGGCGACGATATGCCGGTCGAGCGGCGTTTCCGGGCGGTTATTCCGCCGGGCCACCCGTTCCAACGCCGGAACAATCTGGGCCAAATCGGCGACATAATCGCGCTCGAAAACCGGGCTATGACAATGTTCGCCAATGTTTAGTTCATAGAGACAGCGTTCGACACCAAAACCGATGGCCGGGTTGTCGATCATCGTCGGTAGGCGGTCAAGCAACTGGACCGCCCGCAGATCTTCCGGGCGGGGTTTAGCTTGGGCCGAAATCCAATGGACTGGCAAGCGGGAAGAGATAACCTCGGAAATCAACTGCCGCCGTTCGCGGTTATTCATCGCCGAGGCCAGTGCCGGGCCGATCCCATCGACGGCGAGACCAAACCCCCGATACCGAATCGGGGCGGAAGGGTCTAGGGGCACACAGGCGCGGGCGACCAAACGATCTTCCGACCCCCGCCCCGCGCTAATGTGGTTGGCCGTGGAGGATACCGCCTGCTGCATCGCTTCGGCACGGGCCTCGTCGTTCAGACTGCGGCGCAACCAAGCGTCGAGCTGCTTGGAGCGCACGACCGTGACGGCATTGATGTAATCCTTCGCCAAAGCATTGGCGAGGCTACGGGTATTAAAGAATTCCACCTCGTTAAACACGAAGGGGCGCGAGGCGCGCTGCGGCAGCTTCGGCTGTTTCGGCGACTGCCGCCGCCCCGCCAGCCACATATCCACATCCTGTAGGGTCCAGCGTTCGCGCGGATCGTCGGTCAAAAGGCCGCGTAGCGGCTCCATCAGCGACAGCGGAATACGGGCCTGGCCTACCAGGGTTGCGTAAGACCCAAACTCGATCTTATTCGCCAGAATACGGTCGTCATCCAAATCGGCTACCGGATTGCGGCCCAGGATGAGAAACAGCATCGTCACGCCCAGGGCGTAAAGATCATCGGTGTTATTGCCGTTGCCGCGCGCCGTGGGGTGCGACATCGCCCCTTCGATCGTCTCGAAAACGGCAGGCTGACCATAGGCCGGGGGGGCGGAAACGCATTCGCCCAACACCATGGAGCGGCGGCCCGCGTCGGCGTAGAAAATATTATCCGGACGGATGGCGCGATGCGAAACCATCCGGCCGGTAAACTCCCGGATGGTCGGCAGCAGCGGCGTCAGGAAGCCGGAGATCAGATCCTCTTCCTGGATTGGGGGTTGTGGCACCGCCAGATCGGGAAAAACCCGGACCCCGCCCGGACGTTCCAGCACCAGCACAAAGCGGTGGCGTTTTTCCGGCGGCCAATAAATCTTACCCCATTCGGCCAACTTCAACATGCCCGGCACATTGAAGTTCCGCATGGTTTCCAGCATGTCGGTGCGTGCGGGCACATCGACCGGCGGTATCAAGGCATAGAAAGGGCGGGCGGTATCCGCCTTCAACTGAGCATGAAACGCCACGACTTCGCCGGAGTCGAGCTGCGGCAACGGTTGATCCGAATAGACCAGAAACCGTTGTTTCAGTTCAACAACCGCGTCCGAACGCGCATCCGTTTCTTCATCCCGTTCGTCCACCGGAGCGGGGTCCGCCCCTTGCGGTTGATCGAGATCAAGCATTTCCGACTCAGCCAAATCCATCGTGTGCCACTCATTCTGAGAGGCGGCCGACGGTGGGTACCGCCTGCGTGCCACATTCTGCCATCATGACCCAAACCGCCCCAAAAAAACACGGGGGCTGCCCAGACCGATGCAACCCTATTCTGTGTGGAATCGCCGTAGGTTCCAACAAGTTTTTCGGGTCAGCGCGTATTACTTATAATCTGACCCGAAACAATGGCTTAGGGATGGAAAGGATCACGCACCAAAATCGTGTCGTCACGCTCCGGACTGGTTGATAGAAGCGCAACTGGGCATTCTACCAGTTCTTCCAAACGGCGAATGTATTTGATCGCCGTCGCCGGAAGATCGGCCCAGGACCGCGCCCCTTGCGTGCTTTCCGACCAGCCTTCCAGCGTCTCGTAAATCGGCTCCACCCGCGCTTGGGCGCTGGCAAGGGCGGGCAGGTAGTCAAGCTCCTGACCATCCAGCCGATAGCCGATGCAGATCTTGAGTTCATCGAACCCGTCGAGTACATCCAATTTGGTCAAGGCGATGCCGCTGATGCCGCCGGTCTTGATCGCCTGCCGGACCATGACCGCATCAAACCAGCCGCAGCGGCGCTTGCGCCCGGTCACCACGCCGAACTCCTTACCGCGCGCGCCGATGGTCTCGCCGATGGCGTCGGTCAACTCGGTCGGAAACGGACCAGAACCAACACGGGTCGTATAGGCTTTGGTGATGCCCAGCACATAGGAAAGGGCCGACGGCCCAAGGCCCGACCCCGCCGCCGCCTGCCCGGCAACCGTATTGGATGAGGTGACGAAGGGATAGGTGCCGTGATCGACATCCAGCATCGCCCCTTGCGCGCCTTCAAACAGAATGCGTTTGTCGGTCTTATGGGCCTCGTCCAACAAGCGCCAGACCGGCCCGGCGAAAGGCAGCAGCCGCGGGGCGAGATCGAGCAATTGCCGCAGAGTCTCAGCCTTTTCAATTTCCGCCACCCCAAGGCCGCGCAACAGCGCGTTATGATGGGCGAGTAGCCGGTCGAGCTTCGCTTCCAGTTCAGCCGGATCGGCCAGATCACAGACGCGGATAGCGCGGCGGCCAACTTTATCTTCGTAGGCCGGGCCGATGCCGCGCCCGGTGGTGCCGATTTTGGCGGCACCACTGGCGTCTTCACGCGCGCGGTCGATGGCGGCGTGCAGCGGCAGGATCAGGGCGGCATTATCGGCAACGCGCAGGTTTTCGGGGGTTAACGATACACCCTGGGCGGCGATCCGCTCAATCTCGGCCAGTAAGGCCCAAGGATCGACGACCACACCATTGCCGATGACCGATAGTTTACCCTTGCGCACCACGCCCGACGGCAGCAGCGACAGCTTATAGACGGTGCCGTCGATCACCAGCGTATGCCCGGCGTTATGGCCACCTTGGAAGCGCACCACCACATCGGCGCGTTCCGACAGCCAATCGACGATCTTGCCCTTCCCTTCGTCCCCCCATTGGGAGCCGACTACGACAACATGGCTCATGCGCGTTCCTCAAATTCCACAATCTGGCCGTCGCGATAGAGCGCGCGGCAGTTCAACCGTTTGGCGGAGGTTTCCGCCGCTTCCATCGGGTCCAGCCCGGCAATCGTCACCCAGCCGTCGGCGCGGGCGCGGCGGCCCACATCGACCGGCGTTCCCACCGGCAGAAACAAACGGCGGCGCGGCGGCGGCGGCGGCACCGCGGGCAGGATCGCATCCATATCGAGGGTGACGCCCGTCGCTGCTTCCCCCGGCGCGCATCCAGCCTGATAACGCCCGCCCCGTCCCAATTCGCCCCGGACCTGCCGGGCGAACAGCGTAAAGCCAACACCGGTATGATATTCAAACCCCCGCCCCTCGACCGGGTCGATGGTTAGGCCCACCTGCGGCACCTGCTGCAACAACGCTTCGGCCACCTCGGCCAAATCCTGGCGCAGCGGCTGCACGGCATCGGGAAGATCGAGCGAGGTTAGCAGCATCAGGGCCGCACGGGCGGGGCCGGTGGCAGCCAATAGCCCGGTTAAAAGATCGGCGAGCGGCCCCGCCTGCGCGGCGGCGGCGGCGGCATCCTTCCGGTCCAGTGCGGCGCGGACCGCCGCCTGCTGGTCGACGGGCAGACCGTGCAGATCAAAGAGGGTCGGCACCAGGGCGGCAACGGTCAGATCGACCGTCAGCCCAGCAACACCGAGACGGCTTAATCCATCGAGCGCGCAGCGGATCACCTCTACATCGGCGGCGACGGAGGCCGCGCCAATCAACTCGACCCCGACCTGGGTGAACTGGCGCTGCGGCTGCAACTGGCTGCCCTTTACGCGCAGCACATCGCCGGCATAGGCAAGGCGCAGCGGGCGCGGACGGTGGACAAGGCGGCTGGTGGCGATGCGCGCCACTTGGATGGTGATATCGGGCCGCACGCCCATCATGCGCTGGGAAATCGGGTCCATCAGCCGGAACGTCTGGCGCGCCACACTGGTTGCGGCATCGGCCAGCAAAGTTTCCTCGAACTCCACTAAGGGGGGGTCAACCCGCTCATAGCCCTCGGCCGCGAAGCCGCGGAGCAAATCGGCGACGCAGGCGGCCTGGTGCTCGGCTTCTGGGGGTAGAGCATCGCGCAACCCGGTCGGCAGCAGCGTCGGGCTGGAAGGCTTGAGGGCGGAAGGCGCCGCAAAGGCAGACGCAGAAGGTACCGAGGCGTTCGTCACGGCAAGCCAGTCATGGTTACGGAAATGGCGGGCGCGACAGATAAGCCGAAGCGCGCCCCCTCTGCCAAGCAAATTCGCGCGTCTAATCGGACATGGGGGGCAGGCGAGCGGAAAAATATCCCCGGATGCCCTGGGGCCAGCGGGCGAAGGGAACAATCCCATCGGCACTTGCGGCATAAAGTCGGGCGAAATCGACCAATAGAGCCGCCGTCACGGCGGTCGGCGGCAGGCGGGCGAAAGCGTAACTCCATTTCCCCGGCGCGGTCAGCCCGGCAGAACAGGCGCGGTCGCATTGCAGCAGGCAGCCAATCGGCCGCACCCGTACAGCGTCCCCCGACCCGATAGCCGCAGCCACCAATTGGGCGAAGGGCCGCCCATCGGTTTTTTCGGCGTCATACGGCCCCGAACAATCCAACCGACAGGAGGTACAGACCGAAAGATCAACCGCCATCATGCGCCTCCAGCGGCTGTAACGGACTGAGAATCGGCACCGGCCCCGACCCGTCGCGATGAAACCGAACCCCGAAGCTGTGGTCCAGGCCGGAATCGGCTAGAACCTCGGCACTGGTCCCCTGGGTTAGGGGGGCACCCGCGTGCAGCAACAGCAGCCGATCACAGAACCGTGCGGCGAGCGAGAGATCATGCAGCACTAAGACAATGCAGCCGCCCCGCCGGGCTTCGGCTTGCAAAACCGATAGAATCCGGACCTGATGCGCCGGGTCCAGGGCGGCAATCGGCTCATCGGCCAAGAGGATCGGCGCTTCGGTCGCCAGGGCACGGGCCAGCAGCACGCGCGCCTTCTCCCCCCCCGAAAGATCGGAAAACGGGCGGTCGGCCAAATCCGTGCAGGCCGTTCGGTCGAGCGCCGCCGCAATGGCGCGCTGATCGTCGGGGGATGGGCGATGCAGCGGCGACGCGCCGACTCCCGATGTCAACGGCAACCGGCCAAGCGCCGCTACTGCGCGCACCGGCAAGGGCCACGCCACGGTGCCATTCTGCGGCAGATAGGCCAAGCGGCGCGCCCGTGCTCCTGGCGAGAGCTGCGGCAGCGCTATATCCCCTAGCCAGACCGTGCCTGCATCGGGGCGCAAGACCCCGGCCAGCACGCGCAACAGGCTGGTCTTACCCGATCCATTCGGCCCGATAATGCCGGTGACCTGCCCTGCATCGGCTTGAAAATTCACCGCGCGCAAGACCTGCCGTGCCCCCAGGGTCATAGAAACCGCCTCGGCTCGGATCATGCCTGCCCCCGATAGCGCCAAAGCAGCGCGATGAAGGCCGGTGCCCCGATCAAGGCCGTTACGACCCCCAATTGCAACTCGCCGCTGCTGGGCAGCAGCCGGACGATGAGATCGGCCAGGGTCAGTAGCGCTGCCCCCCCTAGCAGCGAGGGCAGCAGGGCCGCCCCCGGTGCTGGGCCGCCGATCCAGCGCACCAAATGCGGCACAACCAGGCCGATGAAACCAATGCTGCCCGCCACCGCCACCGAGGCCCCAACCGATAGGCAGACCCCCGCCACCAACCGCAGCTTCAGCCAGCGCAGGCGTACCCCCAGACTGGCCGCCGCCTCTTCTCCCAAGGTTAGGGCATCGAGATCGTGGGCACAGGAGAGGAGCACCGCCCAGCCGAGCGCCACGAAGGGCAGCACCAGGAGCAAATCGTCAAGCGACCGATCACGCACCGATCCCAAAAGCCATAGAATCATCTCGGATAAAGCATAGGGATTGGGGGCCATGTTCAGCGCCAGCGCCGTTCAAGCCCCCCCGAAAGAGGATAGGGCGATACCGGCCAGAATCAGCGGCCCGGTCCGCGCGTCGCGCTGGGCCAAACTGATAAGGGCCACCGCCGGAACCGCCGCCCCGGCCAGAGCCGCAAACGGCAGCGCCAAGGGCCACTCGATCGAAACCCCGAAATAGAGCGCGAGTACCGCCCCCAGCGCCGCCCAGGCCGAAACGCCCAGCAATCCCGGCTCGGCCAAAGGGTTCCGCAGTAGCCCTTGCAGGGCCGCCCCAGCCACCCCCAGGCTCCCGCCAATCAAGAGGGTCAAGCCGGCGCGTGGTAGGCGGATTTCCCGTACGATCAAGGCCGCCTCCCCCTGTCCGAACAGCCCGCGCAGCACGGTTTCCGGCGATAGCGGTAAAGCTCCCCAGAAAAGGCTGACCACGCCCGCCACAAGGGCGAGCGTCGCCAGACCGAGACGGACCGGGATCACGGGGCAGTGCCCCTGGTGAGGCCCGGCACCACTTTTAGAACTCCGCCTTCACACCGGCATAAACCGACCGGCCCGGTGCCCGATAGCGGGCCGTTTCCCGCCCGTCAGCATCGAATAGATTTTCGGCGCGTAGGTAGAGTTGCGCCCAAGGCGTGACTTGATAGGCCGTGCGCGCATCGACAACCAGCCCCGGCGGAATCTTATCGCTGGAGAAGCTATTGTCGTTCTGTTCAGTCACAAACCGCAGGGCTGCGCCGATTTGCCAAGCCTCGGTCAGCGCATAATCGGCGGTTACATTGACGGTATGTTTTGGACGCCGCGGCAAGCGCTGATCGGTCTTCCCATCCTCGGCCTCAAGATAGGTGTAATTCGCCGCCAGACTAAGATCGGCCAAAGGTGCCCAGGTCGCCCCAAACTCCATCCCCCGCATCGTCGCACGACCGATATTGGTGTAGCCGAGGCCCTGATACTGGATCAGATTACGATAACGGGTCTGAAAAACGCCGGCCGAAACGGTCAGCGTCTTCCCGATTTCTTGGTCAATCCCAGCGTCGAAGCCCTTACTGGTCTCTAATTGCAGGTTGCGGTTCCCATAGAGCGGATCGAAGCGCTGAAAGAGCGTCGGGGCTTTTGCCCCGCTGCCATAGCTGGCGCGCAGCACGGTTCCGGTGCTGGCGATACGATAGGCTGCCGTCGCCCGGTAAGTGCCCTTCCCACCAAAGCTTTCCACATCGTCGTAACGCCCGCCGAGGGTAACCGTGAAAGCTTCCGTCGCCTTCCATTTATACTGGCCGAAGACACTATTGGTCTCTTGGCTGAACCGCGGCCCCCGGCTGTTATTGGTGGTGGTGCGGGCCTTATCGCTGCGGGTCGAGAGGCCGGCGGTCAGCACATCGTGATCGAAGAGTGTAAGATTACCCTGATACTCGGCCCCGTAGGTCTGCCCTTCATAGCGCGAGGTGCGGTAGAACCCCAGCGGTTCGTCATAATCACGGTCGGTATCGCTGCCGGTGAGGGAGACAATATTCTCCAATCGGTCCTGCAGCAGCAGCAGCGTTCCGTCAATCCGCCCGAAGAGTTTCTTCGTGGTCGCGGATGCCGGGCCATCGCGGGTGGCGCTGGGATCGAAATCTGCGTCAAGATGCTGATAGCCGCCCGATAGGCCCAGGCGGAACTGGTCGTTGAACCGATAACCGCCGCGCCCGGTCAGGCTGATCTGCTCCGCCCCGTCTTTCTCCGGACCGGCATAGATGCGGGAAAACCCTTTGGTTTGGGTATGGGCGGCGGTCAGGGCATAGTCGAACCCATCCTGCGCCCCGGCAATCCCGGCCTGCTGGCGGAAGGTTTGATAGCTGCCCGCTTCGGCCAGGGCCGTGATCTTGGCCGGGCCACGCCCGCGCTTGGTGATAATATTGACGACGCCGCCCATGGCATCATTGCCATAGAGTGCCGATTGCGGCCCGCGCAGCACTTCGATCCGCTCCACCCCATCGGCGGTTAGACCGCTAAAATCATAGGCCGCGCTGGCATCGGCGGCATCATTGACGCGCACCCCATCGATCAGCACCAGAACCTGCCCGGTTTCCGACCCGCGAATCCGCAGCCCTGAGGTTGCGCCAAACCCGCCATTGCGGGCAATCGACACCCCCGGCGTCCGCTTCAGCAGGTCCAGCACTTCCACCGCACCGCGCTTTTCAATCTCGGTTGGGGTGATGACCGTGACGGCGCTGCCGGTCTCCGCCGCGCGGCTGGGCAGGCGCTGGGCGGTCACGTTCACCGGCTCTAGCAGGGTCGGCGGCGGGGTGCCGATGCCCTGGGCCAAGACCGGCAGGGCAAGGCAGGTCAGCGAGACGGAAAAAAGAAAAGAAGAGGTCGAACGCATCATGGCTCCTCGGTCCAATAGCAATTGAACCCCGGCCCGAAGGGGCACGAGGGGCGCAATCGCATAACGGAGAAACCGTCCCTTCCGTACACCCCGACGGCAGGCCGCGACACGCAACTAGGCTCGGCAGGTCTCCTGGCTGATACGTCATCGCCGCAGCCCCCCTCTTCCCAGCCAAAGCCAGTGAGGTGAACCCGATCCATCGGGCGGGGGCAGCTCGGTATCTACAGTTGCGGGGGCAGCTCGGCTTGGGCGGGTTAGGCCTGTCCGAATTCCCTTTTCACGCCCGGTTAGGGGCGACCGATCCCGCGCGCACGCTAATCACCGAGACCGAGGGCGTCAAGCCTCACAAAACTAGGGCAAATTTGGGGCGGTTCCCGTACAAAGAAGAACAACCGGAACAAAGGGCAGCAAGCGATGCAGCAGCAAGCGGCGAATGTCATCGAAAAGGAAGCACCGGACGGTGGGGCCAATGATAATCGCCCTAGCTTTGGCGCGCGCCTGCGCCGAGGGCTGAAGCTAGTCTTTGGTAAGGGCCGCTGGCTGGCCTTGGCGGCGCTGATCGGCTTGTTGGCCTTGCGCATCGCCGATCCGCAGCCGATCCAGATTCTGCGCTTAAAAGGCTTTGACGCCTATCAAGTGTTAAAACCGCGCGAAGCCTCTGATCCTTTGGTGACGGTCATCGATCTTGACGAAGATAGTCTTGCAGAGATTGGGCAATGGCCCTGGTCGCGCGGGCTGGTTGCCGGCATGGTTGAAAAGCTGGCCGCCGCGGGGGCCGTGGTGATCGGCTTCGATATTGTCTTCGCCGAACCGGATCGGCTTTCGCCGCACCGATTGGCCGACCTGATGCCGCCCGATTATACCGCCATCGCCGCCCAACTTCGCGACTTGCCGGATACCGATGCGGTGCTCGCCAATACCCTCGCCCGCACCCCGACGGTTCTGGGGCAGACGGTGGCAGACGACCGGCGCGGCCTATCGATGAAACCCATCGCCGGGATTGCGAAAAAAGGGGCCGATCCCGAACCCTTCCTGCAACGGCATCAGGGTCTTGTCCATAATCTGCCCCTCTTGGAATCGAACGCTCAGGGCAGCGGTCTGTTCAATTACGTTGGCGATGGCGACAATGTGGTCCGCCGCGTACCTGCCATGGTGTCCATCGCCGGGCAAATCTACCCCAGCCTGTCGATGGAGATGATCCGCATCGCCGCTGGCCTGCCGAATTACATCGTCGATACCGACCCGGTGGAAGGGATTCGCGCCATCATTGTGCAGGGCGATAATCCGATCATGGTGCCCACCGACCAGAACGGCACCCTTTGGCCGCACTACGCGCTGAAGACCCAAGACCGTTACCTCTCGGCGCGGGAAGTGGTGAAAGGCACCTTCGATCCGGCTCGCGTTGAAAATAAACTGGTGATCTTTGGGGCCTCGGCTACCGGGTTGCGCGATCTTCGGACGACGCCGGTCAATATCGATATCCCAGGGGTGGAGGTGCACGCCCAGCTGCTGGAAAGCATGTTGACCGATACGCTACTCGCCCGCCCCTTCACGATGATCGGCTATGAACTGGCGCTGATTCTGGGCTGCGGTTTGCTGATTATTTTCGGGATGCCTCTGGTTGGCGCGCGCTGGACCTTGGTGCTGATGGTGAGCATCATCGGGGCGACCCTCTGGTATGGGTGGTACGAGTTTTCCACCAATCGGGTCTTGGTGGATACGACGGCCCCCGTGCTGACAACCATCATCGTTTTCATGGTGGGGACCTACGCCTCCTATGCGGCGGAAGCGGCACAGCGACGGCAGATCCGAAATACTTTCGCTTTCTACCTGTCGCCCGCCATGGTGGACCGGCTCGCCTCCAACCCCGACCAGCTGCGTTTGGGGGGTGAAACGCGCGATATGACCCTGCTCTTTTCCGACGTGCGCGGCTTTACCACCATCTCGGAAATGTTCGACGCCCAGGGGCTAACCGCGTTCATGAACCGCTATCTAACGCCGATGACCGATATTGCCCTCGCCCATGGGGCCTATATCGATAAATATATCGGCGACGCGATCATGGCCTTTTGGAACGCGCCGCTCGACGATCCCGACCATGTTCGCCACGCCTGCCAGACGGTGCTGGACATGCGCACAGCCCTCGTGGCGTTGAACGAGGAGCTGAAGACCGAAGCCGAAACCCAGGGCAAGCGTTTTATTCCGATCAATATCGGCATGGGGCTGAACACCGGCCCCTGCGTGGTCGGCAATATGGGATCGACCCAGAAGTTCAATTATTCCACCCTAGGGGATACGGTGAATTTAGCCTCGCGCCTGGAAGGCCAGTCCAAACCCTATCATCTCGATAATATCATCGGCGAAAGCACGGCAGCGGCGGCCCCGGATTTTGCCATGCTGGAAGTCGATCTGATCCAAGTGAAAGGCAAAACCGTTCCGGTGCGCATCTATACCCTGGTCGGGGACGCGCTGCTGAAAGGCTCCGCCGCTTTCCAGAAACTCGCCACCACGCACGAAAATCTGCTGGCCGCTTATCGGGGGCAGCGTTGGGATGCCGCCGAAAGCCTGCTGGCCGACTGCCGCGCCCTCGCCCAGGACCTGCCCTGCCTTGGCCTCTACGATACGCTGGCGGAACGGATCGCCGAATTCCGCGCCGCGCCGCCCCCCGCCGATTGGGACGGGGTCTATGTAGCAACCAGCAAATAGCCGCGCGTCGCTTCTGCCGTTGAACCCTTCCGTTTTGAGGCAAACCGCTTTATCGTCCGCCCGCCTTTGATCGCATACAGGAGTTAAAACAATGGCCGGTAAGGTTGAAACGCGCCTGCAAGAGCTTGGGGTTGTGGTTCCGGCAATGGTGCCGCCCGCAGCCAATTACGTGCCGGGCGTGATTTCGGGCAATCTTCTGTTCACGGCAGGCCAACTGCCGATGCGCGACGGCAAGCTGGTCTGCGCCGGCAAGGTTGGCGGCGATGTGTCGGTCGAGGCGGCGGCGGAAGCGGCCCAACTGTGTGCGCTGAATGTGTTGGCGGTGGCCAAGGCTACGCTGGGCAGTCTGGAACGGGTAAAGCGGCTGGTGAAAGTTGTCGGCTTCATCAACGGCGTGCCAGAATTTGCCGATCATGCCAAGGTAATGAATGGGGCTTCGGATTTCTTTGTCTCGGTGTTGGGCGAAGACGGCAAGCACGCCCGCTCCTCGGTGGGTATGGGATCGCTGCCGTTTAATGCCGCCGTCGAGGTGGAAGCGATTTTCGAGATCGCCGAATAATCTAAAGAAATGCGCTAGGCCGTTGCCCGTTAGGGGCAACGGCCAGTGCTCCCCCGCAGCCAAAGCTGCGCGTCGATCTGTTCAATACGGGCGTGCGGCTTATCGCGGCCCGTCATCTGCCCAACTAAAAGATCGGCCGCCCGGACCCCCAGCATCCGGCGTGGCTGATGAATGGTCGACAGTGGCGGTTCGCAAAAATCAGCAAAATCAATATCGTCAAACCCAATAACGGAAATATCGCTAGGGACGTTTACCCCAAACCCGCGCGCCGCTTTGATGAACCCGATTGCCATTTCATCATTGGCCGCGAATAGGGCGGTCGGACGGCGGGCCGCAGGCTGATCGATGACGGCCTGGGCGGCCTTCATTCCGGCGCGGTAGCTAAAATCCCCCTCGATTGTCCAAGCCTGGTCCGTAAGACCGGCGGCCGCCAGCGCCGCCGTATACCCCTGGCCGCGCGCGGTATCGAGAATATTGCTGCGCGGGCCAGAGAGATAGGCGATCCGCCGGTGTCCCAGGCCGATCAGATGCGCAACCGCCGCCTGAGCTGCCGCACGATTATCAACCTCCACCTGCGGGAAATCGGCACCGGGAATGATTTCGCAGGCGGCAACAATCGGCAGATTGGCATCGGTCAATTTTCGTCCGCCGCCGGTCAAAACATGACCACAGAGTAGCAGCACCCCATCCACCTGCCCTGCCAAGGCTAGGTTCACATAGCGGGCTTCTTGGGCTGGTGACCGACCAAGATTGGCAATAATTAGCCCGTAGTTCGCTGCCGTCAGCGCATCGTCGATGCCCAGCAGCACATCGGCAAAGAAAGAATTCGAGATGTCGGGCACGACGACCAGCACCATCATCGATTTTCGGGCGCGCAAGTTCCGGGCGGCAATATTGGGCGTATAGCCGGTTTCGCGCACCGCAGCCAAAACCTTCTCGCGCGTGGCCTCCGACACGACATCGGGGGTGGCGAGCGCTCGGCTAACCGTGGCAACGGAAACACCGGCCAAGCGGGCAACATCGGCAATCTTGGCGGGCGGCGGCGGGGAACGACGGGAAGAACGCATCCCGTCATCTTAGCGGCCTGCAGCAGTGCTTGCAAAATCATCAAAATGTGTTACGCTTTATGTAATCGATTACAGAGACCAATAACGGTCCATTTTCGGAGGAAACACCATGAAACGTGCAGGGTTCGCGGCGCTATCGGCTGCCCTTTTATCGGCAGCTCCCCCCGTTTTCGCGCAAGAGTTAAAGGCGGAGGTAATCCATTGGTGGACCTCTGGCGGCGAATCCGCCGCCGTCCGGGTCTTTGCCGATCAATTCACCAAGGCTGGCGGCACTTGGATCGATAGTGCCGTGGCCGGTGGGGTGAACGCCCGCACCGCCGCGATCAACCGCACGGTCGGTGGTAATCCGCCGACGGCGATGCAGTTTAACACTGGCAAACAGTTCGACGATCTGGTCGAGAATAATCTGCTGGCCGATGTCGAAGCGGTTGCCGCCGAAGGCAAATGGAAGTCGGTTATTCCGGAAGCGATCCTGAATGCCACCACCCGTCGGGGCAAGATGTACGCCGTACCGGTGAATATCCACGGGCAAAATTGGGTTTGGTACAATAAAGCCGTTCTAGAAAAAATCGGCGGGACCGAGCCGAAAAATTGGGACGAAGCTATTGTGCTGCTCGAAAAAGCCAAAGCAGCCGGGTTTATCCCACTGGCTTTTTCAGGCCAAAAGGTTTGGGAACGTGGCCTGTTCAATGCGGTTCTGCTCGATAAAGGCGGCCCGGCGGTCTGGAACGAATTTTTCGGGAAACGCAGCCAAGCCGCGGCGCAAAGCCCGCACTTCCGGGCCGCAGCAGAAACTTTCGCAAAATTACGCGGCTACGTCGATCCCGGTGCGCCAGGGCGCAATTGGCAGGATGCGACTACCTTCGTCATCCAGGGTAAAGCCTTGATGCAGGTCATGGGCGATTGGGCCAAGGGCGAGTTCATCGCCGCCAATCAGACCGCTGGCAAGGAATATGGCTGCACACTGTTCGGCAGCCGCGGCGGCGGTTATGTGATGGGTGGCGATGTTTTCACCTTCCCCAAACCCAAGGATGCCGCCCAGGCCAAGGCCCAGGCCACTTTGGCAAAAATAATGCTGGACCCAGAAACGCAACTCCTCTTCGCACAGAAGAAAGGGTCGATCCCGGTCCGCCTGGATGTCGACGCTTCGTCCCTGGATCAATGCGCGCAGCGGGCGATGAAGGTTGTCGGCGACCGGAGCCAACAGGTTCCAGCGGTTGAGATGCTGTCCTCCCCGGCGATGACCGGCGCGCTGGAGGATGTTTACTCGCAGTTCTGGAACACACCGACCCAGACCGTCGATCAATTCATCGAGAAAATTCTGGGTGTGCTGAAGCAAGAGCTTTAGGCCCTGCAGCGGCGCGGCGGCACGCTTACCGCCGCGCCGCCCCTTCCCCAAAATCTGTGCCCCTTTCGCTGCGCGTCGCGCAAGAAAGGAAGCGTTGCGCCATGAAACCACGATGGCCTCGGCTTTCCAGTAATCGGGCGGCGGCTTCGGCCCTAATCCCGGCCTTCCTGGTGCTGATTATTGTCTATATCGGTTCGACCGGCTGGACTCTATGGATCAGCTTCACCAATTCCCGCATGTTGCCGAACAATAATTTTGTCGGCCTGCGTCAATACGAACAGCTTTTCGCCAACGACCGCTGGCTAACCTCGGTCCATAATCTTTTCATCTTCGGCGGGTTGTTCTTGACCCTATCGCTGGCGCTCGGCTTTCTGCTGGCGGTGGCGATCGATCAGCGTGTGCGGAACGAAAATACGTTTCGCTCGATCTTCCTTTACCCCTATTCGATGTCCTTTGTTGTGACCGGTCTGGTCTGGCAATGGTTACTGAACCCAACCCATGGGATCCAGAAACTGGTGCGCGGCTGGGGCTTTCCCGATTTCGCCTTCGACTGGATCGTGCGGCAGGATACCGTCATTCTCTGCTTGGTTCTTGCCGCCGTCTGGCACGCGGCGGGCCTGGTAATGGCGATCATGCTGGCGGGCCTACGCGGCATCGACGAAGACATTTGGAAAGCCGCGAAGGTTGATGGGCTACCGCCCTGGCGGGTTTATATCGCCATTATCATTCCCATGCTGTCCGCCAGTTTCGCGACGGCAGCGGTGCTGCTCTCCACCAGCGTGGTCCGGCTTTATGATCTATCGGTCGCCATGACCAATGGCGGGCCGGGTCTCGCGTCGGAAGTTCCCGCAAAGTTCGTCATGGATCATCTGTTCGAGCGCGCCAATGTCGGGCTTGCCACGGCGGCGGCCACCTCGATGCTGGTGACCGTGATTGCCGTCGTCGCGCCCTATATGTACTGGCGCAGTCGCAAGGGAGGCCGCGCATGATTGCCCGCCCCACCCCAGAGCGCGCCCCCCGCGGGCGCAAGCCGAAGCGTATGACGCCCGCCCGCTGGGGTCTTTACGCCTTTCTCATCATCACGGCCCTCTTCTTCCTACTGCCGCTGTATGTGATGATCGTGACCTCGCTGAAGCCGATGACGGAAATTCGCCTGGGCAATATCCTGGCGCTCCCCAACGCCTGGACTGTAGAAGCCTGGGTGAAGGCTTGGTCATCGGCCTGTACGGGCCTGAATTGCAACGGCATCAGCGTTGGTTTTTTCAACTCGGTGACGATTTTGGTGCCGTCGGTCTTCGTCTCGATCCTCGTCGGGTCGCTGACGGGCTATGCCTTGTCGTTCTGGCGGGTGCGCGGGGCCAATATTTTGTTCACCGCGATGATGATCGTGGCCTTCATCCCCTACCAGATTTTCCTCTACCCATTGGTGCGGGTCTTCTCGTTCGTTGGTCTGGGGCAATCGCTGGTCACGATTATTATCATCCATACGATTTTTGGCCTGCCGACGATGACGCTGCTGTTCCGCAATTACTTCGGAGCACTACCGCCAGAACTTTATAAGGCCGCGCGGGTGGATGGGGCGGGATTCTACCAGATCTACGGCCGGATCATGATGCCGATGGCGGTGCCGATGATCGTCGTCGCCGTTATTCTACAGGTCACGGGCATCTGGAACGATTTCATCCTCGGACTGGTCTTCGCCGGGCGGGAGAACCTGCCAATGACCGTTCAACTCAACAATATCGTCAACAGCACCCAGGGCGAACGCGCCTATAATGTCGATATGGCGGCCACTATGCTCACGGCACTTTTGCCGCTGGTCGTCTATTTCGCTTCAGGCCGTTGGTTCGTTCGCGGGATCGCCGCAGGCGCCGTAAAAGGATAGGCCGATGGGCACGACCGCACCTGTCACCCTTAAGGATATCTGCATCCGTTTTGGCAGCATCCGGGTTCTTGAAAACCTTAACCTCACCATCGCACCGGGGGAATTCCTGGTGCTGCTTGGCCCATCGGGCTGCGGCAAATCGACCTTGCTGAACGCGATTGCGGGCCTGTTGGAGGTTGCCGACGGCGAAATCCATATCGGTGGGCGCAATGTGACGTGGGACGAGCCGAAAGATCGGGGCATTGCCATGGTCTTTCAGAGCTATGCCCTATACCCGCGCATGAGCGTACGCAAGAACATGTCCTTCGGTCTTGAAGTCGCAGGCACACCAAAAGCGGAGATTGAAACCCGCGTGCAGGCCGCAGCACAAATGCTGCGGCTGACCGAGTTGCTGGATCGTCGTCCGGCTGAACTATCGGGCGGGCAACGGCAGCGGGTTGCGATTGGCCGGGCGCTGGTGCGGCAGGCGGGGGTCTATCTCTTCGATGAACCGCTGTCGAACCTCGACGCGCAGCTGCGTGCCGAACTGCGGGTCGAAATCAAACGCCTACACGCCCGCCTGGGTGCGACGATGATCTATGTGACCCACGATCAGATCGAAGCGCTCACCCTGGCCGACCGGATCGCCGTTATGCAGGGTGGGGTCATCCAGCAATTGGATACGCCGCAGAAAATCTACCGCGAGCCGATTAATCGTTTCGTCGCGTCTTTTGTCGGCTCGCCGGCGATGAACTTCATTGCCGGGCGGATCGACGGGGCCGAGGCCTTCCACCTTGCCGACGATGGCCTTTGCCCGCTGGCGGGCTATCGCTGGCGGACACCGGGCCTCAGCGGTCCCGCGACCTTAGGGATCCGGCCCGAACATATTCTGCACGGCAGCGCGGCGGGGCCGGAGGCCCTGACCGCAAAAGTAGAAATGGTGGAACCCATGGGGGCGGATTCGCTGGTTTGGTGCCGTCTGCCCAATGGCGCGCCGCTGGCCCTGCGCCACGCTGCCGAAACCGGCTTGCTACCTGGCGATTCGCTGCCGGTCGCCTTTCCGGCCGATGCCCTATCCCTCTTCGATGATGCAACGGGCGCGCGCCTGTGACCGCCGCCCTGTGAAGGAGACTTACCGTGGCTATGATCGATGCACTGTCATTCCAACTCTATTCCGCCCGCTCCCTAACCCCGCTTTCGGCGCAGTTCGAGGTGCTCGCCAGTCTTGGGTATCGGCTTGTCGAACCCTATAGCGGGTTGTTTGGCGATATTCCTGAACTCAAGAGTTTGCTGGCCCAGCACGGAATGCGCGCCCCCTCGGCCCATGTGGGACTGGATCAGCTGCGCACCGATGCCAAGGGCGCAGCGCATCTGTGCCGCGATCTTGGGGTTGAGTTGCTGATCGCGCCGGCCCCTCCGCCGGGCGAGCGCGAGGGCGATGAAGCCCATTGGCGCGCTATCGGGCGCGAGTTGAAAGCCATTGGCGATATCGTTACCGGCGAAGGGCTAAAGTTCGCTTGGCACAATCACCATTGGGAATATGGCACCACGGCGGATGGCACGACCTTCCTCGACTGCCTCTTCCAAGAAGCGCCGAATATGCTGTGGGAAGCCGATCTGGCGTGGATCGTGCGCGGCAACGGCAATCCGGTCACAGAAATCCAAAAACACGCCCATCGCCTGGCCGCCGTGCATATCAAAGACATCGCCCCGGCGGGCGAGTGCGTTGATGAAGATGGGTGGGCCGATCCGGGCCATGGCGTGATGAACTGGGACGCCATCCGCCCGGCGCTCGCCGCCGCTGGGGTGACGCTCTTCGTTGCCGAACACGATAAACCGTCCGATGTGGCGCGTTTCGCCCGCCGCGCGCGGGAAACCGTCGCGTCTTGGTCGTGAGGGGGGTGGCATGAGCACGCTCGGCGTCGGCCTGATCGGCTGCGGTAATATCTCCACCATCTACCTTCAGAATATGCCGTCCTTCCAGGGGCTAAAGCTGGTTGCCTGCGCCGACATGCGGGCGGAGGCGGCGGAGGCCCAGGCGAAACTTTTCAATATCGAAGCCCTTAGCATCGACGCGCTGCTGGCACGGCCCGATATTCACATCGTCGTTAATCTGACGACCCCCAACGCGCATTTCCCCGTCAGTCTGGCGGCCTTGCAGGCGGGGAAGCACGTCTTCGGCGAAAAGCCGATCACGGTGACTGCCGAGGACGCCGCAACCCTGGTGGCGGAGGCGAATAAGCGCGGCCTGAAGATCGGCTGCGCACCCGATACTTTCCTGGGTGGTGCTGGGCAGGTGGCGCGGGCGCTGGTCGATGCAGACGCGGTCGGCACCATCCTTTCTGGCAGCTGTCATCTAATGTCGCACGGGATGGAGCATTGGCACCCGGACCCGACGTTTTTCTTCAAGCCCGGCGGCGGGCCGATCCTGGATATGGCCCCCTATTATCTGGCCGCCCTGATTAATCTGATCGGGCCGGTTGCCAGTGTGCAGGCCCGCGCCTCGACCGGGTTCGCCGAACGTCTGGTGACCGCGCCAGGGCCAATGACCGGCAAGACTATCACGGTTGAAACGCCAACAACCGTCATGGCGCTGCTGCATTTTGAAAGCGGGGCCGATATTCAGTTCACCATGAGCTGGGATGTGTGGCGGCACAGCCACCCGCCCATCGAACTTTACGGCACTAAAGGGTCGCTGCGGGTGCCCGATCCCAATTTCTTCGGCGGGGCGGTGGAATATACCGACGCCGGGGGCGACTGGATCACCCAGGAAACCGAAACCCGCCCCTTTGGGCTGCCCAATTGGCGCTCGCCAAACTGGCCGGAAACGGCACCGGCGCGCGCTAATTATCGCTGTCTGGGAATTGCCGATCTGGCAAGTTCCGTGCTGCACGGTACGCCGCAGCGGGCTTCCGGTGCCCTAGCCTCCCATGCGCTGGAGGCGATGCAGGCGATGCTGACCGCCGGGCAGACAGGCGAAACCCTTCACCTAACCTCGCGCCTTGACCGGCCCGCCCCCCTTACCCCTGCCGAGGCCGCCGCCCTTTGGGCCGGTCCCGCCTTTTAAGGAATCGTTCATGGCAAGTCTCATCAAAGGCCCCGGCATTTTTTTGGCGCAATTTGCGGGCGACACCGCGCCGTTTAATTCCTGGGATGCGATCACCCGCTGGGCCGGATCGCTGGGCTATAAGGGCGTTCAGGTGCCAACCTGGGACAAGCGCCTGTTCGATCTCGAAACCGCCGCCACCTCCGATACCTATTGTCAGGAGATCCTGGGGGTCGCGCAGGCCAATGGTGTGACGATCACCGAACTTTCGACCCACCTGCAAGGGCAACTGGTGGCGGTGCATCCGGCCTATGATGAAGCCTTCGATGGATTCGCGCCGGAAGCCCTGCGCGGGAAACCCGCCGAACGGCAGCGTTGGGCTGTGGCGCAGCTGCACTTAGCTGCGCAAGCCGCCCGCCGCTTGGGGCTGAATTCCACCGTCTCCTTCACGGGGGCGTTGGCCTGGCCGTATCTTTATCCCTGGCCGCAGCGCCCGGCGGGCTTGATTGAAACCGCGTTCGGCGAATTGGCCAAACGCTGGCGGCCCATCCTAGAGGCCTATGAGGAGGCGGGGGTCGATCTCTGTTACGAAATCCACCCTGGGGAAGATGTGTTCGACGGCGCGAGCTTCGAGATGTTCCTCGACGCGGTCGATCAGCACCCACGGGCACGGATTAACTATGACCCGTCGCATTTTGTGCTGATGCAGCTCGATTACCTCGCCTTCATCGATATTTACCACGAGCGGATCGGGGCTTTCCACGTGAAGGATGCCGAGTTCAACCCAACCGGGCGGCAGGGCGTTTATTCCGGCTATCAATCCTGGGTCAATCGGGCCGGGCGGTTTCGGTCCTTAGGCGATGGGCAGGTAGATTTCACCGGCATTTTCTCTAAGCTCGCCGCCTATGGGTACGACCGCTGGGCGGTGCTGGAATGGGAATGCTGCCTAAAACACCCAGAAGTGGGGGCCGCCGAAGGCGCGCCTTTCATCGATCAGCACATTATCCGCGTCACGGAACGGGCCTTCGATGATTTTGCCGGGGCGAAGACCGACGCGGCGCAACTGCGACGAATGCTGGGGATCGGATAATCCGAGGATCGGGGAGAAAAACCATGGTTTCGGCACGGGCAGACAGCGCACCCCGGCCCCTGCGCCTGGGGATGGTCGGCGGCGGCGAAGGGGCGTTTATCGGTGCTGTGCATCGGATCGCCGCTAGGCTGGATGGACAGTTCGAGCTGGTGGCGGGGGCATTGTCCGCCACCCCAGAAAAAGCCCTCCGCTCCGCCGCCGCGCTGGGACTAGACCCGGCGCGCAGCTATCCGGATTTTACCGCCATGGCCCGACGGGAAGCTCGGCTGAAAGAGGGGATCGAGGCGGTCGCCATCGTTACCCCTAATCATATGCATGTCCCGGCGGCCCTGGCCTTTCTGAAAGCAGGAATTCCGGTGATCTGCGATAAACCGCTCGCCGCCAGCTTGGCCGAGGCCCGGCGGCTGCAGCGCGCGGTCGAGGCGACAGGAAGCCTGTTCTGCGTGACCTATAATTATTCTGGCTATCCAATGGTGCGCCAGGCGCAGGCAATGGTGGCGGCTGGAACCTTGGGCGATGTGCGCGTGGTGCAGGTCGAATATCCCCAGGACTGGCTGACCGAACCCTTGGAGGCCACGGGCCAAAAGCAGGCGGATTGGCGTACCGATCCGGCACGGGCGGGGGCTGGCGGCTGTATCGGCGATATTGGCACCCATTCCTATCAATTGGCCGAATTCGTCACCGGCCTCAGCGTGCAGGAACTGGCGGCAGACCTGAGCCACTTCGTGGCTGGGCGGCGGGTCGACGATAATGCTCAAATTCTTTTGCGCTTCAACAATGGTGCCCGTGGGATGCTGTGGGCCAGCCAGGTTGCACCAGGGAATGAAAATGGGCTGAAGCTGCGGGTCTACGGCAGCAAAGGCGGGCTGGAGTGGCACCAGGAACAGCCGAACCATCTGATCTTCAGCCCGTTCGGCGACCCCCCGCGATGGTTAACACGCGGGGGGGCGGGGCTAACGGCAGTGGCCAGCCGGGTGACCCGCATTCCCAGCGGACATCCAGAGGGTTATCTAGAGGCCTTCGCCACGCTCTATTCTGAAATGGCGGCAGCGATCCGGGCGCGGCAGCGGGGGGAGTCGGTCCCAGATGGCGTCATCTTCCCAACCCTGCGCGATGGGCTGCGCGGCGTCGCCTTTGTCGAAGCGGCGGTGCGGTCGTCGAAAGCCAATGCCCGCTGGGTCCGCCTACCGGAGTGACGCAATTCGCCGCCGCAGCCAGCGCAGCCCCAAACCCAGGCCCGGCAATTGCTCATAAACACCTTGCGCGGCGTCCCAATGATCGCGGTAGAAACGCACTTTGCCCTCGGCGTCGAAATGAATTTCGCTCATCCCATCGAAGGCCAAAAGCGGTCCACCCGCCTTGCGCACCGCTTCAAAACGCCAGCGCAGATACCAGGCCGTGCCCGACCAAGCCCGGTCGGTTACCGTAAACCTGACTTGGGTTAGCGACTGAAAGATCGCCGCGAAGACCCGCTCCATCGCCGCGGCCCCACTGACCGCGTGGAACGGATCGATAAAGCGGACATCGGCGGCGACCAGCGGGCGCAAATCTGGCACGCTGTCTGCCGTAAGGGTTTCAAGATAGGTCTGAAACGGATCAATCGCAGGAATAAGCATCTCAATGTCCTGACGCCGCCCCCGTTCGGCGGGCCACCAGCGAAAAATACAGCCGATACGGTAGCAGCCGAAGCAGTTTTAGCAGCAGCACAAACCGACGCGGAAAGGCGATCTCGAAGCCGCCGCCGCTCAACCCAGTCAGAATATGCTGGGCGGCTGTCTCCGCCCCGATCAGGAACGGCATCTCGAAGGGGTTTCGATCGGTCAAAGGCGTGCGCACGAAGCCAGGGTGCACAACCTGCACTTTGATGCCTAACGCCCCCAGATCGAACTTTAGGGATTCGGCCAGCGCGGTAACGGCGGCTTTGCTGGCGCAATAGGCCCCCGCCTTCGGCAAACCCCGATAGGCCGCGACCGAGGAGACCAAGGCCACCTGCCCGGCCCGGCGGGCGGTAAAATACGGCAAAATCGCCGCCAGCGAGTTAATCGTGCCGGTCAAATTCACCGTTAACAGCCGATCATAGACGGTTGGATCGAAGGCCGCCCCATCGGTCGGCTCATGGGTTCCGGCATTCAATAGCGCAATATCGATTGGCCCGTGCCGTCGTTCCACCTCCGCAACCGTAACCGCCAGCCCGGCCCGATCCGTAATATCGCCAGGAAACGCCTGGATGCGCCCGCCGCTGTCGGCCGCAAGCTGCGCCAGACCGTCCGGGCTACGCGCCGTGGCCGAGACTGTCCAACCGCGCGCCGCCGCCGCCAAGGCCACGGCCCGCCCAATCCCCTGGCTGGCCCCGGTAATCCAAAGATGCGTCATGCCGCCCCCATCGTGTCATCGCTCCGGGCGCTGGGCGCTGGTGCAAGTTGGCCAAGGAAGCGCCGCGCATCCTCGGCAATCGCCTGCCGCCGATCATCGGGCAGGCGATCCAGCGTGCGATAGGGCATCGCCAACCGCGGGTTCCCCTGCAACCGCGCCCGATTGCGTTGTAGAAAATCCCAATAAAGATAATTGAAAGGGCACGCCTTCGGGCCGTTTTTCTTTGCCGGATCATAGCGGCACCGATCGCAATAATTCGACATTCGGTCAATATAGGCCCCGCTGGCGGCATAGGGTTTACTGGCCATGGTCCCGCCATCAGCGTAGAGCGCCATACCGATCACATTCGGCAGTTCCACCCATTCCACCGCATCGGCATAGACCGCCAGATACCATTCTGCCACCTCGGCGGGCCGCGCGCCGATCAGCAGCGCAAAATTACCGGTTACCATCAGCCGTTGAATGTGATGGGCATAGGCACTGCGCTTAGTTTGGCCGATAACCTGCCGCAAGCAGTTAAGATCCGTCTCCCCCGACCAGAAGAAATCCGGTAAAGGCCGGGTGGCGGTAAAATAATTTTCGGCGGCATAGGTGGGCATTTTTAGCCAATAGAGGCCGCGTACATATTCCCGCCACCCCAGAATTTGCCGAATAAACCCTTCGGCAGCATTCAGGGGTACCCGCCCGGCCCGATACTCTGCCTCGACCTCGCGGCAGATCTGCGCGGGATCAAGCAGGCCGACATTCAAATAAAGCGCAATGCGGGCATGGAATAGAACCTCCCCCGCCTCCGGGGATGCCCCCTGCCGCATCGCATCCTGATAAACGCCGAACCAGGGAAGGGCATGTTGGCAGAAGTGCGCGAAGGCCGCCGCCGCCGCTTCGGCCGTTACCGCGTAATCAAACCCATCGAGCGTGCCGAAATTCTGCGAAAACCGCGCGGCCACCAGGGCCAAAACCGCAGTCACAATCGCATCCGGGGCCACCCGATAAATCGGCGGGGCGGGCACGGTCGCGGGCAAAGCCCCCCGGTTCTCGGCGTCATAATTCCACTGCCCCCCCTCCGGCCCGCCGTCAGAGGTGAGCAGCAGTCCGGTACGGCGGCGCATATCGCGGTAAAAAAACTCCATGCGTAGCGCTTTCCGGCCCGCCGCCCAGGCGGCAAAATCCGACCGCGAGCAGAGAAACCGATCATCGGCCCGCACCTCAAGCGGCAGAGGCATCGAGGACCGCCAGCCTTCCACCTCGGTTAAGACGCGCCATTCGCCCGGTTCGGTAACAATCAGCCGCGTCGGCTGCCAGGCCGCTACCGTGCGCTGCACGGCTTCGGTCAGCGTCGCGGCAGGTGCCGCATCCTCCAGCGCATAATAGACCACTCTCACCCCCTGCTGGCGGAGCTGCTGGGCGAAATGACGCATGGCGGCAAAGAAGAAGGCGATTTTCTTCGGATGATGCGGAACATAGCAGGCTTCGGACATCACTTCGGCCAGCAAGACAATATCGCGGTCCGGGTCTATATCCCGCAAGGCCGAGAGCTGCGGCGTCAGTTGATCGCCCAGAACCAGCCGCAACACACCACTCATGGGGCTGCGGCCGTTAAGGCTGGTGCGGGGCGGCTTCCTTCCGGCAAAAGCCCTGCCGTGGCCGGGGTTAACCGCCGGTAGCGAATATCGGACCCGCGTGCCGAAAACGCCAACCCGGCCCATTCCCCATTCGGCAGATACCAAAGGTCCATCTCCAGATCGCCTTGCACCCGATAGCGACGGGCTTCGACCGCCGCCCCGGCAACCTCGATTCTTTCCATCCCCAGGGGCTGGATGCTCACCCGCCGCCGTTGACCACTTTGAGTATCAAGCCATTCCTGGCGGTCTAAACTCGCCCGATGCCAATAGCTGGTGGGAATAATATCGCCGGGCAGCAGCCCGGCTGACGATCCCGCCTCTACCCGAAACACCCGGCCTTCCGCCACACCTGAAACTTGGAACGGGTCACCGTCATCATCGGTTTTAGTGTCGATACGCGCCAAGCGTAGGCCCATCGGCCCCGCCTGCCAAAGCTCCCGGTTCTGATGGCGATAGCGGAACACGGTGATCGGGCCAAAATCGACTTTCAGGTCAATCGCAACCTCCACCGTCAAGGCCGCCGCGGTGCCTGAAAAAACTAACCGATGGGTTCCGAAGGGGCGACCGTCACGCTCGACGCTAAACAGCAACTCGCGCGGGATTTCCGCCCGCGCCCCGCCTCCAACCAAGCCCAGCAGCGCCAGAATGATCGCCCCAATGACCAGGCGGATTGCAGCCCAATTGATGCCCCGATGTCCCATCCCTCGGCCTCCCCCATTATCCTATTCGATACGAGGCGCGCCTCTCACCGGATCACTCTGGACACCAGAGCGTTTCCGCGCTTGACAGCCCCGCACCAGCTTCGTAAAAAGCGGGCCTCACAGCAGTGAGGGCGCGTAGCTCAGCGGGAGAGCACTACGTTGACATCGTAGGGGTCACAGGTTCAATCCCTGTCGCGCCCACCATTTTCTGAAATAAAATCAGAGAGTTATAGGTGGACCGGAAAACGGCGGATAGCCGGGTTTCGGGTTTAGCTACTGGCAGATTATCCGGCACGATCTCGGATAAGGAATTGATATCCCGTAACCGCTTGTTGTACGCGATGGAAGCTGGCTTCGCGCCAGGAGTGCGTTGTTTTGGCCTTT
>CAZNVY010000040.1:26844-29347 GCA_964576605.1 uncultured Elstera sp. | reverse complement strand
GGTAAGAATGGGAGGGTCAGCGCCAGCCCCAGCAGGGCATAGCGCAAGACCATGCCGATCATCTTCTGCCGGGCAATCGCCTCGGCCGATGGTTCGCTGGTCGATTTCACGGGTTTGAGTGCCAGAAAAATCTTGAACAGCAAGCGCCCGACAAATCCGGCAAGCACGGCATAGACCAGCAGATCCCAGCGCCCGCGCACGGCCAAGGAGCCGCCTTGATCGTAGGTTTGTAGGCCAATCATCGGAAAGGCCAAGAAGAAGCTGACGAAAGCGGTAAGCGCCGCATCCTTCAGCAAGGCCGGAACATCAAGGGCAGGCCGCGCGGGCAGCCCCGTCGAAATCTGAGTGGACATGGCTTAGACCTTCTCGATTTCGGGCCGGCCCAGCAGACCGGACGGCATGAACATCAACACCAAGATGAGGATCGAGAAGGATGCGACATCCTTATATTCGATGGAGAAATAGGCCGAGAACAGCGCTTCGATCAGCCCGATCAGCAAGCCCCCAAGCATGGCACCCGGCAGCGACCCAATCCCGCCCAGAACCGCGGCGGTAAAGGCCTTCATCCCGGCGAGGAAGCCGATGTAGAAATCCACCACGCCGTAATACATGGTCACCATCACTCCCGCGACGGCGGCGAGAGTCGCGCCGATGACGAAGGTGAGGGAGATGGTGCGATCCACATTCACCCCTAGCAGCGCCGCCATCGTGCGGTCCTGCTCGCAGGCGCGCTGCTGACGGCCAAACGGCGTACGGGTGATGAGATAGGTGAAGCCCACCATGAGCACGATCGTCGTTAGGATGATGAAGATCTGGATATAGGTTAGCCGAACCGTGAACCCATCCAAATGCAGCAGCTCGAAGCTGCCGCGTACCACCGGCGGGATCGGTTTCACCCGCGCGCCTTGGGCCAACTGCACATAGTTTTGCAGGAAGATCGACATCCCAATCGCCGAGATCAGCGGCGCGATCTTCGGGGCACCGCGCAAGGGCCGATAGGCCACCCGCTCGATCGCCCAGCCGTAAACGGCGGTGAAGAACACCGCCGCCAGCAGCACCGCCACCAATCCCAACGGAATGGCGGAAATGCCCGCCGCCGCCAGCAAGGTGAACGCGATCACCGCCACGAAGGAGCCGATCATGTAAACTTCACCATGGGCGAAGTTAATCATGCCGATGATGCCGTAAACCATCGTGTAACCGATGGCAATCAGCCCGTAAATGGACCCAAGCGTGAGTCCATTAATCAATTGTTGTAGGAAATATTCCAAGCCAGCCCCCACACACGGCTGGGCCTGCCCCCGGCAATCGGAGGGGCCGCAGCGATGAAGCCTCAAGCACGGCGGACGAGAGTTTCGACCGGCCGTCCTGTTCAACCCGTTCCTCTGTCCGCACCCTGGTCACCGTTTTTGGTTTCGACCAGTCCCTGTGGCACGTCCTATGGGTTAAAATCCCCAGAATCCCAGGCGGGTCAAGCTGATTCTGGCGAAATTGGGGCTTAAACGGCGGGAGTTTTTGTTTCTTGTTTTTTTCAGAATGTCTCCCTTCGGAAATTAGAAAAAAATTACAGTTTTATGTGAAAAGGACAGCAAAGCGGACATAAAGAAACCCCCGACACGGATGCGGGGGGTTCCTGTTCAACGGCACAAGCTATCGCGGCCCGGCGACCGCGCTTTCCGCTTAAATCTTTACGATCTTGCCGGGGTTCAGAATATTGCTGGGGTCGAAGGCGCGCTTCAGTTGGCGCATCACCGACACCGCTGGGCCATGTTCGGCCTGCATAAAGGGGATTTTACCGTAGCCGACACCATGTTCGCCCGTGCAGGTGCCGCCGCAGGCAATCGCGCGGTGGACCAGCCGTTCGTGCAGCGCTTCGGCTTCGGCAATCTCGGCGGGACTATCGGGGTCGATCAGATAGAGCATATGGAAATTGCCGTCGCCGACATGACCGACCAGGGTTCCTTGTAGGCTGCTCTGGGCCAGATCGGCCTTGGTGTCGTGGATGCAGCGCGCCAGCTCGCTGATCGGCACGCAGACGTCCGAGGTGAGACCGCGGGCGCCGGGGCGCAGGCCCAGGGCGGCATAATAGGCCATATGGCGGGCATTCCACAGGCGCGAGCGGTCTTCCTGGGTGGTCGCCCACTGAAAACCGCCGCCGCCGTTTTCTTCGGCGAAGGCGCGCACGATTTCCGCCTGCTCCTTCACCCCCGCCTCGGTGCCGTGGAACTCGAAAAACAGCGTCGGCGCGACGGGGTAATCGAGCTTGGAATAGCGGTTGATCGCGTCCATCTGCGCATCGTCGAGCAACTCGATCCGCGCCATCGGAATGCTGGACTGCATGACCTGAATGACCGTATCGACCGCCCCTTCCAGGGTCTTAAAGCTGCACACCGCCGCCGACATGGCTTCAGGAATGCCATAGAGCCGCAGGGTAATCTCGGTCATAATCCCCAGCGTGCCTTCGGAGCCGACGAAGAGCCGGGTCAGGTCATAGCCCGCCGAG
>CAZNVY010000040.1:0-26828 GCA_964576605.1 uncultured Elstera sp. | reverse complement strand
CCGCCGGTTTTGATAATCCGGCCATCGGCCAGCACGACGGTAAGGCCCAGCACGTTTTCGCGCATCGTGCCATAGCGCACGGCGTTGGTACCGGAGGCGCGGGTGGCGCTCATACCCCCCAAGGAGGCATCGGCCCCCGGATCAATCGGGAAAAACAGGCCGGTATCGCGCAGATAGTCGTTGAGCTGTTTGCGCGTCACCCCCGCCTGTACGGTGCAATCCAGATCGTCCGGGCTGACGCGGACGATCTTATTCATCCGCTGCAAATCGATGGTCACGCCGCCTTCCAGTGCCGCGACATGGCCTTCCAGCGAGGTGCCGGTGCCATAGGGGATGATCGGCACGCCATAGGCGGCGCAGATGGTGACGGCATTCGCCACTTCTTCGGTCGTCTCGGGGAAGATCACCGCATCGGGCGGCATCGTCGGGTGCCAAGATTCGTCGCGCCCGTGATGGTCGCGCACGGCCTGCGCCGTACTCACCCGTGCCTCCCCCAACAATTGGCGCAACTCGGTAATCGCGGCATCCAGGGCCGACCCCGACACCCGATGTTTTTGCGGTGCAATAATTGTCGCCATGACATTTCTCCCCTTTCCGCGACCCTAGGCCGAGGGCGGGGACACGACAAGCGACGATACGGACAGGCCGCCCCGCCCCCCGTGCAAGACTAGAAAGTCGTGAAATCCCAGGCCGTCTCTGCCGCCGCTTGATCGATAAAGGCGCGGACTTTCGCCGGAACCAGCCGCCCACCAGGATGGATGATATGGATCGGCAGCGGCGGCGGTTCAAAAGCCGTGAGCAGCGGGACCAGATCGCCCGCCCGCACGGCTTCGATCACCTGATACGACAGCAGCCGAACGATGCCGCCATTGCGGGCGCAATGCCAGATCGCCGCATCGGCGCTATTGGTCGTGTAGTGGGGCTGGATCGACAGGCGAATGTCCTGCCCTTCGGCCTGGAAGCGCCATTCGGCCACCCCCGGAGCAATCGCGAAGTGGATCAGCGCATGTGCCGACAGATCCGCCGGATGGGTCGGCACGCCGCGCCCGGTCAGATAGTCGGGGGTTGCCACCAAAATACGGCGAACGGCCCCTAAGCGCCGGGCAATCACGCTCTGGTCGGCCAGATCGCCGATGCGCACGGCAAGGTCGATCCCCTCTTCGACCAGCGCGACGTTACGGTCAGACAGCAGAAGCTCCCCCGAAACCCCTGGATGGCGCGAGAGATAGTCGCACATCAGCGGGCTAACATGCAGCCGCCCGAAGACGTTAGACGCCGCCACCGTCAGCCGCCCGGCGGGATGCGCCCGTTCCTCCCGCGCCAACGCCTCCGCCTCCTCAAGATCGAGCAAAAGCTGACGCGCGCGAATAAGATAGCGCTGCCCGGCATCGGTTAGGGAAACCGCCCGCGTCGTGCGGTTCAACAGGCGCACGCCGAGATGCCCCTCCAGCCCCGCCCCCCACCGCGTCCCGGCGGAGGGCGTCCACCCCAGCGCGCGCGCCGCCGGGGCAACGCCGCCCCCGTCCGCCACGCCCACAAACACCCGCATCGCCTGCAGCCGATCCATCAATTATCCCAATAATCGCAATAGTCTATTTTATATTTACCGAATTATCGCAAGTTAGGAAAGATGAGAGGGTCTTCTCAACGGCGCCCCATGGTGGGGCCGCCCCGCAGGAGAAACCCAATGTCCCATATCCCGACCCCCGCCAGCCTCGACGCCGCCCCCGCTGCCAGCCAACCGCTGCTGGGCAAGGTTCAGGCCCAGCTTGGCAGCCTGCCGAATTTCTTCCGTCTGCTCGCCACCAGTCCTGCCGCGCTAACGGGCTATCTTGACCTGGGCGCCGCCCTGAGCCAGGGGGAGCTTGATTTGAAGACCCGCGAACGCATTGCGCTGGCGGTCTCCAAGGCCAATAGCTGCGATTATTGCGGCGCGGCCCACGGCTATCTCGCCACCCATCTCGCCAAACTCGATGCAGCAGAAATCCGCGCCAATCGGGCCGGCGGATCGACCGATACCAAGGCCGACGCCGCCGTGCGCTTCGCCACCGAGGTGGCCCGCAGTCAGGGCCGGATCGACCCGGCAACGCTGACCGCCGCCCGCGCCGCCGGTTTTTCCGATGCGGCCTTGATCGAGATCGTTGGCGTCGTCACCCATGTGACCTTCAGCAATCTGATCAATAACGCTTTCGATACCGAAATCGACTTCCCCCTGGCCGCCTAAGGCAAATCCCCAGCGGGTAACGCCCCCGTGACGACGCATTTGCCTTAAAACGCTAAAATCGGAGCGCCCGCCATGTCCCAGCCGCCCAGCAGCGATATCGCCTTCACACCCAGCGTCAAAGCCCTGCAAACGCGGCTGGGGTCGCGCGCGCAATATGCCAAAATGGAAGCGCGCGGGGGGTTCCGCACGGAAGTAAGCGCCGATCTAACGCTGTTTCTGGCCGCCCAGCGCAGCTTCTATCTGGCAACGGCCACCGCCGACGGTCAGCCCTATATCCAGCATCGCGGTGGGCCGCCGGGGTTTCTGAAAACCCTTGATTCCGAAACGCTCGGCTTTGCCGATTATCGCGGCAACCGCCAGTATCTATCGTGGGGCAATCTGCTGGAAAACCCCAAGGTGCATCTGTTCTTCATGGATTACACCCACCGCCGCCGCATCAAACTCTGGGGCACGGCGCAAGTGATCGAAGACGACCCCGCCCTGATCGCCCGCCTGCACGATCCCACGGCAGAGGGCGTGCCGGAACGGGCCATCCTGATTCGCGTTGCCGCCTGGGACATCAACTGCCCCCAGCATATCCCGCAACGGTTCGAGGCGGCGGATGTGGCCGATGCGCTGGCAGCGCGGGACGCCCGGATTGCCGACCTTGAAGCCCAGATCGCCGCGCTTACCCAAGGATAGGCGCGGCGGCGGGAGGAGCGCGCCCTATTAACGCGCCGTCTGGCCGAACAGGATTTTCTTTTCCTCGTCGGTCATCGTCGGGGTCTTGCGCATCCCCTCGCCCTTGGCATAGGCGGCAATCGTGGCCGGGCGGGCGGCGATGGCGTTAAACCAGCGCTTTAGGTTCGGGAAATCGTCAAGGTTTTGGCCCTGGCGCTCGTGCGGGACGATCCAGGGATAGGCCGCCATATCGGCGATGGAATAGGCATCGACGATAAACTCCCGGCCCTCCAGGCGCTTGTTCAACACGCCATACAGCCGGTTGGTTTCCTTCACGTAGCGGTCCATCGCGTAGGGAATTTTTTCCGGTGCATATTGCACGAAATGGTGGTTCTGCCCGGCCATCGGCCCCAGGCCGCCCATCTGCCAGAACAACCATTCGGTCGTCTGCACGCGGCTGCGCAGGTCCTTCGATAAGAACTTCCCGGTCTTTTCGGCGAGATAGAGCAAAATCGCACCGGATTCAAACACCGAAATCGGCTCCTGACCCTCTGCCGGGGCATGATCGACAATCACCGGCATTCGGTTGTTCGGCCCGATCTTCAGAAAATCCGGCTGAAACTGCTGCCCGGCTCCAATATCGACCGGCTTAATCTGATAGTCTAACCCGGCTTCTTCCAAAAATAAGGTGATCTTATGGCCGTTTGGCGTGGGCCAGTAATAAAGATCGATGGACACAGCGCGCCTCTCCGGTTTAGTTAACACCGTTAGAAGGTGGCGCGATCAGAGCGTTCCTGCAAGGGGTTATGCCGCTTGTTCCGCCGGGGGCGCGAAAGGGCGCATCAGGCGCGGCCAGAGATCCAAGCTACCGGCAACCGCATCGCCGGCATCCTGCACCGCTTCGAGCCAATAGGAAACCGGCGTCGGCGCGGTCAGGTCCAATTCGGCCTCGACGGTGCCGTCCTCCTGGTGCAGCACTCCCGACAGCCGCTTGGCTATTCGGCGCATCGGTAGATTTTCCGGCAGGCAGAACATTGTTAGATGCTGCGCCCCCCGGTTCCGGGCGATGGTGACGGCGCGCGCCGTAAGCGCCCGCCCCAGGCCCGCCCGCTGGAACTGCGGCTCGATGGAAATCGCCAACTCGGCCCGGCTTTCCGGTACGGGCAAGGGATGATCGAAGGCCAGCTCGACAAAGCCCCGCAAGACGCTATCGACGAAAACCCCAACGGCCACCGTCCGGCTCCAATCCAGCGCCGCATAGCGCTTGGCAATCCAATCGGCCGAAACCGTGCTGTGGAAACGCAGACGGCGGTCGGATGCTGGCAGGCGGCAGAGATGATCGACCATTGCGGCCACATCGGCGGCCCCCAGTTTACGGAATAGACCCATCACACCCTCCTCACCCCACCCGCAGGCAGGGGATCGTCAGGTCCTTCGTACGGATCGTTTTCTCCCGGCCCTCCTTTTGCGCTGCCGCGAAAAATCGCGACTAGAGGGACCTAAACTCCGAAATTTCGGAGTATTGCTTATATTGCGATGCAGCAATTTGCACCTACATAGGTAACCTCCCCTGCCGCTTTCGTCAAGCCCCCACCCGGCGCGGAGGGGATGACGAAACGGTCGCGGGGCGATAGGCTGCCGTGCAAAAGCCGCAGGTCGAAACTGGGGGTGAGGCGATAAACGATGGATCTGATTACGGTCAGTGCCGTGCTGGCGGGCGTCGGCTGGGCGCTCGGCGGGCCTTTGGGTGGACTGATTCATGAGTTTCTGGGCGATGCCTATGACCGGCTGACGGGCGATAAACCACTCCCGCCGCCAGAACAGGCCGTCAAATCTATCGCCTTCACCATCGGGGTCATTGCCCTGTCGGCGAAGATGGCGAAGGCCGATGGCGCGGTGACCTTGCCGGAAATCACCGCCTTCCGCCGTCTGTTCACCGTCTCGCCCGAAGAGCAGGAGAATGCCCGCCGCGTCTTCGAGCTTGCCCGCCGCAGCACCGCCGGGTTCGAGACCTATGCCCGGCAGATTGCCGCGCTCTTCCCCCCTGCCTCGCCGGTGCTCGAAGAACTCTTAGGCAGCCTGGCCACCATCGCCCGCGCCGATCACGAAATCCACCCCGACGAGATTATCTATCTTCAGCAGGTTGCCGCGATTTTTGGGTTCGAGGGGGCGGCGTTTCGGTCGGTCCTGCAACGGCACCTGGGGCTAGACGCCTGCTGCGGCGATCCCTATTGCACTCTGGGGGTAGAGCCGACAGCGAGCGATGCCGAGATCCGCCGCGCCTATCTGGCCCTCGTGCGCGATCATCACCCGGACCGGCTGGTTGCCAATGGGATGCCCGCCGAGGCGATCTCGCTTGCGACCGAAACCCTCGCCGGGATCAATGCCGCCTGGGACAAAATTAAACTAGAGCGCCGATTAGCGTAAAAAGGCCGGGGTCTTGCACCCCGGCCTGTCAGGCTACTTCTTCTTGGCGGTTTCGATGCCGGCCAGGATCAACTCCTTGGCTTTTTCCGGCCCTTCCCAGCCCAGTACCTTCACCCATTTACCCTTTTCCAGGTCCTTATAGTGGGTGAAAAAATGATTGATCTGGTCGATCAGAATTTCTGGCAGGTCGCTGTAATGCTCCACGTCCTTATAGGCGGGCCAGAGTTTGGTCGCCGGGACGGCTAGAATCTTTTCATCGACACCGCTTTCGTCTTCCATCATCAGCACACCGACCGGGCGGGCGCGGATGACGCAGCCCGGCACAATCGGATGATCGGTCACGACCATAATATCCACGGGGTCGCCGTCACCGCTTAAAGTATGCGGAATGAACCCGTAATTGACCGGATACACCATCGACGTATGCACGAACCGATCAACGAACAGCGCGCCGCTGTCCTTGTCGATTTCATATTTCACCGGCGGCAGACCACGCGGGTTTTCGATGACGACGTGCACGTCTTCCGGCGGGTTCGGGCCGATGCTGATCTTCGACAGGTCCATCTTTTCCATCCAGGACAAAAGGGAATTTGCGGATGAGGCAATACAGGCGCTTGCCAACGAAGGCAAGAGAGCTTACCTGCGACCAATGGGAACGCTCACAGGGAACCACCCGCGATGACCGATGCCGAGTTGCGCAACCTGCCCGTGCTGGTTCTGCCAAAAACACCGGAGGAGGCCAAGCGCCAGGCGCAATTGGTCGAAACCTCCTTCTGGAAAAAACTGCAACGCCTTGCCGCCCGCCTACCCTTCGCGAGCGACCTACTGGCGGCCTGGTACGCGGCGCGCGACCCGCAAACCCCCACGACGACGAAACTGGCACTGACCGCCGCCCTTGCCTATTTCGTGCTGCCCTTCGATACCGTGCCCGATTGGATCGCGGCGCTTGGCTATGGCGATGATTTTGCCGTGCTGATCGGGGCCATCAAACTGGCGGGCGGCGCGATTACCGAGGCGCACCGGCAGGCAGCCCGCAAGATGCTGGAAAAATTTAAGCGGGGTTAACCATCGGGCCGCGCCCGCCGGGCCAATTGCGCCTCGCGCCAAGCAATATAGCAGGTTGAACCCGCGATAATGCCCGCCCCGACGAAGGTTAAGACATCCGGCGTTTCAAAAAAGATCAGATAGGCCAGCACCGCCGTAATCGGCAGGCGCAGATAATCGAAGGGCAGCACCATCGAGGCATCGGCCAAACTATAGGCACGGGTAACGAAAATCTGCCCGGCAGTTCCCATAATCCCGATCGAGATCATCACCGCCCATTGCGCCAGGCTGGGGGCCTGCCACACCCACAGCGCCGGAATCAGCACAATTGGGGTGGTCAGCAGCGAAAGATAGGCCACAATGCTGGTGGAGCTTTCGGTCATCGACAGGCGTTTGACCGACAGGATCGACCCGGCCGACGCCGCCGCCGCCGCCAGCGCCGCCATCATCGCAAGATCGAGCGGTGCCTGTCCCGGCCGCAGAATTACCAAGACCCCGACGAAACCGATGACCAACGCCGCCACCCGCCGGGCGCGCAGCACTTCCCCCAGGAAGACCGCCGCCCCCAAGGTGGCGAATAACGGGGCGGTGAAACTGACCGAAACACTATCGGCCAACGGCAAATGCGCCGTGGCATAAAAGCCGCCCAAGAGACCCGTGATCGCAAAAAAGGCGCGCAGCAGATACGCGGGAAACTGATTGGTCCGCAGCACACGCCAGCCTTGCCGCCAGATAATCGGCACTAATAGGGGGATACCAACGGCAATTCGCACAAACGCCACCTGAAACGGGTGCAGATCGGTCGCAATCAGGCGGATCAAAGCCCCCATGCTGGAAAACACCAGACCGGACAGCATCATCCAAATCGCCGCCTGCACGGGCAGCGGGCAACGCTTGATCGCCGCCTCCAAACTGGCATAGGGATGGGTGACGAGAAGCGGTATTGGCATAAAGAGCACCCTGGGGAAACCCCCAGGCTTTTCCGAAAGCCGGGGCGTTAATTATCCTGGGCCGCTTTCCCGATCGTTTGGTGTGAAACTAAAGGAACCCAGCTATGCAGTTTCTGGTCATTGCCCGCGATGGCACCGATGCCGATGCGCTGTCCCGCCGCCTCGCCACCCGCGACGCCCATCTGGCGAATGTGAAAAAATACAAGGAGGCGGGGCAAGTCTTGATTGGCGGCGCGTTGCTTAGTGCCGATGGCACGATGAATGGTAGCGCCTTGATCGCCGATTTTCCTGACCGCGCCGCATTGGACGCCTATCTCCAGACCGATCCCTATACGGTCAACGGCGTCTGGCAGAGCTTCGAGATCACCGAAATGAAGGTTGCAAAGCTGTAAAGGGCTAAAGCCCCTAGCGGTGGGCACCGCCGGGGGCTTCGTTCCTCTATAAAAATGGACCAAGGGTGCCGCAGCGCCCGCCTTAACTGGCTGGACGCGGATGCACCAAAGCTACAGCGCCACCGCGAAGGGCGCGCCCGTCTTGGCCTTCACCTCGTCGGCCGTCACGCCATCGGCAAGGCCGATCAGCGTTAGCCCGCCGTTCTTGCGATCCACATCGAAGACGGCGAGATCGGTAATGATCCGATCCACCACCCGCGTGCCAGTTAGCGGCAGGGTGCAGGCTGGCAGGATCTTTGGGCCGCCGTCCTTATCGCAATGTTCCATCACGACGACAACGCGCTGCACGCCGGCCACCAGGTCCATCGCGCCGCCCATGCCCTTCACCAGCTTGCCGGGGATCATCCAATTGGCAAGATCGCCATTGGCCGCGACCTGCATCGCGCCCAGAATGGCGAGATTGATGTGGCCGCCGCGGATCATGCCGAAGCTGGTCGCGCTGTCGAAGAAGCTCGACTGCGGTAGCGCCGTGACGGTCTGCTTGCCGGCATTAATGAGATCGGCATCCTCTTCGCCCTCATAGGGAAAGGGGCCGATGCCCAACATGCCGTTTTCGCTTTGCAGCGTTACATGCATCCCGTCCGGGATATAATTGGCGACCAGGGTCGGAATGCCGATACCGAGGTTGACGTAAAAACCGTCGCGCAGTTCCTGTGCGGCGCGCGCGGCCATTTGATCGCGGGTCCAAGCCATGTTGAATGCTCCGGGTCCGAAGGTTAGGCGCGCGGGCGCGTCGTGCGCTGCTCGATGCGTTTTTCAACATCGGGCACATGCACCAGGGCGTTCACGAAAATACCGGGCGTATGGATCTGATCGGGGTCGATCGTGCCGATCTCCACCAGATGTTCGCACTGCACGACGGTGAACTTGCCCGCCGTCGCCATCGGCGCATTGAAGTTGCGCGCCGTTTTGCGGTAGACGAGGTTGCCTTCGCGGTCGGCCTTCCAAGCGTGGATGATCGATAGATCGGCGACCAGCCCGGTTTCCAGCACGTATTTTTCGCCGTTGAACTCGCGCACATCCTTGCCGTCGGCAACGATGGTGCCAACCCCGGTCTTGGTATAGAACCCGGCGATCCCGGCACCGCCGGCGCGGCAGCGTTCGGCGAGCGTGCCCTGCGGATTGAACTCCAGCTCAAGCTCGCCCGACAGGTAAAGCTGCGCGAACAGCTTATTCTCGCCCACATAGGACGAGATCATTTTTTTGATCTGGCGCGCTTCCAGCAGCTTGCCGAGGCCGGCCCCGTCGATACCACAATTATTGGAAATAACCGTCAGGTTCTTCACCCCGGCAAGCTTAATCGCATCGATCAAGGCATCGGGAATGCCACAAAGGCCGAAGCCCCCGGCCATGATCACCATCCCGTCGAACAGACGCCCAGCCAGGGCATCCACGGCGGTCGCGTGGACCTTATTCATGCGAGTCAGTCTCCCCTCTGATAGTCGCATTGCCGCCGTTGACGCGGCGGCTTGTTCAACCATGCTTATCGGGAACGCCCCGGCGCGGGGCGTTTTACCGCAGCGCAGTGTCAGCGGCGGTTTGACGTTCGTCAATGTTCCTTTTAGGAGACATCAAAAGCTACTTATAGTCTGTCGACCTCAAGACATCTTGCTCATAAAATTCGCACTTATGGAATACAAAAAGATCAATACTCGAAGAAAATCGGCACATTTACAAGAAGTAATAGCTAAAAACATCCTAATGCATCGAAAAAACCTCTCTATATCACAAGAAGAAATGGCCGAACGTCTTGGCTATCATAGAACCTATATTGGATCCGTTGAACGTGCAGAACGGAATATAACCATTGCAACACTGCAAGCCTTCGCAGATTTTTTCTCTATAGAACCTTACGAATTATTGATTTCACATGATGACTAAAATTCCTAAAAAACCAACCGGAATGCCCGAAGATTTTTATCAGAAGTGCA
This sequence comes from uncultured Elstera sp., assembly GCA_964576605.1. GTDB lineage: Bacteria > Pseudomonadota > Alphaproteobacteria > Elsterales > Elsteraceae > Elstera. The sequence goes on along the minus strand of CAZNVY010000040.1, from coordinate 17,140 downwards.
TTGCTGTTACCAAAAAACGTGCCCAGGCCGTTATTTGGCATATCCTTAAAAATGGAACCATATCAACAGAAGAATTGAGCGACATTTACGGATACGATCATCCTCCGCGCGCGATCCGGGATGTTCGCGAAGCCGGTATACCGTTAGAGACCTTTAGCACTCAAAGCGCTCGGACAGGTCGAAAGATTGCCGCCTATCGGTTTGCCGACCCCGCTAAGGCAATTGCCGGACGTATCGGCGGCCGCAAATCATTTTCAAAGAAATTTAAGGACGCCCTTATCGCACGATATGGTGCTCGATCACATTTAACCGGCGAACTGCTTGAGCCACGCTATCTGCAAATCGATCATCGAATTCCTTATGAAATCGCTGGAAATAGCGCGGAAGAAAATGTTGAAAACTACATGTTGCTTGACGCTTCCGCACAACGCGCCAAGAGCTGGTCCTGTGAAAACTGTGAAAATTATCGGGAAATCAAAGATAAGGAGCGCTGCAGGTCCTGCTTTTGGGCATCACCAGAAGCCTATGACCATATCGCTTTGTGCCCAGAAAGAAGACTGGATATCATTTGGCGCGAAGATGAATTAGAAATTTATAATCATATAATTTCACATTCTAAGAACCATAATATCTCACCACAGGTCTATATCAAAAACCTCTTAACAGCACATTTATCAAAAGGAAAATAATGAAAAAGAAACAATACCTCTTTCCTCCGAAGACCGACTAAATAATTCACTAACCTCTTTTGACAGGTACAGGCTTTCTAGAGTGACAGCGTCACGCCCACTTAGCGTCGCCTGGGACGATCTTCCAGCATTAAGCAGCAATCTCTGCATCCCAATATCCCCGGGGAGCGGCGGTGCATAGGCCACCCCTCCCGTCTCGCCGTCGTAAGATAAAAGAAACGGTACATTGCGCGTATTGAGATCATTTAAGGCTTCTATAAGCCTGCCTCGTTCTAATTGCTGGAAATAGCGCTTATCACGGCCCTGCGTCGTTCCTTCGTAAGGCGGATCCATATAAATCAGATCCCTAGGGCCAGCATCTTGAATTGTGGTTGTAAAATCGCCGCAATGCAGCTCAACCTTACCTTTAAGCAGGGTGCTGGCCGCTAAAATTGCCGTTGCCATCTTAGCGGGCTGGGTTCCCAATCGCCGTTTGTCGGCAGACTGGGTAAAATCACCGCTTCGATTGAAACGAACCGCATTTTTAACGCATCGTACCAGCAAATACAGAAGATCAACAGGCTCGCGGTTTCGATTAAAACGCTCGCGGACAGAATTGAAGTAATCAGTCCCACCATCAATATGCCCTCGCCAAACAGCCTCATAGCGCGCGGCGGTCCGTTCCGGTTGAAATAGAATCTCTCGCCATAAATCGATTAACTCCGGCAAAATATCACCCAAGACGAAACGACGGGCCAATCCATACCTTGCGGCATACAAAGTAACCGCAGCCGAGCCAGCAAAAGGTTCAAAAAATATATCTATTTTCCTGGGAAAATATTGCGTAATTTCAGGGGCCAAATGCCTTTTACTACCCTGATAAGGGATCGGATGGGGAACTGGGCGTGCCATAAGGGGTAACCTCGATACGATACTTATAGTCTTCTACTGGGAGACTAAACTCCCTGGCAACCCTTTTACGCAGCTGCGCTATGGTCGGCAGCGGTCGAAAGGATTAGAGTGCGGCGGCATTGAGCAAGGGCAAAATAAGGAACAAGGCGTGCAAGAGTTTTGGCAAGCGCTTTTTCTGGGGGTGGTTGAAGGGTTGACGGAGTTTTTGCCTGTCTCCTCCACCGGACACCTGATCCTCCTCGGCGATTTGATCGGCTTTCAAGGCCCACCGGGGAAGGTATTTGAGATCGTCATTCAGCTTGGCGCGATTCTGGCGATTGTCGTACTCTACTGGCGCAAGCTGTTCGGTGTGCTTGTGGCGGCCCCGACGGAGACCGCCGCCCGGCGGTTCATTCTGGTGATCTTACTGGCATTTTTGCCTGCCATGGTGATTGGCGCGGGGGCGCATGGCATCATCAAGGCAGTGCTATTTTCGCCCTGGGTCGTCTCGGTCGCATTGATTGTGGGTGGGATTGCCATTCTCATCATCGAAGGACGACGGATGCCGGAACGGTTTACCGATATTGCCGACGTACCGCCGAAAACCGCGCTGGCGATTGGGTTCATCCAGTGTCTTGCCATGATCCCTGGCGTCTCCCGGTCGGGCGCAACCATTCTGGGGGCGCGGCTGATGGGCTTTGACCGCAAGACTGCCGCCGAATTCAGTTTCTTCCTCGCCATCCCGACGATGGCAGCCGCGACCGTTTACGATCTTTACAAGAATTGGTCGCTGCTGTCCTTTGATGGCGGCGTGGTAATCGCCGTGGGTTTTCTTGCCGCCTTTCTGACCGCCCTGCTGGTGGTGCGCACCGCCGTTGGCTTTATCGCCCGGCACGGTTTTACCCCCTTCGCCTGGTATCGCATCGCCGTGGGGGCGCTGATGCTGGGTCTGCTGATCGCCCGGTAACATGGCTTCGCCCAGCGATCAGGCAGAGAATTGGGGCCGCTTGATGGCCGCCGCGCAAGCGGGGGATAGCGCAGCCTATCGGCAGCTTTTGTCTGAAATTCTGCCCTTCGTGCGTGCCCTGATCCTGCGCCAGATTGGCCGGACCGACGAGGATGCCGCGCAAGAAGCGCTGCTTTCGTTGCATCTGGTCCGTCATACCTACGATCCTAGCCGGCCATTCAAACCCTGGTTGGCGGCGATTGTGCGCCACCGCCTGCTCGACGAGTTGCGCCGGGTAAAGCGGCGGTCGGCGAAAGAAACCACCGTCGATGATTTCGATGTAACCGCCGACCGGTTGACGGCGAATAGCGATCAGGAAGCCGTTGATGAGGTGCAGGCCCTGCGCCACGCCTTAGATCAGCTTCCCGAAGCGCAACGGCAGGCGATCTTGCTGGTGCGGCTTCAAGATAAGTCACTGGCGGAAGCCGCCGTGGAGCTGGGGACCAATGTGGGGGCCTTAAAAGTCTCGGTGCATCGGGCATTAAAGCGCCTGAAAAGCCTATTGGGGGGTGAGTAAACGATGGACAGCGCCCGGCTGATCGACCTTCTGAGCACGGAACTGCCGCCCGTTCGGCGGCTGCGACCGCCGGGGGTGCGCGCGCTGGGGTGGCTGAGTGTGACCGGCCTGTTCCTTGGTCTCATCATCTGGGCGAATGGTCTGCGGCCCGATTTCGACGCGATGGCCGCCCAACCGCGCTTTCTGGGCGAAACCGCCGCGATCCTGCTGACCGGCATCACGGCAGCACTGGCCGCCTTCAAACTGTCGATCCCCGGTGCCGCCCCGGCGCTGCGCTATCTGCCGCTGCTGCCGCTGGCGGCCTGGCTGCTGTTAATCGGTAAGGGCTGCCTGGATGACGCCAACGCGGGAACGCTCTATTGGGGCATCTCCACCCATTGCCTGAAACAGATCGGCTGGACCGGTCTTGTCTCTGGCGTGCCGATGCTGCTGATGCTGCGCCGCGCCGCGCCGTTCGAGCGGCTGCCGCTGGCCCTACTGGCGGGCCTTGCCTCCGCCTCCCTCGCGGCCTTCGCCATGAGCCTCTATCACAGCTACGACACCAGCCTCATCGTGCTGGTCAGCCACGGGGTGATCATGGCGCTGCTCACCCTCGGCTTCGGCGTGATCGGCCCGGCGGTGTTGAAGCGGCGCATTTGACCAAGTAATGCATTTGCATTACCCTTGGTCGACAGGGCGACCTTCCAAGAGAATGCGGCCATGCCGGGTCTAGACCAAGAATTTTCAACCCTGACCGACCGTTACCAAACAACGATTCCAGCCAGCGTTCGCCGTGCCTTGAACCTCACGAAAGGCGACCGCATCCGCTATAGCCTGGATGCGAGCGGGCGGGTGTACATCGAACCCATCCGCGACGATGGATCGGACACCGCGCTTGGCCCGTTTCTCGATCTTCTAGAAGCGGATATTCGCGCACGGCCCGCCGCGCTTGCGTCGGTCGGCCCAGCCCTGGTCGTGCAGATGCAAACCCTGGTCGAGGGGGTGGAGATTGATCTCAACACCGCCCTTGATCCCCAAAACGATTAATCCTGCGCGGGATCGGCGATGCCTGACGTGACGGTCAATGGCTGGCGACTTTATGCGCACCCATTATTCGTCGATCAGTTGGAGCGCTTGATCCGCGAGGTCGCCCTGCGCCAGGACGCCGACCCGGAACACTATCGGCAGAAAAACTGCACGAAACGGCTGGCGGCCATCCTGAGGCTGATCACCGTCGATATTCCCGCCGACCCCGGCCACCCGAAGTTCCGGCAGGGCGATGCTCTGGGCGAAGCCCGCAAGCATTGGTTCCGTGCCAAATCTTTTCAGCAATACCGGCTGTTCTACCGCTTCGACAGCCGGGCGAAGGTGATCGTTTTCGCCTGGGTGAATGATGACGCGAGTTTGCGCGCTTACGGCAGCGGCACCAATGCCTATATGGTCTTCACTAAGATGCTTGGGGCGGGTAATCCCCCCGACGATTTCCCCGCACTACTCAGCGCCGCCGAAGCCGCCTCTGGGCAAACGGCAACGATCCTGCGCGCCGCAAGCGACCTGTCTTAATACCGCCCCTGCGTCGAAAGACGGTTGACCCGTAGCGCCTCGATTGCCTATCGTCGCCGCCATGAGCATTCAGAAGGCCTATATCCTTGCGACCGAAACGACCCTACCGGCGTCGGCGGCATCGCTTGGCCTTCTTCTCGCGCTTCGACTTATCGGCGGCTACCGGCCCTAACTTGCGGCCATCCGGTAGCTGTAGGCGGGCCGCACGCACCCTCCCCATGCCGTTTAGGCCGACGAGTTGAGACTAGGATATTTCCGATGAAAATCGATGCCGCGACCAAATACCGTCCGTTCCAGCCCATCAATTTGCCGGACCGGACCTGGCCGAACGCCACCATCACCCAGCCGCCGATGTGGTGTTCCGTCGATCTGCGCGACGGTAATCAGGCGCTGATCGAACCAATGGGGCCGGACCGCAAGCTGCGCATGTTCAAGGCCCTGGTGGCGATGGGCTTTAAGGAAATCGAAATCGGGTTCCCTGCCGCCAGCCAGACTGATTTTGATTTCTGCCGCCAGTTGATCGATGAAAGCCTGATCCCGGCGGATGTCACCATCCAGGTGCTGACCCAGGCCCGCCGCCCGCTGATCGAACGGACGTTCGAGGCGATCAAAGGCGCGCGCCGCGCCACCGTCCATCTCTACAATTCCACCTCCACCCTGCAACGCCGCGTTGTCTTCGGGCTGGAGAAGGACGGCATTAAGGCAATCGCCACCGAAGGCACCCAGATCGTCAAAGAACTGGTCGCCACCGTGCCGGAAACCGAAGTGGTGTTCCAATATTCGCCGGAAAGCTTTACCGGCACCGAAATCGACTATGCCGTCGAAGTTTGCGATGCCGTGCTGGACGTATGGCAGCCGACCGAAACCCATAAGGCGATCATCAACCTGCCGGCGACCGTGGAAATGTCCACGCCGAATATCTACGCCGACCAGATCGAATATTACTGCCGCCATACCCGCTGGCGGAAGGAAACCATCGTCTCCCTGCACCCGCATAACGACCGGGGCACCGGCGTTGCGGCAGCGGAACTCGGCGTGATGGCCGGGGCCGACCGGGTGGAAGGCACCTTGTTCGGCAATGGCGAACGCACCGGCAATGTCGACGTGGTGACCCTGGCGCTGAACCTGTTCACCCAAGGCGTTAACCCGGGGCTGGACCTGTCGGATATCAACGAGCTGGTTCGCGTTGCCGAATATTGCAATCAACTGCCGGTGCATCCGCGCCATCCTTACGCGGGCGATCTCGTCTTCACCGCCTTCTCCGGCAGCCACCAGGATGCGATCAAAAAGGGGCTGGATGCGCTGAAACGCTCCAACTCCAAGGAATGGGAGGTCCCCTATCTGCCCATCGACCCGTCGGACGTGGGGCGCAGCTACGAGGGCATCATCCGCGTCAACAGCCAGTCGGGCAAAGGCGGCATCGCCTATTTGCTGGAAACCGACTATGGCGTGACCCTGCCGCGCCGCTTGCAGATCGAATTCTCGCAAGTCGTGCAGCGCGTGACCGACGCCACGGGTAAGGAATTGACGGCGGGCAATATCTGGGAGGTGTTCGATAGCGAATACCTCAAAGCCATCGACCCGGTGGAATTCCTGTCCCATACGACGGTGCCGGATGCCCATGCCTCGGAAGTTCGGCATTTAACGGCGAAAATCCGTCATAAGGGCACCGACGCCACCATCCAAGGCAGCGGCAATGGCCCCATCGACGCCTATTGCAGCGCCCTGGCCGCCCTGCACGGCATCGAAATCGATCTTCTGTCCTATAGCGAGCAGGCGACCGGGCGCGGCCAGAATACTCAGGCCGTCGCCTATATCGAACTGAAGACCCAGGACGGCAGCCTGTGGGGTGTCGGCGCCGACCGTAATATTGTTACCGCCGCGCTGAAAGCCGTGACCTCCGCCGTCAACCGGCTGTTGGCCGCCTAACCTGTCGCGGATCGACGGGGTGTTGCCGCCGGAATCCCCGCTTCCGGCGGTTTTCATTTGGCCTGCCTGCCCAGGCACTGCATCTGCTATAAGGGGCGAGACACTTTCGGGTACAGGGGAACCATGAGGCAAAGGTCGGCGACGCGCTGGGCGCTGTGGATCATTCCGCTGGGGCTGGTTCTGCTGGCATTGGGGGCGGCGCTGATCGTGCCGCGCTGGATCGACTGGACTCATTACCGCCCAGAACTGACCGGTCTGATCGGTGATGTCACGGGCCGCCGCGTGGCCCTGGATGGGGATATTCGCCTCACCTTGCTTCCCACCCCGTCTTTACGGGTGGAAGGGGTACGACTGGGAGAGGCGGCGGGCGAACGATCCCCCATTTTCGTGCGCGCCGAGGCTATTCAGGCCGATCTCGACCTGGCCGCCCTGTTAACGGGCACGGTACGCGTTGCCTCTCTCAGGATCGAACGGCCCGTTGCCGAGTTTCTCGACCTGCCGACCGGGACTGATTTTCTAGGGCTTGGCCGCGCGTCCCTGGTCAGGGTGCAGATCACCGACGGCGAAATCGGCTCGCCCCTTATGGACGCGGGCGACCGGCTGACCGGGATCGAGGCCGATCTGACCTTCGGGAAGCCCAGCGACGCCCCCCGCTTGGCCGCTACTTTCCGGCATCGTACCTTGCCCTGGCGACTGGAAGCCAGCCTGGGTCGGGCGCTGGCGCTCTCGGTTGGGCCGCGTGGCGGCGGGCCGACCTTACGCCTAACCGGGACGCTGGCCGAGGAGGGCGGCGCGCGGTTCATCGGTAAATTGAAAGGGGAAGGCGCACGGGCAACCGAGTTAGCTCATCTTCTCGGCTTCGGCGTTCCTAAACCGGCTGAGGGGCGGTTTGCCCTTGATGCTTCGGTCGATCTCACCCCCGATGGGCTGTCGTTGCACGATATTGCCCTGGCGGTGGGGGATCAGCGGCTGGCGGGCACACTCGCTTTTGCCTGGACCGACCGGCTGACCTGGGTGGCCAGTCTGCGCACCGCGCGGCTTGATCTCGATGCTTTCCGTGCCCCCTGGGCCGCTCCGTTGCAACCCCGGACCGATTCGAGTCTGCCGGACGGCACGCTCAGTTTCGCCGCCGATGCGGTGGAGTGGCACGCCGGCGTGCTGCGGCAAGCCCGGCTGATCGCCAGTTGGGAAAATGGCACCCTAACCGTCTCGGAAGGCGCGATCATTCTGCCCGGCGGCACGGAAATCGCCGTCAGTGGGGCCACCCTGCCGGGGGAAAATTGGCGCTTTGTCGGGCGGGGCGAAATTGGCGGCGATGATCCGCGCCCCGCCTTGGTTTGGGCCGGGGCCGACCCGCGCTGGTTTCCGCGCGGCGACCGGCTGCGGCGGCTCTCTGGCACCCTCGCCCTCTCCGGGGACCGGGAGCATCTATCCCTCGACCGGCTCGACCTTAGTTTTGACAATAGCCGACTAACCGGGGCGGTGCGCTATGCCGTTGCCCCCCGCCCGACCCTTACCGCCACGCTCGCCGCCGACCGGCTGCCGTTCGACGCACTACACCCACTGACCCCTTGGGCCGAGTTGATTGGCGGCGAGAGCGCCCTTACCCCCTTAACGCAGATCGACGGGGCCGTATCGCTAACCGTGGCGGAAAGCCTGCTGGCCGATCACCCGTTACGCGATCTTCGCCTAACCGGTCAACTTGCCAATGGTATTCTAACCCTGACCGAGGCGGCGGTGAGTGGCTTTGGCGGACCAGAGCCTCTACGTCTGAGCGGCACGCTCGACGTGACCCAGGTGCCGCCGCTCCTCGCCCTGAAAGCCACCGGAACTTGGGCCGATACGGCACGCTCGGTAGAACTGCTGCGCGGGGCGCTCCCCTTACGCCCCGGTGTTCCCGGTCAAGCAACCCTTGCGCTAACCGGCCCGCTGACGAAAGCCGATGTCGCCCTCGCCGCCCGCCTTGGCGCTTTGGATCTGCAGATCGGCGGCAGCTGGTCCCCCGCTGCCGGGCGGGCGGTTTTGGATGTGGACCTGACCCACCCCAGCCAGGCAGAGGTCTTCCGCGATTGGACACTCGGCCTGACGGCGGCAGGGGACGGGCCGGTAAAAATCACCACCCGGCTAGACCTAAACCGCGACCAGATAACCGCCGAGGCGGCGACCCTACGCCTGCCGGATTTGACCGCCGATGCCCGCGGCAGCCTTAGCTACCCCAAAGGTGACGGCCCTTGGAAACTGGAAGGTGGGGTCGGCATCTCGGTCCTGCGTCCCGTCGCTTGGCGGGGTAGCAGCTTTGTGCAGGCGCGGCTGGCCGATGCCCTCCTCTGGCCGCTCGACGCCGATATTGCGCTGCGACTGGGGTTGCTAGAGCAGCCCCCCTATGGGCTGACCGATCTTGCCGGGCGGGTTCGTTTTACCGATGGGCGCTGGCGCTTCGATGACGGCACGGCCAAACTCTATGGCGGTCGTTTGGGGCTAACCGCTAGCCTGGCTTTCGGGGAAAGCGAGCCTTTAGTCACCCTCGCGGTTGATTTGACGGGCGCGGCCCTAGGCCGGGCGACCGCCGCGCTCTTCGATGAGCCGGAAGCCGAAGGGACCCTGGCGATGACCGGCACGCTCACGGCCAAGCCCTTAACCCTGGCCGCCCTGCCCCAGGCCCTGACCGGCACGCTAACCGCCACGATCAGCGATGGGCATCTCGGCGGGATTGATCTGGACGGGCTGCGCGCCGCCCTAGCCCCCGCCGAAGAGGGGAACCCGTCCCGCAGTCAAGCGCGCGGCCTAGCCCTGGCCCAAGCCTTCACCGGGGGGAAACTGCCGTTCCAAGGCGGCACGCTGCCGATTTCGGTTGGGAGCGGCACGGCCAGTGTAACCGATACCGCCCTTAACGCCGCCGGGATGACTCTAACCCTGAGTGGCAGCAGCCCCGACCTCGGCCCCCTACAACAAGGCCGCGCCCGTTTTACGCTGACGGAGGGCGATACCGCCCTGCTGATCGCCGAGCGGCAAAGCAGCGGCTGGCAGCGACGGCTGGAATGGGGGGAGCGTTAGCCCCCCTCAGCGATACTCTTCCACCGTCTGCTCAATCGCGCCAAACACGCTCTGCCCAGCCGCGTCCTGCATCTCGATCCGCACTCGGTCGCCGAAGTGCAGGAAGGGCGTGCGCGCGCCGCCGTGCAGCAGGGTTTCGACCATGCGCACTTCGGCTAGGCAGGAATAGCCCAAGCCCCCGTCGCTGACCGGCCGCCCCGGCCCGCCCCCGGCATCCTTATTCGATACCGTGCCGGAGCCGATGATGCTGCCCGCCGCCAAAGGCCGCGTCTTGGCGGCATGGGCGATCAGGGTAGGGAAATCGAAGGTCATATCCACCCCGGCATTGGCTTTGCCGAACGGCTGACCGTTGAGCGCCACCAGCAGCGGCAGATGCAGCTTGCCGCCGTCCCAGGCCGCGCCCAGCGCATCGGGCGTCACGGCAACCGGGGAAAAGGCGCTGGAGGGTTTCGACTGAAAAAAGCCGAAGCCTTTCGCCAATTCATTCGGGATCAGATTGCGCAGCGATACATCGTTGACCAGCATCACCAGCCGGATCGCCCGCGCCGCCGTGGCAAGATCGGCCCCCATCGGCACATCGTCGGTCACGACCGCAACTTCGCCCTCGAAATCGATGCCGAAGCTCTCGCTGACCATACGGATTGGTTCGGTCGGTGCCAGGAAACTGTCGGAGCCGCCCTGATACATCAGCGGATCGGTCCAGAAACTTTCCGGCATCGCTGCGCCGCGCGCTTTGCGCACCAGTTCCACATGGTTCACATAGGCGCTACCGTCGCACCATTGATAGGCGCGCGGCAGGGGGGACAGGCAGGCGGCGGCATCGAAGGCAAAGGTGCCCTCGGCCCGGCCTGCCTCTAAGTCTGCGGCGAGTGCCCGCAGCTTCGGCGCTGTCTCCGCCCAGGTATCCAGCGCGGCTTGCAGCGTCGGCGCGATCCCGGTAGCGGCCACCGCCCGCGTCAGATCGGTCGATACTAGAACCAGCGCGCCATCGCGCCCGCCGGTTCGCAGGGTTGCGAGTTTCATCGTCTTATGCCCCCATCCAACTGTTCACATAGCCCGCCCATTCGACCGAGGCCGCCCCGGTGCCGACCTCTAGCGCGTCGCGGGTATCGATCATCACGGCATATTCGTCGGTGGCCGTTTTCGGCTGCTCGAAGGCGCGGGTCAGCGCTTTCGGGTGCGGGCCGTGGGTGAAGCCGCAGGGGTGGAAGCTCATCATGCCGGGGTGGATATTGTCGCGGCTGAAGAAATCCCCGGCGTGGTAGAATAGCACCTCGTCGTAATCGAGGTTATCGTGAAAGAACGGCACTTTCAGCGCGCCGGGGTCGGTCTCGAACAGGCGCGGCGCGAAGGTACAGACGACGAAACGATCCGCCACGAAGGTGGTGTGGGCGGACGGTGGCAGATGGTAGCGATGGCTCATCAGCGGGCGAATATCGCGCACATTGATCCGCACCGCCGATAGGGTTCCCTTCCAGCCTTTGGCATCGAGCGGATTGAACGGGAAGGTGACGGTGGAAATCTGCCCGCGCCGCTTGATGCGGATTGTCCATGCCTCCTCCGTCGCCTGGGCGCGGAAGGCATCGTCGATGCGCGGCACGTCCAGCATGGCGGGATCGAAAATCGCGTGCGGGCCGACCAAACCCTTATCGGGCAAGCGATAGGCGCTATTCGTCGCTTCGATCAGTAGCGCGGTGAACTGCTGGGCCTGATCGATCCGCCACATCGTGCCGCGCGGCAGCAGCACATAGTCGCCCGCTTCAATCGCCAGATGCCCGAAATCGCAGTAGAGCGCCGCCGTGCCGGTATGGACGAACAGAAGATCGTCGCCATCGGCATTGCGCACCAGATGATCCATGCGCTGAGGGGCGTGCCAGAAGCGCATCCGCACGTGGCTATTGTAGAGAATATCGGGCGCCTGAAACGGGCTGGCTTCGGTGGCCGTTAGCCGGGCAAGGTCGAAGGCGCGCGGGCGCAACGGCCCGTCCCAATCGGTCCAGCCGGTGGGGGGATGCGCGTGATAAAGGTGGGTGGCGGGGCCGAAGAAGCCCTCGCGCCCCATCTCCCGCTCGAAGGTGCCCGGCGGTAGGTCGCAATGCGCCTGCCGCGAGGTTTCGCCTTCGATATGGGGAAACTCGATCCAATGTTTCATGCTACACCACGCCGCGCCGGATTTGGTCGAGTTCGATCGACTCGAACAGCGCGCGGAAGTTGCCTTCGCCGAAGCCTTCGTCGCCCTTGCGCTGGATGATTTCAAAGAAGATCGGGCCGATCACCGTATCGGTGAAGATTTGCAGCAGCAGCCCGCCGTTTTCGGTCGGCGCGCCGTCGATCAGAATGCGGTTCTGCTTCAGCCGTTCCACATCCTCGCCGTGATACGGCAGGCGGTTGCCGATCAGCTCGTAATAGCTATCCGGCGTATCCATAAACTTCACGCCCTTGCCCAGCAGGGTTTCGACGGTCTGATAAATATCATCGGTCGACAGGGCGATATGCTGAATACCTTCGCCATTGTAAGCGCGCAGATATTCTTCGATCTGGCTCTTATCGTCGGCGCTTTCGTTGATCGGAATCCGGATCTTGCCGCAGGGGCTGGTCATCGCTTTGGAAAACAGGCCGGTGACCTTGCCTTCGATATCGAAATAGCGAATTTCGCGGAAGTTGAAGAGCTTTTCATAAAAGCCCGACCATTCCTTCATCCGCCCGCGATGGACGTTATGGGTCAGGTGATCGACCCCCGTTAGACCGACGCCGAAGGGCACCGCCTCCGCCCCCGGCAGCGGCACGAAATCCACGTCATAGATCGTGCTCGGCCCGTAGCGATCCACCAAATAGATCAGGCTGCCGCCGATACCTTGGATGGCGGGGATATTGAGTTCCATCGGCCCGACCGCGCCGTGATGCACCTTCGCCCCTAAGCTTTCGGCCCGGCGGACGGCGTAGGCGGCATCCTTCACCCGAAACGCCATCGCGCAGGCCGACGGGCCGTGCACGCGGGCGAAGGATTGGGCAAAGCTCTCCGGCTCGGCATTCAGAATGAAATTCACGTCGCCCTGCTTGAACAGCAGCACGTTTTTCGACCGATGCTTGGCGACCGGCTTGAAGCCCAAACGGGTAAACAGCGCTTCCAATTGCGCCGGGTCCGCCGCCGTATATTCGACGAACTCGAACCCATCGGTCCCCATCGGGTTAATATCGGTAATTTCACTCATGGCGGCACCCCTCCGGTTATAATTAAACTGCCGCATCCGGCAGATTGCGTTGCAATCCCATCTGGGAAAGAATGGCCTAAGCGGATATTAGTTTCATAAGAAACAAACTACAAGGATGATGGGAGAGGAGATGACGCGCAGCCCCGATACCAGCCCGCTCGATCTAGAGCGGTTTCTGCCCTACCGCCTGAGCGTTCTTAGCAATCGGGTTAGCGCCCTGATCGCCAAACTCTATTCCGACCAATTCAATCTCACGATTCCGGAGTGGCGCATTTTGGCAGTGCTCGGCCGCTATGGCGAGATGACGGCGACAGAGGTTGCCGCCCGAACGGCGATGGATAAGGTACGCGTCTCACGCGCGATTGCCCGGCTGCTCGACGCAGGCCGCCTCGCCCGCCGCGTCGATCCGCACGACCGCCGCCGTCTGACCCTGGAGATGACCGAGGAAGGCCGCGTCGTCTACGCCCAGATCGTGCCGCTGGCGCTTTCCGCCGAACAGCGAATGCTGGGCCGCCTTAGCCCCGACGATCTGGCCGCCTTCGACCGGCTGGCCGCGCATCTGACCCAGGCGGTCGCCGCCTTCGAGGCGGAGCTGGGCGTAACGCTGGACGGGGTGGATGCGGGGGTCTAGCGGAAAAGCCGGCTGCCGCGCATCTGCCGGTCACCGCACGCCGTAATGCCAACGCGCCGGAATAGACACCGGCCCATCACGGGAGACGAAGATGCGCGCCTGGCGTCATTCACTGGTCTGGAAAATCGCGCTGCCGGTGCCTTTGGCGCTGCTGGCGATGATCTTGGTGATCGGCTTCATCATCCCCCGGCAGATCGAGGCGGATACCCAAGCGACCGCCGTTGAAAACGCCTTGCAAACCATCGCGCAGTTCCGCTCGGTCCGCGACTATTACAACACCGCGATTGTCCCGAAGATCCGGGGCAGTCAGGATTTGAAGTTAACCCACCTCCATGCCAACGATCCAAAAGGCGTGCCGATCCCGGCAACCTTTATGTTGGACATGTCGGCCCGTCTCCAAGACAAGGGCGTCAGCCTATCGTTCTATAGCCCTTACCCTTTCCCGGAACGGGCCAATCGCCAGACCGATGCGTTCCAGAAAGCCGCCTGGGACCAGTTCCAGAAAAACCCCGATACCCCCTTCATCGACCGCACGGTGCTGAACGGCAAGGAGGTTGTGCGCGTCGCGGTCGGCGACCGGCTGGGGGAAGCCTGTGTTGCCTGCCATAACTCCCACCCGCAATCGCCCAAAAAAGATTGGAAGGTCGGCGACGTGCGCGGGGTGTTTGAAATCCAAACGGTGATCGACGCGCAGTTGGCGCGCGGGCATATGCTGACCTATAGCGTGCTCGGCGTCGTGCTGCTCGGCGGCCTTGCCGTGCTGATCGTCTCGCTGCTGGCCACCCGTACCGTCGCCCGGCCCTTGCTGGCGATGGGCGGCGCCGTTGCTCGTTTGGCGGGCGGGGAGCGGCGGTTGAACCTCAGCCGGGAAGCCGCGCGGGCCGATGAAATCGGCGGTCTCGCCCGCGCCCTCGAAGGCTTCGGGACGGCGCTGGAGCAGCAGGAAGCCCGCGAAGCTGCCGAACGGGAGGAGATGGCGCGCAAAGCCGCCCGGCAGGCGGAGCTTGAAAGCCTGACCCAGAGTTTCGATAGCGCGGTGTCTAGCCTGCTCGGCAAGGTCAACGGCATGACCGACCAGTTGCACCGGGCGGCGGGGACGATGACCAACACGGTGCAGCAGGCCAATAGCGCCTTCACCGCCATTGCCAGCAGCACCGATCAGACCCACGCGAATGTGGAGGCGACGGCGGGCGCGGCGGAAGAACTCCTGGCCTCCAACGCCGAAATCGCGGGCCGGGTGCGCGAGGCGCTGACCATTACCCGAACCGCCGTCGCCGAAACCGAAACCGTGGACCGGCAGATCGTAACACTGGCCGAGACCGTGGAGCGGATCGGTCAAGCCGGGCAGTTGATTAACGAAATTGCCTCGCAAACCAATCTGCTAGCGCTGAACGCCACCATCGAAGCCGCCCGCGCCGGGGAGGCCGGCAAAGGTTTCGCCGTGGTGGCATCGGAAGTCAAATCGCTGGCGAGCCAAACGGCGCGGGTCACCGAAGAAATCGCCGCCCAGATCGCCGCCGTCCGCAGCGGCACCAGCAATGCCGCCGAGGCGGTGCGCGAGGTTGGACACGTCATCCAAAGCCTCGAACGCCTCGCCGCCGATATTTCGGGATCGGTCGAACAACAGGGGGCCGCCACCGGCGAGATCGCCCGCCAAATGCAAGAAGCCGCCAATGGCACCCGTGCCGTTGCCGAAGAAATGAGCGCCGCCACCGGCACCGTCGATCAGGCCCGCCAAGCCTCCGCCACCGTTCACGACAGCGCTGCCAATTTGAACTCGGAAAGCCAAAGCCTGCGCGGGACGGTGGAAAAATTTCTCGCCGGGGTGCGGATGGGGGCGCGCTAAACCAGCCCTGGATAGCGGCGGACGCGGCGGTACTCGCCCGCGAGGAATAGTAGGGCCACCACCTCCGCCGCCGTCGTCGCGAAGGGGATCATTGCGCCCCAGGTCGGCTGGGCGACGATACCGACCGCCGTCAACACCGCCCCGCCAAGGCTGGACAGCATCAGGGCGGCACCGCCCATCCAGGCAAAGCGGCAGGGAGACAGGGGCCAGTCTTTCCCGCGCCGCTGCCGCCACAGGCCGACCCCGGCCAAGGCCGCCGCCAGCGTTGCCGCAATCAGGCCCCAGCGGTCAGCCAGGCGGGCGGGCAACAGCCAATCTTCGGCGTCGAGCGGCGGCAGGAAAGCTAAACGCAAACGCATTGTCAGCGTCACCAGCAACAGCGCCGTCAGCAGCAGTTTCAGAAACCCCGCCAGCCGCTGCGGCCCGTGGGCGGCGGCGATGCCGTGGGCGAAAGCATCCGGCGGGCCGAGGCAAAGATGGGGATCGACCGCCCCACCGCGCGCCTCTTCCGCTTCGGCAAGATGATCTTCGGCTTCAGCCGCCACCCGCTCCGCCAGCGCCGGATCGAAAGCCAGCGCCGCCCGGACCGCGTGAAGATAGAGCTGCGCCGCCGGGTCCACTCAGCGCCCGCCGGGGCGCAACAGCGCCTCCACCGCGCCGGAAAAAGCCGCCCAGCGCGCCTGCCGGTCGCCTAACGCCGCCTCCCCTGCCGGGGTCAGCGCGTAGAGCCGCCGTTTGCGCCCGGTTGGCGACTGGCCCCAGCGGCTGACCAGCAGCCCGGCAGCTTCCAACCGATGCAGCGCCGGATAGATCGTTCCTTCCGGCAGATCGAAGGTGCCGTCGCTTTGCGCCTTGATGGTTTCGATAATCCCATAGCCATGCGCCTCCCCCGCCCGCAGGGCCGCGAGCAGGATCGTATCGAGATGGCCCTTTAGCATTTCCGCGTCCATACGCCGATCTTAAGCCTAGGCTTGCTAGGGATCAAGGTTTCAGCTTATACCTAGCATAACGATACCTCCTATAACGATGTATGGAGCCTGAGATGCCGAACGGACTGCTGCTGTTGATGCTCACCGGTCTTGGCTTGGCCGGGGGCAGCCTGCTGGCCTTCGCCGGGGCACCAACGGAAACGGAAGCCTTGCGCCTGATTATCCGGGGGACGGCGCGCAGTTCGCTGATCCTCTTCCTGCTCGCCTTTGTCGCGGGACCGCTGCACAGCCTGTGGCCAAGGGCGGCCAGCGCCGCCCTCCTCAAACTACGCCGCTGGTTTGGGCTGAGTTTTGCCTTGTCGCACCTCACCCACGCTGTCGTGCTGGTGGCCTTGGCGACGCGCGACCCGGCGCTATTCTGGAGCCTGACCAATCCGGCCAATCTGGTCACCGGCGGCATCGCCTATGGTTTCATCTTCCTCATGGCCGCCACCTCCTGCGATACCGCCCGGCGGTGGGCGGTCTGGCCGGGGCTTCACCGGATCGGCCTGTGGTATCTATGGATCAGCTTTGTCGTCGCGTTTGGGAAACGGGTTCCGGCCAACCCGCCCTATAGCATCGCCCTGATGCTGCTACTGGTCGCCTTGGGGGTGCGCATGGCCGCCTATCGCCGGAAACGCGCCGCCGTTTTCGCGCCGAGGTGATATACTGTCGGTTGTTTTTCCCGTCAGGAGGCTAAAATGTCCCGTTTTGCCCTGGTCCTCGCCGCCGCCTTAATCGCCCCCGCCGCCTGGGCGCAAACCCCGCTGCCGAACGGCGTGCCCGGCCTACCGAAAGCCGCCGCCCCTAAGGTCGAAACCCCGAAGGTCGCCGCCCCGACGGTCGAGACCGCAACAGCCGCGAAAGCCGCGAAAT
>CAZNVY010000039.1:25202-29359 GCA_964576605.1 uncultured Elstera sp. | reverse complement strand
GTGACCGCCGGGCTACCGTCGCTGGCGATCCGCGTGCCGGATCATCCGGTGGCGCTGCAACTGCTGTATGCCGTTGGGCGCCCGGTCGCCGCCCCCTCCGCCAACCGGTCCGGCAAAGTTAGCCCGACAACGGCGGAGCACGTGGAGGCGGAGTTCGGCAATCGCCTCGCCATGATCCTGGACGGTGGGCCAACCAAGGTTGGGCTTGAGTCAACCGTGATCGATCTTACCGGCGGGCGGGCCGTGCTGCTGCGCCCCGGCGGCATCACGCGGGAAACCTTGGAAGCCTCCCTAGGGGAAATCGAGGTTGCGAGCGCCGATCAGCCCGACGGGCCGAAAAGCCCTGGAATGTTGCTCAGTCACTATGCCCCGCGCTTGCCCGTGCGCCTAACCTGCGACGATCCCCAGCCAGGTGAGGCGCTGTTAGCCTTCGGCCCCGATGTGCCGGAGGGGTTTAGCGAGGTTTTCAACCTGTCGCCGCGCGGGAACTTGGTGCAAGCGGCGGCTAATCTTTTCGCCGCACTGCGGGCACTGGACCAGCCAGAATTTTCCGGCATCGCGGTAATGCCGATTCCCGCCCAAGGCATCGGTCTTGCCATTCTGGACCGGCTGCGCCGCGCCGCAGCC
Source organism: uncultured Elstera sp. (assembly GCA_964576605.1). Classification (GTDB taxonomy): domain Bacteria; phylum Pseudomonadota; class Alphaproteobacteria; order Elsterales; family Elsteraceae; genus Elstera. The sequence continues at coordinate 28,732 of CAZNVY010000039.1, read as the reverse complement.
CCCCGTTGATCCGTCCGTCACAAGGAAGAATATTGCTATGCCGACTGAGGCCCTGATCGCCCGCTTGACCGACCTGCTTGGCCCGAAGGGCGTCGTGACCGATCCTGCGCTGGTAGAACCGCATCTGGTGGAATGGCGCGGCCTTTATCGCGGGTCGGCTTCGGTCGTGGTTAAGCCCGCGACAACGGAAGAGGTGGCGGCAGTCGTCAAGCTCTGCGCCGAAACCCGCACCCCCATCGTGCCCCAGGGTGGCAATACCGGCCTGGTCGGCGGCGCGGTTGCCGAAGCCGGAACGGTGATCCTGTCGCTTGCCCGCATGAACCGCGTCCGCGCCATCGATAAAGCCGCCTATACGCTGACCGTTGAAGCCGGGGTCGTGCTGGCCGATGTGCAGAAGGCGGCGGAGGAGGCCGACCGGCTCTTTCCCCTGAGCCTTGCCGCGGAAGGATCCTGCCAGATCGGCGGCAATCTCTCGACCAATGCGGGCGGCACCGCTGTCTTGCGCTACGGCAATAGCCGCGATCTGGTGCTGGGCATCGAAGCCGTGCTGCCGAATGGCGACATTTACAATGGCCTGCACGGGCTGCGGAAAGACAATACCGGCTATGATCTGCGCCACCTGCTGATCGGCGCGGAAGGCACGCTCGGCATCATCACCGCTGCCGTGCTGAAGCTGTTCCCGCGCCCGCGCGACATTGCCACCGCCTTTGTCGCCGTGGCCGACCCGCAAGGGGCCATCGATACGCTGGCACTGTTGCGCGAACGGTCGGGCGATACGGTAACGATGTTCGAGTTGATGAGCCGCTTTTCCATCGAAACCGTGCTGCGCCATGTTCCCGGCACGTCAGATCCCTTGGAAACGGAAAGCGCCTGGTACGCGCTGATCGAACTCTCCTCCCCCCGCGCTGGGGGCGATCTTCAGAACGCCCTGGAAGAGGGGCTTGGGGAGGCGATGGAAAACGGCTGGGTGGTCGATGCTGCGATTGCCCAGAACGATACGCAGCGCGCGGCTTTCCGCCGCATCCGCGAGGAGATTTCGGACGCCCAGAAGCATGAAGGCGGCAGTATAAAGCACGATGTTTCGGTGCCGCTGGCGTCGGTGCCGGTCTTTCTGGCGCGGGCGGATGCGGCGATTGAAAAATTGATCCCCGGCACCCGCCCTTGCAGTTTTGGTCATGCCGGAGACGGAAACTTACACTACAATCTCTCGCAACCGGTCGGGGCCGACCGGGAGGCATTCTTGCAGCAGTGGGAGGCGGCCAACCGCGTCGTTCACGACATCGTTCAAGAGCTTGGCGGGTCTTTCAGCGCCGAACATGGCATCGGCAAGCTGAAGGTGCACGAGCTTGAACATTATAAGTCCCCCGCAGCGCTGGAAGCGATGCGCCAGATCAAACGGGCCTTAGATCCGTACACCATCATGAATCCAGGGAAGGTAATCGCATTATGACGTACCAGGCACCGCTCGATGATATTCGCTTCACGCTGCACCGCGTCGTCGGGGTAGCGGATGTTCTGCCGGACGGCATCGATGCCAGCGATGTCGATGCCATTCTGGAAGAAGCAGGCAAATTCGCGGGCAATGTGATTGCCCCGCTGAATTGGCCCGGCGATCGTCACGGTGCCGTTCTCGAAAATGGCGTGGTGCGGACGGCCCCCGGTTTCCGCGACGCCTATCATGCCTTCGTCGAAGGCGGTTGGAACTCGGTCGGCGGCGATCCTGAGTTTGGTGGCCAAGGGCTGCCGATTGCGATTTCCGCCGCGCTGTCGGAACTCTGGAACAGCGGCAGCATGGCCTTCGCCCTCTGCCCGCTGCTGAATGCCGGGGCGATTGAGTGCCTGGAGCGTCACGGTTCCCCAGCGCAGAAGGAAAAATATCTCGCCAAGATGATTGAAGGCTCGTGGACCGGCACGATGAACCTGACCGAACCGCAGGCAGGGTCAGACCTCGCCGCTGTGCGCGCCAAGGCGGTTCCGGCGGAAAACGGCCTTTATCGCATCACTGGGCAGAAGATTTTCATCACCTACGGCGATCACGATTATACCGATAATATCATCCACCTCGTGCTCGCCCGCCTGCCGGATGCGCCGCCGGGCGTGAAGGGCATCAGCCTGTTCGTCGTGCCGAAAGTGATGGTCAACGACGATGGCTCCTTGGGTGCCAAGAACGATCTGCGCTGCGTCGGCCTCGAACATAAGCTCGGCATCCATGCCTCCCCCACCGCCGTCATGGCCTATGGCGATACCGAAGGCGCCTTGGGCGAGTTGATCGGCGAGGCCAATCGCGGCCTTGAATATATGTTCGTGATGATGAACAACGCGCGCCTGAACGTCGGCGTGCAGGGCATCGGGATTGCCGAACGCGCCTATCAGCACGCCGTCGCTTATGCGCGCACGCGCACGCAGGGAAAGCCGCTGCCGGGCGGTCAGGCGCAAACCATCCTCGGCCATCCCGATGTCAAACGGATGCTGCTGCTGTCGAAAGTGAAGATCGAAGCGGCGCGCGCCCTGGCGCTGGAAGCCGCCGCCGTGCTCGACCGCGCCCATCAGGGTATCGACGGGGCGCAGGCGCGCGGCGATCTCTTGATCCCCATCGTCAAATCCTGGGCCACCGACCTTGGCGTCTCCGTCGCCTCCACCGGCGTGCAAGTGCACGGCGGCATGGGCTTTATCGAAGAAACCGGCGCCGCCCAGCACCTACGCGACGCCCGCATCGCCCCGATTTACGAAGGCACCAACGGCATTCAGGCCGCCGACCTCGTTGGCCGTAAACTGCTGCGCGACGGCGGGGCGGCGATGACGGCGCTGATCGCTGACATTGACGCAACACTCGCCACCCTGAAAACCCAGCCGGGGGACGATCTGGCGGTCGTCGCCGCCAATCTGACCGACGGTAAGGCGGCCTTGCGCGCGGCGACCGACTGGCTGCTACTGGCAGCGAAAGAAGATATGCGCCTGCCGTTTGCCGCCTCGGCGGCCTACCTCGACCTCGCCGGGGTGGTGGCCGGTGGCTGGATGCTGGCGCGTGCCGCCCTCGCCGCGCAGGCCGATCTGGCCCAAGGCGGCGGCAATGCGCCGTTCTTGGAAGCGAAACTGATCACCGCCCGCCTCTTCGCCGAACACGAGTTGGTGCGCGCGGGCGGGCTGCTGGCGAGCATCCGCAGCGGCAGCAAGAGCCTGTTGGCCTACGACGAAGCCTTGCTGTAAGCCGCGCGTCGTACAAAAGCACCCGGCCGGGGCGCAATCCCCGGCCATTTTTTTGTGATACCGACAGGTGTTGCTACGGTGGCGGCTTTTTATCCGGCAGCGGCGAATCATCGTCGAAGAGGATACGGTTGGCCGCCCCTTCCAGGTCTTCATACTGCCCGGATTTCAACGACCAGAGAAAGGCGACGAGCGCGCCGCCGCCCAGAAGCAGGCTGACGGGAATAAGATAAATCAGAATATCCACGGCACCCTCCGACGGGCGAGACGGAAACTATTGCCGATCACCAGCAGCGACGACGACGACATGGCCGCCGCCGCAATCA
>CAZNVY010000039.1:0-25175 GCA_964576605.1 uncultured Elstera sp. | reverse complement strand
CCCAGCAATCGCCAACGGTACTGCCAAAAGATTATAAATCAATGCGATCCAAAGATTTTCCCGCGCCAGCCGCTGCGCTAGTCGCCCGGTATCGAGCGCCAGCAGTACGGGGGCCAGGGCATCGCCCTGAAACACAAGGTCGGCAGCGGTCTGCGCCACATCGGCGGCACTGGTCGGGGATAGAGAAACACTCGCCGCCGCCAGGGCGGGGGCATCGTTCAGCCCATCCCCCACCATCAGCACCCGGTGCCCCTCCGCGCGCAGCGCCTCAAGATAGGCAACCTTCGCTGCCGGGGTTGCGCTGGCCTGCCAATTGGAAATTCCCAGAGCCTCCGCCACCGCCTGCGCCGCAACAGGCCGGTCGCCCGACAAGAGCGCAACCCGATAGCCCTGCTGCTGGAGTCTAGCCACCACCGCGCGCGCATCCGCCCGGATCGGATCATCGAAACAAAAGCGGATCGGCGGCCGCCCCGGTTCCGCGAACCAAAGTTCCGGCGCATTATCGGCGGCACCGGCACCAACTCCGCAGAACGCCTGACTGCCGAGACGCACCTCCCCCGCCGAGGTTAGCCGCCGTAAGCCCGCCCCCGCCACCTCCTGCACCCCGGTCGCCGCGTGCCCCGGCCCCGCCGCCGCCGTCAGGGCACGTGATAAGGGGTGACGGCTGGCGCGCGCCAGGGCGGCCGCCCGCTGCAAAACCTCAGTTGAGTAGGTTTCGGCATCGCGTAACGCGGGCCGCCCCAAGGTAAGGGTGCCCGTTTTATCGAAGACCACATCGGTAACCTGATCGAGCCGTTCGAGCGCGGTTGCCGATTTTAGCAGAACCCCGCGCTGCATCAGCCGGGCACTCGCCAGCACCTGGACGACGGGAACGGCCAACGCCAGGGCACAGGGGCAGGTGATAATCAGAACGGCAACCGCCGCATACAGCGCCTCCTGCCAGGGTGCGCCCGCCACGAATACCCAGCCGAGGAAAGTTGCCAGCGCGGTTACATGCACCACCGGCGCATAGCGCTTCGCCACCCGGTCGGCCAGGGCGATGAACCGCGAACGACGCTGCTCCGCCGCCTCCATCAAGCGAACGATTTCGGCCAATAAGGTGCCATCGCCAGTGGCCGTTGCCGCGCAGGTGATCGGTGCTCCCAGGTTCAGCATCCCAGCGTGCACCTGATCGCCCGGCTGAATGGCGCGCGGCAGGCTTTCGCCGGTAACCAGGCTGGTGTCGAGCGCCGAGACCCCCTCGATAACCTGCCCATCAACCCCAATCCGCTCCCCCGCCGCCACCAGAATACGATCACCAACGGCCACCCGATCAGCGGGGACGGTCGTAACCGTCCCGCCCCGGCCCAGAACCCGCACCGCCGTCGCCCGTAAGGTCAGCAACTGTTCGGCCACCGCCCGCGCCGCACCGCGCGCCTGATGATCGAAGACCCGCCCGATCAGCAGGAAAAAGAGCAGCATGGTCACGCCGTCGAAAAAAGCGTGCTCCGCCCCCTGCCAGGTCTGATACAGGCTCATCAGCGTCGCCAGGGTAACCCCGATGGAGACCGGCACATCCATATTCGTATGGCCCTGGCGCAGGGCACCCCAGGCCGACTTGAAGAAAGGCATCCCGGCGTAAACCACCGCGGGCAGGGCGATGAAGGCCGAAACCCAGTGCAGCAGATCGCGCGTCGCCTCGCCCATGCCCTGGAAGTGCCCGGCCCAAACGCCGACCGATTGCAGCATAACATTCGCCGCCGCAAACCCCGCAACCGCCAAGGCCCGCAACAATTCCCTGCTGGTCCGGTCGCGGGCGGTTTTCAAGCGCTGGGCATCAAAGGGGATCAGCCGATACCCTAGTTTTTCAATCGCGGCGACCGGAGCCTGCCACCCGTCCGCCCCGCCCTGCCAAGTTAGGCGCAGGCGGCGGCTGGTCATATTCACCCGCCCCTCCAGCATATCGGGCCGTTTGGCCAGCACTGCTTCGATCAGCCAGACGCAGGCCGCGCATTGCAGCCCATCGACCATCACGGTCAGACTATGGCTGCCTGCGGTCGGACCGGGCCGAACGAAGGCTACCATATTGGCCCCCTCTTCCTCCGGGCGTGGCGCGCGGGCGTCGGGATCAAGGCTGCGGCGGGCGTAATATTGATCCAGTCCCAGATCGTGAATCAGCGTATAGGCCCCGGCGCAACCGTGACAGCAGAACCGTTCAGCCGCCCCTGCCGCCGCGACCAAGGGCGCGCCGCAATGGGCGCAGGCCGTAAGCGGGGTCGATCGTTCGACGGGAGATGCCCGCAGCGCCGTCATTTCACAATCAACCGCTGTTCCAGAACGGCCTGATTCTCGCCCTTGCGCACCACAAGCCGCGCCGACCACTGGCCGGCCCGCAGCGACTGTATCACGGCTTGAGCTGAACCATTTTCCACCGGCAGGGTTAGGGTTGGTAGGCTATCGCCCTCCACCGGACGGGACAGGGTGACCTGAACCACGGCCTCCGCCAACGGCCCCGCCGGATCGGTGAGCGTCAGCAGAAGCCGCCCACGCTCCGCCGTCGCCGAATAATCGCGCACTGACGCTTCCGCCTGCCACCCCAGCTTTGCCTGATCGCGGGCCGCCGCCAGTAGCTTATTATAGGCGATTCCGCGCTCGTAGGGTTTCTCGACTACCAGCCCGACCGGCTGGCGGGTAGCGAAATATAACAGCGTTCCATTCGCCACCAACACCACGGCGAACCCGCCCAGAAAGCACCAGGGGATCCAGCGGTAGCGGCGTGAGGCATCGGTATCAGCGCGGCAACTAGTCATCATGAACTCCTTACGGTACCGGCGGGCCGATGAATAAGGTTTCGGCGGCAGCCCGTTCGGCTGTTCCCTGGTTCTGAACCGCGATGGTCAGGGTTAAGCGTTCCTGCTTCAGCTGCGCCTTCGGCACTTTGGCGAACAGTCGAACCGTGCTGACACTATCGGGCGGCAGGATCAGCGCCGCAGGGTTAAGGTCGCGATCATCCTGACCGCGCGCCACGAGATCGGCCACCGGCAGTCCGGCGACACTGAGCGTAACCGTCTGTGGGTCGCGCTGCTTATTAATGATTTTCAGCGTATAGGCATTGCGGATACTACCGTCGGACAGACTAACGAAGAGCGGTGCCCGGTCACGCAAGACGGTCAGCTCGGTCGTGGCGCGCGACAGCAGTCCCCAGGCCATCGCGACCGACAGCGCCACCATCGCCGCCAGATAGATAATCGTCCGGGCGCGGAATAGCTTAAACCGGGCGGTCTTGCCCGCCGCTTTCGCCTGCTGATTGGCCAGCGTATCCCACGTAATCAGCCCCTTGGGCCGCTCAACCTTGGCCATGACCGCGTCGCAGGCATCGGCACAAAGACCGCAGTTGATGCATTCCAACTGTACCCCATCGCGAATATCGATCCCGGTCGGGCAAACCGCTACACACTGCTTGCAGTCGATGCAATCGCCGCGCCCGTCCCACGGGTCGCCCGCCTTATGCTTACCGCGCGGCTCCCCCCGCCATTTTTGATAGGTGACGATCAGGGTTTGCTCATCGAGCATTGCCGCCTGAAACCGGGGCCAGGGGCACATATAGGTGCATACTTGCTCCCGCGCCCAACCGGCCAAGACATAGGTAGTGCTGGTAAACAGCCCAACGAAGAAATACGTGCCAGACCCGGCATCGCCGATAAAGAAATCGCGCGTAACGGTCGGGGCGTCCTGGTAATACATGATCCAGGCCCCGCCGGTGAGAAAGGCGATCACCAGCCAAATGCCATGCTTCAGCAGCTTCCGGCCCAATTTCGCCACCGACCAGGGGGCCTGATCCAGGCGCATCCGGGCGTTGCGATCCCCCTCGATCTGCCGCTCGATCCACAGGAATAGGTCGGTCCAAACGGTTTGCGGGCAGGAATAACCGCACCACAGCCGCCCGAATAGGCTGGTCACCAGAAACAGTCCGACCGCGGCCAAAATTAATACCCCGGTCAGGTAGTAAATTTCTTGCGGCCAGATTTCGAGACCGAAGATGTAACCGCGCCGCCCGTCCAGATCGAGCAAAACCGCCTGGTCGGGCTGGCCCGGCCCCCGGTCCCAACGCAGCCACGGCACGCCATAATAGACCAGCAGGCAAAAGACCAGGATGGCCCATTTCACCTGCCGCGCCGGGCCGCTGACCGACTTCGGATAGACTTTGACCCGGTTGGCGTAGAGCGAATCGCCCGCCGCTTTCAATGTCTCGCGCTGTTGCTTGGCGGACAAAAGGGCATCGCCTGCGTCCGGGACGGCGGCGAGGGGTCGCAAAGGGGCTACCGGCTGGTCGGCCATTCGGGATAACTCCGCCCCGTTCACCGCACGGCTTTGGCAGTGAACGGGGCCATTTTATCAAGACATCAACGGAGAGGATCGGTCAGCGGACCCTATTGACCACCCCCTAGGGAGTGCACATACAGCGTGACCATCTTAATCTGCGCCTCGGTCAGGCGGCCCGACCAGGCGGGCATCACCCCCTGACGCGGGGCGCTGATCTGCTTCACCAGCGCCGCTTTGTCGCCCCCGTAGAGCCAAATCGCATCCGACAAACGCGGCCCGCCCAGCTCTGGCAGCCCTTCACCCTTTGCCCCATGGCAGGCAACGCATTGTTCTTCATACACCGCCGCACCGCGCTTCGCCCCTGCCGACAGCGGCGTTCCGGCCGGTGTGCCCAAGGCCAGAACATAATCGGCCACATCGCCGATCTGTGCCCCCGTCAGCAACCCATCAGCCCCGAAGCGCGGCATGATACTATCGCGGGCCGACGCCCCACCATTGCGGATCCCGTGAACGATGGTCTGCTGAATGGCATCGCGCGTACCACCCCAGATCCAATCATCATCGGCCAGCACCGGAAAACCGCCAGGACGGCCCGCCCCACCCGCGCCATGACAGGGGGCGCAATTATCGGCAAAAACCGCGCGCCCGCCAGTCAGGGCGAAGGTGGCAAGATCGGGGTCTTGCTGCACAGCGTCGATGGGGGTTGCCGCCAACCGGGCCAGCATCGGCGCGCGCGCCTCGGCGGCTTTATCGAGCGCGGTCAACACTTCCTGCCGCTCGGAATAGCCAAGGATACCCTTAAAATAGGTCGTTCCCAGCGGCACCGATGGATACAGCAGCATCCAGATCAGTCCCCAAACGACGGTCGCGTACAGGGTATAGAGCCACCATTTCGGCAGCGGTGTATTCAGTTCCTTGATCCCGTCCCACTCGTGGCCGGTCGTATCGGTGCCAGTGACGGCATCCTTTTCGATTTTTGTCGGCATGGCCGTAATCCTTCGAGCAAATCCCGAACAGGCCGAGGGGCCTGTAGCGAAGCCTTTGCGGAAAAGCTAACGATCGTCGTCGAGCGGAATGCGGGCGTGCGCGTCCATCGCCGCGCGGCGTTTCGGCCAATACACCCAAATAATCATCCCAACGAACAGCAGCATTACCCAGACGATCCAATAGGATCGGACCGTCATATAGAGCGAGACGAGATCCATGGCGCGCTCCCTACTGCTGGAGGTCTTTCAGGGTCAGGCCGTTGAAATCAACCAGCGTGCCCAGCATTTGTAGATAGGCAACCAGCGCATCCATCTCGGTCAGTTTGGCGGGGTTGCCGTCGAAATCCCCGACAACCGCCTTCGGATAGCGTTTTTGCAGTGCGCTGGTATCGGCCTCTGGGTTGGCCTGATCGGCCAGGTCTTTGGCGGCCTCGGCGATTTGTGCGTCCGAATAAGGCACGCCGACCCGGCGGTTGGCGACCAAGTGAGAAGCTGGGTCGGTGAACTTCAACTCCCGCTGCGCCAGGAACGCGTAGGCGGGCATCACCGAACCGGGGACGATAGCCTGCGGATTTTCGAGATGCGCCACGTGCCAGGCGTTGGAATATTTTCCACCCACGCGCGCCAAATCCGGCCCGGTGCGCTTCGACCCCCATTGGAACGGTTTATCGTATTTGCTTTCGGCGGCGATGGAATAATGGCCGTAGCGCTCCACCTCGTCCCGGAAGGGGCGAATCTGCTGGCTATGGCAGAGGTAGCAGCCCTCGCGAACATAGATATTCCGCCCCGCCAGTTCCAACGGGGTATAGGGGCGCACCCCTTCGACCTTTTCGATCGTGGTTTCGATGGTGAAGAGCGGAACAATTTCCACCAGTCCGCCAATCGCCACGGTCGGTAGGATCAGCACACTCAGCAGCAGGGCGTTTTTCTCGATAATCTCGTGTTTGAAGCCCATGATTTACGCCTCCGCCGTCACGGCCGCAGCCTTAGCCACGGGGTCCGCCGCTTCGCCACGCCGGACGGTCATCCACAAATTGTAAACCATGATGAGCGCCCCCAGCAGGAACATCACCCCACCCAAGGCGCGGATCACGTAGAAGGGGTGCATCGCCTGCACGGTTTCGATGAAGGAATATTGCAAGAAGCCGAACTGATCGTAGGCTCGCCACATTAGCCCCTGCATAATGCCCGATACCCACATGGACGTGATGTACAGCACGATCCCCAGGGTCGCGGTCCAGAAGTGCCAGGAGGCGAGTTTCTTGGAATAAATATCCTTCTTCCCCCAGAGCATCGGCACCATGTAGTAGAGCGCGCCAAAGCAGATGAAGGCGACCCAACCAAGCGCACCGGAATGCACATGGCCGATGGTCCAATCGGTGTAATGGCTGAGGGCATTCACCTGCCGCACCGACATCAGCGGCCCCTCGAAGGTGCTCATACCATAGAAGCCAACCGCAGTGACCGAAAAGCGCAGGCCAGGATCGGTCCGCAGCTTATCCCAGGCCCCAGAGAGGGTCATCAGCCCGTTAATCATCCCGCCCCACGAGGGCATCCACAGCATGATGGAGAACACCATGCCCACCGTCTGCGCCCAATCGGGCAGCGCGGTATAATGTAGATGATGTGGCCCCGCCCAAATATAAAGGAAAATCAAAGCCCAAAAGTGAATGATTGACAGGCGGTAAGAATAGACTGGGCGTTCGGCGCGCTTCGGGATGTAATAATACATCATTGCCAGAAAGCCGGCAGTCAGGAAAAAACCAACGGCATTATGGCCATACCACCATTGTACCAGCGCATCCTGCACACCAGAGAAAACCGAATAGCTCTTGGCCCCAAAGAAACTGGCTGGCATCGATAAATTATTGCCAATATGCAGCATGGCAATCGTGATGATGAAGGCTAGGTAGAACCAGTTCGCCACATAAATATGGGGTTCTTTGCGCTTCATCAGCGTGCCGAGGAAAATGACCAGATAGACGACCCAAACCAGCGTCAGCCAGAGATCGATAAACCATTCCGGTTCGGCATATTCCTTGCCCTGGGAATAGCCCAGCACATAGCTAAGGGCCGCCATGACAATAAAGAATTGATAGCCCCAGAACACGAAATCGGCCAAGGCCCGCCCGCCGAATAGGGGCGTGCGGCAGGTGCGCTGCACCACTTGGAACGAGGTGCCGATCAGCATCGAGCCGCCGAAGGCAAAAATCGCCGCCGAGGTATGAACCGGGCGCAAACGGCCGAAGGTGGTATACTCCAGCCCCAAGTTCAGGGCCGGAAACGCCAGTTGGAAGGCGATGAAGGTGCCCGCCGCAAACGCCACCACCGCCCAGAAGATGGACATGATGACAAATTTGCGGACGACATCCTCGTTATAGGCCTCGATGACGGGCGCACGCGCCGCCGCCGAACCCAGGGTCATGGTTGCGTCCATGGCAATTCCCAATAACGTCAGGGGGCCGGCCCGACCGGCGGAGGGGGGTCCCCAGGGTCAGGCCGGAATAATCGTCTGCACTATGGCGGTACCGCCCTGCGAAGACATTGATCCAAATCAAGCGGGCGCGGTGGGGCTTACCCGTGGTGTGCCGCGTCCAGCCGATCAAAATGCCCCTTAATCAGGCCGAAATTGAACAGGACGGCCAGGATAAACAACCCCAGACCAAAAAGATGAATCTGCGGATCAACGGCCCCAGAGGCCATGAACAACCCAATAATGCCCAGCACGGCCATAAAAAGGCCAATCACGCTATCGATAAGGCCGGTCTTCATACGATGGTTCCTTCTACAAAAGGCCAGAGAAGAAGGGGCCACCCTATCCGCGGTGCGTGTCAATTGGGCGGCGTCACAAGATCACGGTAGGCGTGCCATGTGGCGTGGCCGATCAACGGCATCAGCAGGATGAACCCCAGGTAAAATGTTGCAATGCTGACCGCCGTTGCCGCCGCGATGATCGCGGCCCATAGGGCCATCGCCGGCCAGTTCAGGCGAACGGCCAGCACGCTGGTGGTCACCGCTTCGACGATATTAACCTCGCGGTCCATCAGCATTGGGATCGACACGCAGGAAACCGCAAAGGCAATCACCGCCAGCACCGCCCCAAGAAGCGTCCCGACCACCAGAAAGGTCAGGCTCATCGAGGGGGTCAGCAAAAAATCCAACAGGCTGGTCAAAGACACCTGCCGCACCCCGTAGAACAGCGCGAACAGCAGCGTCGCCAACCGTACCCAGGCGAGGTGGATCAGCAGCAGCAGGACCCCCATCAGCCCAAACTGGGTGGAATTACGGGCTATCCCCTGCATCCCCACCGTAAGACCAATCGGCTGGCCGGTTTCAAGCCGGCGGCTGATCTCATATAGGCCCGCCGCCATCAATGGTGCCACCAACGCAAACCCCGCCAGCATCGGCAGCAGTAGAAACGGCAGATCCGCCTCAAATAAAACCAAGGTGAGCAGGGCACTCACCGCGAAGATCGCAAGGCCATAGGCAAGGCTAAAAGCCTTTGCCTGCATCAAATCCCGCCATCCTGCCGCCAGCCATTGCCACGGCTGATCGACGGGGACCGATTTGATCCGCCGTGCAGTTGGGGAAAAAACGGGTATGGTGTGAGACATTTGCATGTTTCCCCCCCAAGGGTCATGTGTGGATGACCCTTGGTTTTCTTATACCGGGTCTTTGTGTTTGGCTTTGATTCAGATCAAGGCCGTTTAAGTCTGCCCGACCTATAGCCAAAGTAGAATAGAGAAATAAGGATTCCCGCGCAATCATGTCGCTGCACGCCAACCTTCTGGCCCTAGCCAGCCTATGTTCCCCCGACTGGGCAGGCGGAATTGGCGCGGTGGGGCTTTATTCCGGCCTTCTGCTGGCCGGGGCAACCGGAAGTCTAGTGCACTGCGGTCCGATGTGTGGCGGCTTGGTGATGGTGCAAGTCGGCAAGCGCATGGACCTAGCCCCGCCGGGTAGGTTATGCGAACGGGCGCGCTTGGCCCAGGCCAGCCTGCCCCCTTATCACTTGGGACGGCTAACCACCTATGCGCTGCTCGGCATGATCGCGGGCGGCATTGGCGCGGCCTTTGCCGCAACGCCAATCTTCCGCTGGGCGGTTGCGGTGCTGTTGCTGCTGGCGGCAGCGATGTTGGCGCTGGTCGCGCTGCGGTCGGTCGGCGGCGGGCTATTGGCCCCGCAGGGAACCGCGAGCATTGGCGCGACTGGGCGGGTGCTGCGGCAGCTACAGGCCCTGTTTGATCGACCAATCGGCTGGCGGGGCTATGGCTTAGGGGTGATTCTGGGGTTTTTACCCTGTGGTCTGGTCTATGCGGCCCTAACCGTCGCGGCGGCGACCGGCAAGCCCCTGGCGGGGGCGCTGGCCATGGCCGTTTTCGGTCTTGGTACGGTGCCGATGCTGATTGGTCTCGGCGTCTTGGGGCATCTGGCGGGGCGGCGCTGGCAGGCGGCAGGGCGCAAGGCCGCGCCGATACTCCTGGGGCTGAACGCCGTGTTGCTCTCCGCCCTCGCTTGGAAGGCCGTGCTTTACACGGCTTGAGAGTAGCGTCCGGCCCCTTCGGCCAGATAGGCATCGAACACCGCCGCGACCGAGCGCACCAGGGGCCGTGCCGCCGCGCGCACGGTGACGACCGAGCCGTTGACCGACACAAGCCCATCGTGGCTTAGATCGGCCAGCGCCAACCGTTCCGCGAAGAAGGTCTCGTCGGAACCGAAACGCCGGGCTTCGACCGCAAGATCGACCGTCAGATCACACATCAGCCGCTCGATGACCGCGCGGCGCAGCTTATCATCCGCCGACAGGACGATGCCGCGCGCCACCGGAAGACGCCCGGCATCAATGGCGGCGCGATAGTCCCGCACGGTCAGGACGTTCTGACTATAGCCGTTCGGCAGCGCGCCAATCGACGAGGTACCGAACCCCAACAGGGTTTCCGCCCGGTCTGTGGTATAGCCTTGGAAGTTCCGGCGCAGTACGCCTTGGCGCAACTGGCGGGCCATCGCGTCGGTCGGCAGGGCGAAATGATCGAGGCCAACGCGCGTGTACCCGGCCCCGGCGATCTGATCGGCGGCCGCCTGGTACAGGGCATAACGCGCCATCGGCGCCGGCAGCCGGTCGGTGGGAATCAGCGCCTGATGCTTTTTCATCCAAGGCACATGGGCATAGCCGAATAGCGCCAACCGATCGGGGGCCAGGGCAAGGCTGATGTCGACCGTCCGCGCCAGAGTCGCGTGGGTTTGCGCGGGCAGGCCATAGATAAGATCGAGGTTAATCGACCCAATTCCCGCGGCGCGCAGCGTCTCCACCACTGCGGCCGTCTCAGCGAAACTTTGCTGCCGGTTGATGATCGCCTGCACCTCCGGGTCGAAATCCTGCACCCCGATGCTGGCGCGGGTCAGGCCGAGCGCCACAAACCCCTGCGCTTGCGTTGGGGTTACCCCGCGCGGATCAATCTCCATGGCGATTTCCGTTACCGCCGAAAGATCGAACCGCCGGTGCAATCGGTCCATCACCGCCATCAGCCGATCCTGGGCCAGCATGGACGGCGTCCCCCCGCCGAAATGCACTTCCTGCACGGGCTGGCGACGCCCGATGTGATCGGCGACCAGATCAATCTCTGCCAAGAGCAGATCAATATAGGCCCGCACCGGCCCCTCCTGGCTCACCACCGTCGTATGGCAACCGCAGTACCAGCAGAGGGTTTGACAGAAGGGGATATGCAGATACAGCGAGATAGGCGCGGCATCGGGCAAAGCGGCCAGCCAGTCGCCATAGGTCGCCACCCCAACGGCCGGGCTGAAGTGCGGGGCGGTTGGATAGCTGGTATAGCGCGGCACCCGGCCTTCAAACCGCGCGATCTGGTCGGCGGTCAGCGGGTCCTCCCCCTGTGGGTGGGGGGCAGAGGGCGGGATTAGCCGCGCAGCAGGGATTTGCACAATAAAACTCCTTCAAGCGCATGACCCGCCGTGCGGAACTGATCGATCAGCCGCGTATCCTGGCGCGCCAGCGTAATTTCAATTGCCGAACAGCCCGTGGCGACCGCCGCCTCCTCCAGATGCCGCAGCAGCAGGTCAGCCGCGCCTTTGGTATTGAGGAAGTCCAACGCAACGAAGCAATCCACCGCCAATATGGCCCCGTGGCGCAGTGAACGGGTGTGGCGATAGGCGCAAAGCCCCGATAGATAGCCCCGCGCGTCCTTGACGGCAGCAAGACCGGGGGGGCATTTACCGCGCCCGGCCGTCCGGGCAAAACTGCGCCACCCCGCCAGGGTGGTTTCCGGCGCTTCAAGCTGGATCAGGGCGAAGGCCTGATCGATCTCCTTCGGGGTCAGGCGTGTCGTAAGGTGGAACCGCATCCGTTCATCCGCCATCCAAGCAGGCTTCAGGGCTAACGCGGGGGGTGTCCAGCGTCATTGATCTGCGTCAATCAAGGGCGTGACAGACCAGAGAGGGCGGCGCATAATCGAGGGTGCGGGGCGCGATGCCCCTGCTATTTTACCGGGACTGGTTCTGTGACGACTTCCTTCTCGCCTTCCCTTGGGGCATCCCTGCCGTCAGCGCAGATCTGTCCGGAGGACGAAAGCCGCCTGTGCACCGAATGCGGCGCCCGGCCCTGGAGCATGTGCGCAGGCGTTCCCGACGCGGAACTGATGGTTCTAGAACGCGCTGTTACCGACCTAGACGTAGAGCCGCGGGGGGCCATCGTCGATGAAGGCGAACCGGCGCTGCATATGTTCAACGTTACCGCCGGCACGGTAAAGGTCTATAAGCTGCTGCCCGATGGGCGCCGGCAGATCATTGGCTTTCTGATGACGGGGGATTTCCTGGGGCTTGCCGTCCGGCAATCCTACGCCTATAGCGCCGAAGCGGTTACGCCTGTGCGCCTGTGCCGGTTTCCGCGCAAGAAGCTGGAAGAACTGTTCGAGCGCTACCCATCGATGGAGAAGCGGCTGCTGGGTCTGGCCGCCAATGAATTGGCCGTAGCGCAGGATTTGATGCTGCTGTTGGGCCGCAAAACCGCAAAGGAACGGCTCGCGACCTTCCTCCTCATGCTCTCGGACCGCGCCCGGCGTCTAGGGTTGGCTGATAATCCCGTGGCTTTGCCGATGAGCCGCACCGATATTGCCGATTACCTGGGTCTGACCACCGAAACCGTTAGCCGCGCGTTCACCCAATTGAAAACCCTAAAGCTCATTCGGCTCGATACCAGCAGCCAGGCCAAAATTCTGGATATGGACGCGCTGCGCGAGCTGACCGAAGGCGGCTAAGTCTATGGTACAAGCGCTTACCCCGGCCACAATCGTTTGCCGGAAGTCCGATCTTTTGACCGCTGAAGTCAATGGCGAAATCGTTTTGATGAGCGTACAGGACGGGCTGTATTTTGGCCTGAATGCGATTGGCAGCGATATTTGGCGGCGGCTGGAAACGCCGGTTCAGGTTGCCGCGCTCTGTGCTGCCTTGACGGCGGATTACCAGGGCCAGGCAAGCGTGATCGAACGGGATGTTCTCGATCTTCTCGAAACCCTGGCGACGAAACATCTGATCGAGATACGGGCATGAGCCGTTGGCCGCATCGGCTGCGCGTGATCGAAGCGGCAGCCTGGCTAACCCTGCTGGCCCTGCTGCTGCGGGTACTGCCCCTCGCCCAGCTTCTGGCCCGCTGCGGCATCCCCCCCGATCCTGCACCGCCGCGACAAGGGGAGACAGGCGATGCCACGGCCCGCGCCCTGGGGCACGCGGTGACCGTCGCGGCCCGACGGCTGCCCTGGCGCCCGGTTTGTCTACCCCAAGCTCTCGCCGCGGGGCTGATGCTCCGTCGGCGCGGCTATGCCCCCCGTCTTGGCTTCGGGGTGAAGCAAACCGCCGATGGCCTGACGGCGCACGCCTGGCTAACGCTGGCAGATGGAATCGTCTACGGCGGGGGCATGGATGCCGATTTCGTGCCCTTCCGCAGCGATGCCGGGGCCGCAACGACCCGATGAGCTGCCCGTGATGCGTGACTATCGTCTCAGCGGCTGGCGGGTGCGCAGCGCAATTCCCCTACCCGACCTTACTCCCTGGACCGAACCGGCCTTGGCGGCCGTCGATGTTACCATCGACCTTGGGACCGTTCCCGCTTTGACCGAAGCTTTGCTGCAGGATGGGCCGGTCTTGCAAGTTGGGCAGAGTGGTACCTGCCGGTTTGCCGTGCCGGGCGTTGCCGCCTATCGCATCGACCCTGCGGGCCAGCGCATCACCATCGCCGCCGACCTGCCGCCGACCGATCCCGCCGTCCGAGCATTTTTATTAGGCACGGTCTTTGCTATTGTTTGCCAGCGCCGGGGCCTGACCCCTTTACACGCCTGCTGCGTGCAGCTTGCGACGCCGACGGGACCGGTCGCTATCGCTTTCGCCGCCGCCTCCGGGGTTGGAAAATCAACCCTGGCGGCCGAATTTCGCGCTCAAGGCTGCCCGCTTCTGGCCGATGATGTGACCGTCCTCGACCAAGAAGGCCGGGCGATCCCCACCTTTCCGCGCGTCAAACTATGGGAAGATAGTCTTCAGCACTTTGGCGAGCCGACCGAAGCTTTAGAGCGGGTACGGGGCGGTATGGCAAAATTTTCGCTCCCCCTGCGGCAGGAGTTTGCGGAAGCCCCGCTGCCGCTGATGGCGGTCTATCATCTAACGCGGGTGACGGACAGTCAGCAGGCCCGGCAGGAGCAGCTGCGGGGCCTGGCGGCCACCCTTCCCTTTCTCCGGGCGGTTTATCAAGATCGGGCGCTGATGCAGGCCTGCCTGGACCGAACCCGGTTTGCCGCCGACTTGACCGCCGCCGCCGCCCGCGTCCCCAGCCATTGGACCTTGGCGGAACCGCTTGGCTTCGAGCGGCTGCGCGCCTTGGTCGCCCGGCTCCGCGCCGATTATGCCGCCCCATCGCCGCCATGACCGGCTTTTTCTGGCTCGCCTCTTATCCGAAATCCGGCAATACATGGCTGCGCTTGGCCCTCAGCAGCTTTCAGCGGCACGGCGCGCCAGTCGACTTTAGCCAAAAGACCGATTTTGCCCCGGTCGCCAGTGCCCGTAACCGCTTTGATTATGTTTTGGGGTTGGAGTCCTCCGACCTAACCGATACCGAAATCGCCTGCCTGCGTCCCCGCGCCTATGAGGCCGAAGCCGCGACCGCCAGGAACCCTTTGTTCCGCAAAGTGCATGATGCTTGGCTGCTAACCCCAGCGGGGGAGCCGCTGTTTCCCCCGGCCATTACCCTTGGCAGTCTTTATATCGTCCGCGATCCGCGCGATGTTGCCGCCTCTTTCGCTGCACATTCGGGCCACTCGTTGGATCAAGCGATTGCACGGATGGCCGATGCCAGCAACACCCTGAGCCAGCAGACCCGCCGGCTCGACGAGCAACTGCCGCAACGCTTGGGACGGTGGAGCGAGCATGTTCGCAGTTGGCAACAGTCCCAGGGCCAACGCCCGCCCCTGCTGCTGCGCTATGAAGATATGTTGGCGGATCCCTTTACCAGCTTCCGTCGGGTCCTGGACTATATCGATTGGCCAGCCGAAACCGAAACCCTGGCAAAAGCCGTCGCCGCGACCCGCTTCGAGCGATTGCAAGCCGCCGAAACCCAATATGGTTTCGACGAACGCCCGGTAACTGCAGACCGATTCTTCCGGCGCGGAGTCGCCGGTGGGTGGCGGACCAGCCTGACCGAGGCCCAGGTTACCCGGATCGAGGCCAACCATGGAGCGGTGATGCGCGACTTCGGGTACTTATAACCCGCAGACCCAGCCAAGCCTTAGCGGTTCCCCCCCTCCAGCCAGCGCAGGAACTGCGCATAATGCAGCCCACGATGCAGCACGGCCATATAGGCGGGCGGAGCATCGGCGGCGGAGGTGGGCCAAGCATCCATCAAGGCCCGCAGGCGCGGCACATTCAGCAGCCGATTGGCCAGCGGCGAATATTCCAGATCTTCCAGCGTTTCGGCTAAGGCGGTGCGCTGTGCCTGCATCCGGTAAAAATATTCCGGGCATTGGAAGCCACGGGCCGGGTTATTGAGCACTATCGGTGGCAGCCGGTCGGCCAAGACTTGGCGGGCGAGCCGGCGATGCACCCCGTTCCGCAGATACTGCGTATCCGGCACGGCAAAACAAAATTCCAGCAACCGCCGGTCCCCCAGGGGGCCGCGCTGTTCTAGCCCGTGCGCCGCCCGCCCCAGCCCCACAAATTCCGCCGAAGACTGCCAATTCTCGAACGCCAACCGCCGAAGCACGGCAGAGGGGAACGCGCCAACCCTCTCGAACTGATGCAAAACCTCGGTCTGCTGCGGCTGCGCGAGAAGATCGGGGTGCAGGGCCGAATAATCGGTATAGGGCAGCGGTGGAACCTGGCCGCGTAAGGCGGCAATCCGCGCCAGCACCGTACGGGGCAACAAGGGAGCTAGAATATTGCGCCAGATTTCCCGCAGCACCCCATTCCCCGACCGCCGGGCTATCGCCCGCACTTCACGCCACGGGTAGGCCAAGCGCCCCCGTCGCACATAATCGGGCAGTACGTTCCGCCCGTCCCAGCTTAAGGTAATATTACCGACAAAGCCGGTCAGCAGAACCCGCGCGCCCAGGCTACGCGCCCGGTCCTGACTGGCACCGATCCAGCCGAGGTTCATGATATTCCGCCAGGGCACGCCCGTTCGCAGGAAGAGTTCGCGCGCGTGCGCATCCCAATGATGCGGACCAGAGGCGGGAACGAGCAACGGGGTTAAGCCAGGATTGGCCCGTGCGAGGGCCTCGATATAAGGGCGCTCATCGGTATAGCTGCCGGGCCGGGACCCCACCGGTACCCCGTCGTCCGGGACCGAGGTCACGGTGGTCAAGCGCCCGCCCGGCAGAAACTTAAGAGCCGTTAGCGCGA
Organism: uncultured Elstera sp.; assembly: GCA_964576605.1. Lineage (GTDB taxonomy): Bacteria > Pseudomonadota > Alphaproteobacteria > Elsterales > Elsteraceae > Elstera. The sequence continues at coordinate 8,991 of CAZNVY010000039.1, read as the reverse complement.
CTGCGGTCGAATCCAACCCGCCCGTCAAGGCCGCAACCGGCGGGCCTTCGATCCGCAAGGCTGCCGCCACCGCCTGATCGAGCAGCGCCCGCGCCGTATTGATATACTCGGCGTCGGTTTTGAACGACAAACGCCGGTGATAATCCAGTTCCCAATAGGAGTGCACGGCGGTTGTCGTCGCAGTCATTCGGGCGTAATGCGCGGCAGGAACCTGACGAATGGCCGCGTAAAAACTATCACCGGGGGCCGCCGTACCATCAACCAGATGCAGGGCAAAGCGGGCTTCGTTCAAGGTTCGGGGTACATCGGGCAAGGCCAGCAAGGCCCTGGGGTTGGTGGCAAACGCCAAAAAACCATCGCCGCGATGATAATAGAGCGGACGCGTGCCGCCCGTGTCGCGGGCCAACAGAAGTCGCCGCTGCTGCCGATCCCAGAGAGCCAGGGCGAAATCGCCAATCAAGCGCAGGGCGGCCCCCTCCCCCCATTTTTCCAGCGCCGCCAGGGTTAGGGCGCTATCGGGCCAGGCCGCCGCCTCAGTGGGCAAGGCAAGCGCTTGGATCAGATCCGCCCGATTGGCAAGATACCCATCGAAGAGCAGCAGAAAGGGCGCGTCGTGACTGACGCGCGGTTGATAATCGGCAGCATCTTCCGGGGCGGTTCGGCTGGCGCGATGGGTGAATAGCACCCCGTCCTGCTGCCAATGTTCGGGGGCTTCGGCCAGCGGACTGTCCAGGGCCATTGCAAAGCGGCGCGCATGGGCGGAGAGAAGATCGGGGGCTGCGTCCCCCTCTGCCCCCCAAGCAATCCACCCCGCAAATCCAGTCATCTTGAGGTTGGAACTACCCCAAAAATGTTAGGAAACGCTGGTAATCGACGGCGTACCATCGTTCCCACCGAGAGCGTAGGGGGAGCGGGTAACGGCTTCAATCGCAACCTCGGTAATTTGCGGCTTTTCCCAGACGGGGCGATCATTGGCGGAAGCCGATGCAAGTGTTTTACTTTTTGCTTCTGCGCCGTTCATGACACCCTCCGCTTACACACGCTTAAGCGGGATGAATATCATACTCTGGAAGGCTTGACAATTGTCAAACAGATAAAACCGATAGTGCAAAGTTGCAATGGGGACAACCCTGGCGGCAAATGCCGCAGAAGCAACCAAAGCGCACTGCCGGGAAGTGGCCACCAGGAATGGTCTTTATGTCTCTTCGGGTGAATAGGTTACGGTCGCAGGATAGAGGCGCTGGCCGTTGGTAAAATCCTTATAGGTTTCGTCACCAATCTGATAGGCCGTTTGTATCCAGCGCATAAACACCAGGGATTTTGGCGGCGGACGCCGAATATCCTTGGGTACCGTGTGTAAATTTGCCAGTAAAGCCGCTTCAATATCTGGCAAATCGTCGGCGAAGGTGAATTTATCGGAAGGACCACAAAATATTTCATATTCAGTACACCCCCGCTTGATGGTGATTGGCACGTCGCCCAGCGCGGGAGCGTAGTCGGCCACCTTAGCACGCACCTCCGCATAGGCTTGCCGGGCTGCGGCCAATCCATCGAGATAAAACAGCGTATTATAGGGGCCGGACTGATATTGCGCCTGCAACCCTACCCCCGATTTGAAGGCATAGGGCAAGGTTTCAGCCAGCTGATGCACCGCGTGTAATTCTCGCAAGCTGCGTGGCTTGATTTGCACTTTGAAGCAGGTTCGGCACCCGTGGGGAACCGCCCCCCGGCCATAGGCCCCACGAAACAGAAAGCCCATCAGCTTAATGCAGGGAAACGGCGTTGGCTGCGGGCCGAAGCACCAGTTCCCCAAAGTCAGCGGCGCAGCCGTTAAGGTCCAGCGCCCCGCGTCATCGACGGCGATGCGCCCCTCGGCTGTGGCTTTCGCCAAATGCGCGCCGATGGTTTCCCCGCCGATCTGCCGGGCCAGGATCGCCGGGGAAATAAGTGCGGCTTTCCCGTCTGACACATGCCCCTCCCCTATGACTGGACTGAGCGAATAATACGCTGCCAGACCGTCGTGCGTCGCGATTTTTTTAACCTTTTGCCCTGTCAAGCGCATTGATGCATACCATACTACGATAATTTTAGATAGTATTGGCCCATCGCCGCATATTCAGACACTATATATGCCGATAAAGGGCCGCCGCCGCCAAGCCCGGCTCTTGCTTCTTTCGCTCCGCGATGGGGCGGCCCATAAACCGAGGGCACCGAGCAGTGCTCTCTTACTGAAGGAGGACCCGGTGGCAGATCCTTTTCTTGGCGAAATCAGGCTTTTCTCATTTGCTTTCGCGCCGAAGAACTGGGCGCAATGTAATGGCCAGCTTCTCCCCGTCCAACAGAACCAGGCGTTGTTTGCGCTGCTAGGCGTCCGGTATGGCGGTAACGGTACCACCAATTTCAATCTACCCGATCTGCGCGGACGAGTGCCTTTGTCCTATGGCGTCAGCCCGGTTTCCGGCACCAGCTATGCCATCGCCAATAATGGTGGGGCAGAGACCGTTGCCATCACCACGACAGCAATGCCTGCGCATAATCACACTTATGCGGTTTCTAACGGGGCCGCGACGCGACCTGGCCCCAATAATAGCCGCTATTACGCTGCGTCCTCGCCCGCCAACCTCTACGCAACGGCCATGCCGGACGTAGCACTCAATTCAGCGGCCATCGATACGATTGGCGGCGGCCAGGGCCATCCGAACATGCAGCCGTTCCTCACCATCAATTTCTGCATTGCATTGGCGGGGATCTACCCGCCGCGCAACTAGCCCCCACCCCTACGTTTAAGACAAAACCCTTCGGGCGGGCGCTTTGCTGCCGCGCACCGATTTAGCGGCTTCCCAAAGATTGAAGCCTTGTGGGAGAAAAATCATGACGGATGGTTACATCGGCGAAATTCGGCTTTGGCCAGGCGTACGTTGCCCAAACGATTGGCATTATTGCGATGGGAGTACGTTGGCAATCAGCACCTATCAAGCCTTATACAGCGTTATTGGAACAGCCTATGGGGGAGATGGACAGACTACCTTCGCCCTGCCCGACCTGCGTAATCGTGTACCAATCCATCAGGGTCAGGGTACAGGACTGACATTGCGACCGCTCGCTTCAACCGGTGGATCAACGACGGTCACGCTGACGACGGCTCAGATACCCCCACATACCCATACGATGATGGTTTCAAACGCTAGCACCCAGACGTACAGTACGCCACAGTCAAACAGTTCTTTCGCATCGGCGGACCCCACATTAGGGCTGGCTTTTTACGGTACCATTGGCCACGGCGAAACCTTGAATGCTATCGGCCCCGCAACAATTCAGAATGCCGGCGGCAATCAAGAACATAACAATGTTATGCCATCCCAGGCGTTGAATTTCATCATCTGCCTGAATGGCATTTACCCGTCGCAGAATTAACCGGGAGAGACGTTATGGCCGATCCTTTTTATGGCGAAATCCGCATTTTCGCCTTCGACTATGCTCCCCGCGACTGGGCCTTTTGCCGGGGTCAAGAGGTGCAGATTCAACAGAATCCGGCGCTCTATGCGCTTATCGGCACCCAGTTCGGCGGCAATGGCACAACAAACTTCAAGCTGCCAAACCTGATGGGGCAGGTTCCCTTGGGCAATCCATCGATGAATCAGAACCCCACCAGCCCGAATGGCCAAATGGTCGGGTCTGAGACAGTCACTCTAACCTCCAATCAGATACCCGTGCACACCCACACGGCGAAGGTCGCTTTCCCCTCGGTCGTAGGGTTTGAAACAGCCGCCCCGAATCCTGGCGCAACTTCCCTTCAAATTCCGCCGATTCAAATGTCCAACCGTCAGATCACCAGGGCCTTCACCGACGCGGCGCAACCCAATACCGCCTTATCCGTGTCAACCTTGGCCGCGACGGGGGGCGGGCAACCGCACGAAAACCGTCAGCCCTATTTGGCGCTGAACTTCTGCATTTGCCTCTATGGCATTTTCCCGCCGTTCAACTGATGCTGGGGCCTTGCTTCGATACAGCCGGGGGTGTGAGCGATCTCGGCTCTTCAGTTGCAGCCGCTATCGGGCCGCTGGGGTTAACCCTGCGGCCCGAACAGCCGGATGATCTGCCGACGCTCGAACGGCTCTATCTTTCGATGCGCTGGGACGAGCTAACCCCGCTAACCAATTGGAGCGACGATCAGAAAATCAGCTTTCTTCAGCAGCAGTTTGGGGCGCAGCGCGCCCATTACACCCGCGCTTATGCCGAAGCGCAGTTCCTAATCGTCGAGCGCGCGGGGCAGCCCGTGGGCCGGGTCATCCTGCATGGCGGCCCCAGCGATATTCGCGTGGTCGATATCGGTTTTTTCCCAGAAAACCGTAACCAAGGCTACGGAACCGCCCTTTTGCAGGCGCTGTTCGCCGAAGGGGATGCTAGCCAACGGACCGTGAGTGTCCATGTGGAGATTTTTAATCCGGCGCGCGCCCTATACACCCGGCTAGGCTTCAAACAGCAGGGGGACAATGGCCCCTATCTGTTAATGGTCCGCCCGCCGGGTGGCGATCAGCTATAAATCGCTTGGTATTGGAACTTCCGACCGGGAAGTTCGGCGATGGGCACCAAGAACACGTCGAACTCCCACCCAGAAGCGTGCCGCAGCCGATAGGTTTGTTGAGGGCAGCAATAGCCTTCTGTGCCTGAAAAAATCAGACTGAAAGGATCGCGGACCTTATCAGCATATGCGATGCTCTTTCTAATATCGACGCTATCAAGAACCAGTTCCAAGGCAAAATCATTCTCGGAAATGATTTTGAAAACATCGCCTTTCTTATCCAAAAAGTGATCGGCAACAATCACATCCATCGATAACCCTCCAATTCCGTGAGTTTTTATTGATTTACGATATGCCATATCGCATCATGATACGCAAATGTCTTTTCCGAGCATAGCGGTAGCCCCATGCGCTCCCTGATTGATCGCGTTACGCCCGCCGATATCCGGCTTACGCCTTTCCCTCATATCGTCATCGAAAATGTTTTGCCGCCCGATCTGTACGAGACCATCGCCGCGGCCTATCCCCGCTTGGAGCAAATCATGCCGCCGCGCGGCGGCGACCAGCCTTATCCCAGCAATAGCCGCTATACATTTTCTGCCTGGATCACCGCGATTCACGATTCCCTATCCCCGGTGTGGAAGGCGTTTATCGCCCGGCACAGTAGCCCCGATTTCTTCGAGCAGGTCGTAACGCTATTCGACGGGTACTGGCCGCGCGCCCTGATCGATCATCTGGGCGGCAGCCTAATCGGCCATCGGATGGGGTTACTGCTGCAACCGCAGGACCCGCCGCCGCGCATTTTTCTGGATGCACGGGCAGAGATTAATACCCCCGTCTATGGGGCGGCCTCGGTGGTGCGGGGGCCGCATCTGGATACGCCGAACCGGCTGTTCAGTGGGCTGTTCTACCTGCGCGCGCCGGAGGATGATTCGATCGGTGGCGGCCTGAACCTCTACCGTTGGACACAGGGGCCGACGCCCGATTTCGACCAATACGAACAGCCTGCCGACCATGTGATGCGCGCCGTTACTATTCCCTATCGTCCGAATTCTTTGGTGCTATTCCCCCAAACGATCCAAGCGTTGCATGGGGTGGAGGCGCGCGAGCCGACCCCTCATGTGCGCCGTTATGTGTTCATCACCGCTGAAATCGCCGACCCCTGGCTCACCTTTGCGCCGGGGGCGGGCCAATGAAACTGCTCGTGCATGGGATGCAATCCAGCGGCGCAACCGCCTTCACCCTGTTTCTGGCGCAACGCCCCGGTTGCCTTGCCCTCGTGGATATTGCCAATGGCGATATCGCCCCCGCCGTGGCCCCAGCCCGCCCGATGGTGGCGAAAACCGTTATTACCGCCCGCTATCCTCTCAGCCTACATCAAGCGCAGTTTCAACCCGATAAAACCATTTTACTGCTGCGCGACCCGCGCGATAATTATATTAGCCTGCTTGATAAGAATTACCGCGATCTCTCTGGCAGTATGACAGAGAAATTCATTCAGCTAGAGCAACTGTTTCTGGCACGCGCGCACTTTGATGCGGTCATTTATTATGAAGATTTCGTCGCCCGCGATCCGCAGGTGCTGGCAACGGTCGCGGCCCTCGGCTGGCCCGTGACGCCTGATTATTTCAACTACCGGCGCCGTCACGATGCGATTTTTGCAGACCTTTGGCAGGAATTGCCGCATCTTTTCAACGAGATGACCTTGGTTTTCGGCAATGTGCGGGGCGATGAAGTGACCGATGCGCGGCAGCGTAAAACCTGGACGGCGGCCACGGAGGCGGAAGTGGCGCGCCTCTGCCCAAACCTAATGGCCCATTATCAGGCCCGCAGATGATCGACCGCCTGGGTCAACGGCTGCGCCGTACCCGGCTGTTTTTCGGCCTGCGCCTAGCGTATCATCTGCTGCGCGGCGGCGACCGGCGGCAGGTCGCATGGCTAACCCTGCGCCGCCCGCCGGGATTATTTCAGCCGTCGGGCACGACGCAGGCTAACCGCTACCCAGACGTTTTTGCCGCCGTCCACACCCATCTGGCGGGTCGGGAGCGGCTACGGCTGCTGTCCTTCGGCTGCTCCACGGGGGAAGAAGTTTTTACCTTGGCCGATTTATTTCCAGACGCGACCATCCGGGGTCTCGATATCGTCCCCGGTCGCATTCGCAGCTGCCAGCGCCGCTGGCGGCGGGCTGGACGCCCCGCCCGCCTGACCTTCGCTTGCGCGGCCGATAGCCGGGACGAGCCAGACGGCGTTTACGACGCTGTTTTTGCCATGGCGGTTTTCCGTCATGGGGCGCTGGGTGCCGCCCCGCCGATCTGTACGCCATTTTTCGATCCGGCGGCGGCGGCGGCGGCGCTGACCGATCTTGCCCGCCTGCTGAAACCTGGCGGTCTGCTGGCCCTGCGTCACGCCAATATCCGCTTTTCCGATCTTCCCATCGCGGCACAGTTCACGCCGCTCCACCGCTGCCCACCCCGCCCAGCGGCGGGGCCGCAAACGCCAATCTATGGTCTTGATGGCAAGTTGCAGCCCGGCGTCCGCGGCGATGATGGGGTTTATATCAAGACCTAGGAGGGCTTTAGGGCATCTCCAAGGTGCCATCCTCGGCCAGATGCAGGCGATGCTGTGCTAAGGCGAGGCTGGTTGATCGATGGGCGATTATCAAGAGCGTAACCTGCCCCGCGAGCGGGCGTAGGGCATCGAGAATCTGCGCCTCGGCGGCATCGTCGAGGGCGCTGGTGGCCTCGTCCAGCACCAGCAGGTCGGGCGTTTGCAGCAAGGCCCGCGCGAGGGCGACGCGCTGCCGTTCGCCGCCCGATAAACGTGCCCCGCGCTCGCCCACGCGGGTATCCAGCCCCTGCGGCAGATCGCGTACAAAGCCAGCTGCCGCACGCTCCAAGGCCGCCCACAACCGGGCATCATCCGCCGCCGGGTCCGCCAGGCGCAAATTGGCGCGAATCGTATCGTGGAATAGAAACGGGTCCTGCGGGACATAGGCAACTCGCTGCCGCCAGGCCACCCGCACCCCCGCGTGTAACGGGGTCTCGTCGATACGGATAGCCCCCTCCTGCGCCTCGGTCAGCCCCATTATCAGATCGGCCAAAGTGGATTTTCCGGCCCCGGATGCACCGGTCAGCACCGTGATTTGTCCGGCGGGCAAGCGCGCCGTCACCCCCCGCACCGCCCAGGGAGCCGAGGGATCGTAACGATAGCCGACCGCCTCCAGCGATACCGCGCGCGTCAGGCGGGGGGCGACCGCCGGCGGGGGATCGGCTTTGTCGCGATAGGTGGCAATCTGCTCGCTGACAGTGGCGAAATGCGGCAAGACGCGCAGCAGTTGACGCCAATAATCTTGCCCCCGTTGCACCAGCAGAACCAGTCGACCAAAGAGCACCAGCAAGACCAGCACCTCGGCCAGCGATAGAGCCAAAAGCGCCGTCCCCCCCCAGACCGCCCCTGCCGCCAGCGCCGCCGCCAGCAGCATTTGCCCGCGCGCCGCAAGGCTGAACGCCCGCGCTTGGGCGATTTGCAAGGCCCGCAAATCGGCGACTTGCCGGAAAAATTCGTCGCTGCGCCCGCGCTCCGCCCCCAGAACTTTCAGAATCCGCAGCCCGGCGAACTCATCCGCCACCTCGGCACTCAGCGCCCGATTGACCCAAACCAACTGCGTTGCCAGCGCATGGCTGCGTCGGTTCAGCGGGAGCAGCACCAGCGCCCCGGCCAGGGCGAAGACCAACGCCAAGGCGGTGAACACGGGAGAGAAGAGTAATGCCACCGCCAAGATGATCGGGGCTTGCAGCAGCAAGGCCAGGGTGCGCAGCAGTTGGTCGCCCCCCCAGGCCGCTTGCGAGACTTCGGTAGTCAGACTATGGGCCAATGCCGCCGGTCGAAGCGCGCGCGCCGCCTCCCACCCCATCTCCAAGGCGGCTGCATAAAGCCGCGCCCGCAGCCGGTCGCCATAATCCAGCACCAGCCTTAGCACGGCCAGACTATGAAAATGCATAAGGACCGCCAGAAGCGCGATCAGCAGCAGATAGAGGCCCAGCGCCCCGGCCAGCCCCAAGCCCGCCCCAATTTCGGCAAACACGGGCATAATCGCCCCGGACCCGGCCAGCCCCAGCAGCGCTAAAATGGGATAGAGCAAGAGAAAGCTCCCCCCCTGCGCAACCGCCAACAGCGCCGCCAGCAGCAGAATTCCCCAAAACCGCCGACCGCTAACCGCCAGCACATCGCGCGCCAAGGCTATGGCCGCGCGCAGCCCCGCCCGCGGTGGAACCGGGGAAATAGCCAAAAATTCCGTCATCGCCCATCCACATTGGCCGCCCCAGCGGCAGCCTGTGCGACTCTAGAGCAAATCCCGCGCGGGTAACATCACCTGCGGCACTGATTTCTCTGTATAAACCAACCCTATTGGCCCCGGACGGCGATAAAAACTACCGCACTACCGAGAGGCAAAAATGGTTACTTTTAAG
>CAZNVY010000038.1:19936-29873 GCA_964576605.1 uncultured Elstera sp. | reverse complement strand
CCACCACGTCGCCCGCCGCTTCCGGCGCATTGGTAAGGACGTTCAGAACCCCGTCAGGCAAACCGGCGGCGGCGAAACTCTGCCCAATTAGCGCATGGGTTAGTGGGCAGAGTTCCGAGGCTTTCAGAATAACCGTATTGCCGCAGGCCAAAGCGGTGGCAACGGCACGGACCCCCAGGATGACGGGAGCATTCCAAGGAGCGATTCCCAGAATGACGCCGAGCGGTTGACGCACGGCCATTGCGAGGCAACCGGGCTTGTCGCTGGGAATGATCTCGCCTGCGATCTGGGTCGTTAGGGCTGCGGCTTCGCGGATCATATTGGCCGCCAGCATCACATTGAACCCGGCCCAGCCGCGCGTGGCCCCGGTTTCGGCGGCCATAGCGGCGATAAAATCCTCGGTACGCGCGGTTAGCGCGTCGGCTGCTTTCAGTAGCAGCGCGCGCCGCGCGGTCGGCCCTAGCTCTGACCATGCAGGGAAGGCCGCTTCAGCGGCGGCGATCGCGGCGGTTATATCCTCCGGCCCAGCGGCGGCGGCTTCCGTCGCGGCGGAGCCGGTTAGCGGGTTTAATCGCGTGAAGGTTGCCCCGCTTCGGGCTGCGACTGATTGACCGTTGATGAAAAGATCGACGCGCGGCGTCGCCAGCGTGCTCATGCGGTATCTCCCTATGGCGGTAACCCATTTGAGTTGGGCACCATTATTTCGGCATCCATTTTGTTATAAAATATAACTATTATGGAATCAACGAAAACTTTTCCCCCGCAATGAGCAGGAAGATGATTCGATCCCAGCGAGGGTGCGCTGGGTTATTTCAAATTAAATACAGAACGTTTCTGGTGGTGCCGAGAGTGCCAGTTTTCACAGGGGTGTCGGTTAGGATAGGTCACGGCAGGTGACTAAAATTTTAGCCACTGCTTTTGTTTCGTCTGCAAAGAAATGTGTTGATTGAATGTCTGACATGTCATTCTCATATATCTAACGCGCTGAACTGTGGGAGGCTCGGCGCGGGTCGATTTCATCTGGGAGACACCCGACAATGCAAAAACTGGCTTTTGCCGCGCTGCTCATGGCCGGAACCGCGCTGGCGTTTCCGGCGTCCGCCGTTTCTTTCAAAATGGCCCGTGGTCAGGATTCGACCACCATGGACCCGCACGCGCAGAATTCGGGTCAGAATTTCAACCTTCTGCACCAGATCTACGAGCCGCTCGTGCATCGCGACAATGACGCGAAGCTGACCCCGGCGCTCGCCACGTCCTGGAAGATCACCGCCGATCCGACCGTGTGGGAATTCAAGCTGCGGCCGGGGGTAAAGTTCCACAACGGCAATAGCTTTAATGCCGATGATGTGGTCTTCTCGCTGACCCGCGCCATGGGCGATAAGTCGCAGATGAAGGGTCTGCTGACCAGCATCGACCAGGTGACGAAGGTTGATGATCTGACCGTCAATGTGAAGACCAAGGGGCCGAACCCGCTGCTGGTTAATGATCTGACCAACCTGTTCATGATGGACAAGGAATGGTCGGAAGCCAACAATGTGGTGAATTCCCAGGATTTCAACGCTAAGGAAGAAACCTACGCCGTCCGCAATACCAACGGCACCGGCCCCTATGTGCTGAAAGTGCGCGAGCCGGATGTGCGCAGCGTTCTTGCCGCTAATCCCGATTACTGGGGCAAGGGCCAGTTTCCGCTGAAGGTCACGGAAATCACCTATTCGGTGATCGCGGCCGCCCCGACCCGCGTTGCTGCGCTGCTGTCGGGCGAAGTGGATTTCGTGCAAGACGTGCCGGTGCAAGATATTGCCCGCATCGCCGGGACCAACGGGATGCGCGTTAATTCCGGTGCCGAAAACCGCTCGATCTTCTTCAGCCTGAATGTCGGCGACCCGGACCTGAAGTTCGATACCGTGCAGGGCAAGAACCCGCTGGCCGATCTGCGCGTTCGCCAAGCGATCGATTTTGCAATCAACCGTAGCGCGATCCAAAAAGTGGTGATGTCCGGTCAGTCGACCCCGTCGGGTACGCTGCTGCCGCCGGGGGCCGATGGTTACACCAAGGAACTGGATGCGGTCACGCCCTATGACCTGAACAAGGCCAAGGCCTTGATGAAGGACGCGGGCTATGAAGCCGGCTTCGGGATTACGATGCACTGCCCGAACAATCGCTACGTCAATGACGAGAAGATCTGTCAAGCGGTCGTTGGGATGCTGGGCCAGATCGGCATTAAGGTAACGCTGGAAGCCCGTCCGATGGCCCAGCACTCGCCGCAGATTATCGAAGGCGCGATTGATTTCTATCTGCTCGGCTGGGGCGTGCCGACCTTCGATGGCGAATATGTGTTGAAGTTCCTCTATCATAGCCGCGAGGGCAAAGGGGCCTACGGCAGCTACAACCCGAAGTATTCCAATCCGGAACTCGATGGGATGATTAAGTCGCTGGCGACCGAAACCGATAAGGCCAAGCGCGATGCGACCATGGCCAAAGCGCTGAAGATCGCTAAGGACTCGCTGGTCCATATTCCGGTCCACAACCAGAATATCGCCTGGGCCATGAAGGCCAGCTACAATATTCCGGTCCAGACCGAAAATACCTTCTTCATCAAGTACGTTGATGTGAAGTAAAGCGCGCTTCCCAAAACGCGCACTGTCCGGGGGGCCACTGGCCCCCCGGTCTTGTTAGACCCCAGAGGTGTTGATGCTTGCCTTCGTGCTTCGTCGGCTTTTCCAGGCGATTCTCGTCATGCTTGTCGTGGCGCTCGTCTCCTTTTCCCTTTTCCGTTTCGTGGGCGACCCGATTTCTGTGATGGTCGGTCAGGAAGCGACGCTGGAGGATCGGGAGCGGATGCGCCAGGAGCTTGGCCTCGATCAGCCTTTCCCGATTCAGTTCGCCGCCTATGTTGGTCGGATCGTGCAGGGCGAGTTCGGGATTTCCTATCGCGTCGGTCGCCCGGTGATCGATCTGATCGCTGAACGCTTGCCCGCGACGTTGGAACTCGCTTTTTGTGCGGCGATCTTCGCCCTCGTGTTCGGGGTTGGGTTCGGGGTGTTTACCGCCCTGCGGCGCACCCGTTTTTCAGCGAAGGCGATTATGACCTTCTCGCTGATTGGGGTATCGCTGCCGACCTTTCTGATCGGTATTGCGCTGATTTACCTTTTCTCGGTCGAACTTAAGCTACTGCCCTCCTTCGGGCGCGGCCAGGTGACCGATCTTGGGTTTTGGACCACCGGGTTTCTGACCGTTTCTGGGCTTAAGTCATTGGTTTTGCCGGCGATTACCCTGGGACTGTTTCAGATGACGCTGATTATGCGCCTGGTGCGGTCGGAAATGCTGGAAGTGCTGCGCGCCGATTACATCAAGTTTGCGCGGGCGCGCGGCTTGTCGGATCGGGCGGTGCATTTTGGGCACGCTTTGAAGAATACGCTGATCCCGGTTATTACCATCATGGGTATTAAGCTTGGATCGTTGGTCGCCTTTGCGATTATCACCGAGACGGTGTTCCAATGGCCGGGGGTCGGGTTCCTCTTCATCTCCTCGGTGCAGTCGGTCGATATTCCGCTGATGGCGACCTATCTGCTGCTGGTGGCCTTGTTCTTCGTCACGATCAACCTGATCGTCGATATGCTCTATTTCATCGTGGACCCGCGCCTGAAATCCGGCGCTGCCCTCGCCCGCCATTAAGGACGACGCTATGCGCGAAGCTCCAACCGCTCTGCCGAAGGTCAGTCTGCGGCAGAAACTGCATAAGATTTGGGATTCGGACATCGCCTATTCCTTCCGCCAGTCGCCGGTGACGATGGCGGCGGCCTTGGTGGTGCTGCTGATTTTCGTCGGGGCGCTCTTAGCCCCGCTGCTGGCGACCCAAGATCCGTTTAATCCGGCGGGCCTGAACCTGATGGACGGTAAAACGCCGCCGCTGACGGCCAATGAGTTTACCCAGAACGTCTATCTATTGGGGACCGACGATCAGGGCCGTGACGTGCTTTCGACCATCCTGTATGGGTCGCGGGCGTCGCTACTCGTCGGTTTTGCTGCCGTTGGGCTGGCCATGTTGATTGGGGTCACCCTGGGCCTGATCGCCGGGTATCGCGGCGGGATCGTCGATAGCATCATTATGCGGATCGCCGATATTCAGCTGACCTTCCCCTCCATCCTGGTGGCGATGATGATCTTTGGCGTGTTCCGGGGGGTATTGCCGGTGCAAAGCCATGCCACCTTGGCCGTGCCAGTGCTGATTCTGGCAATCGGCCTTTCGGATTGGCCGCAATATGCCCGAACGGTGCGCGGCGTAACCTTGGTGGAGCGCAATAAGGAATATGTGCAGGCGGCGCGTGTCATTGGGCTTGCGCCCTTGACCATCATGATTCGCCATGTACTGCCGAATGTGCTGGGGCCGGTGCTGGTCATCGGCACCCTGGGCCTAGCGCTGGCGATCATTGCCGAAGCCACGCTGTCCTACCTGGGGGTTGGGGTGCCGCCGACGCAGCCGTCGCTGGGAACCTTGATCCGCATTGGTCAGGAATATATTGCGTCCGGCGAATGGTGGATTCTGCTGTTCCCATCGCTCACGCTGCTGGCGTTGGCTCTATCGGTCAATCTATTGGGCGATTGGCTGCGCGACGCCCTTAATCCGAAACTGAGATAAGCCATGACCTTATCCTCCGAAGCGCTGCTTGAGGTGCGCGATCTGGTGGTGGAATTCCCCACCCGCCGCGGTGTCCTACGCGCGGTCGATCAAATCTCCTTCTCCCTTAAACCCGGCGAAGTCCTGGGGCGGGTCGGCGAATCCGGCGCGGGCAAATCGCTGACCGGCACGGCGCTGATCGGTCTGCTGGAGCCGCCGGGGCGGATCGCCAGCGGCACGGTTCACTTGAAGGGCCTGCAAATCAACGGGCTGCCGCCGGAAGAATTGCGCAAAGTGCGCGGGCGGCGCATTGGGATGGTGTTCCAGGATCCGCTCACGTCGCTCAATCCGCTCTATCGGGTTGGCGAACAGTTGATCGAAACCATTCGCACCCATCTGCCCCTGTCGGAAGCGGAAGCCCGGCAGCGCGCCGTTGATCTGCTGGTCGAGGTGGGCATCCCGGCGGCGGAAAAGCGGCTGGACAGCTACCCGCACGAGTTTTCGGGCGGGATGCGCCAGCGGGTGGTGATCGCCCTGGCGTTGGCCGCCGAGCCTGAACTGGTGATCGCCGACGAGCCGACGACCGCGCTCGATGTGTCGGTGCAGGCGCAGATCATTGCCGTGTTAAAACGCCTGTGCCGGGAGAAGAATACCGCCGTCATCCTGGTGACGCACGATATGGGCGTGATCGCAGAAACTGCGGACCGGGTGGCGGTTATGTACGCTGGGCGGATTGTCGAAATCGGCCCGGTGCGCGACGTGATTAAGGCCCCGCGCCATCCTTACACCAAGGGTCTGATGGGATCGATCCCCGACCCCGAGGCGGAGGCGGAGCGGCTAACCCAGATTCCCGGCTCGATGCCGCGCCTGGCCCATATTCCCAAGGGCTGTGCCTTCAACCCGCGCTGCAGCTTTGCCGTCGATCAGTGCCGGGTGGAACGCCCGCCCGTGCGCACGGTGGGCAGCGGCAGCGTTGCCTGTTTTCTCGATGAAGCCCAATTGACCGGGGAGGCCCGTTCATGACTGCCGCTGCACCTAAGCCAGAGGCATCCGCCCCGTTGTTAACTGTTGACGGGCTACGCTGCGTCTTCGACGTTTCCAAACCCTGGCTGAACCGGGTTCTGGAAGGCGCGCCGAAGCAATCGCTGCAAGCCGTGGATAATGTCGGTTTCAGCATCCCCAAGGGCGAAACCTTCGCCTTGGTGGGGGAGTCCGGGTCGGGTAAATCGACCATCGCCAAAATGATCGTTGGCTTGTTGCGGCCCACGGAAGGCGCGATCCGGTTCGACGGCACCGATATCACTAAGATCGCCAGCGCCGCAGAAATGCGGCGGCTGCGGCGGCGGTTCCAGATGATTTTTCAGGATCCTTACGCCAGCCTGAACCCACGGATGCGGGTAGATACGATCATCGCGGAACCGATCCGCGCCTTTGGCCTTTTATCGGACGAGGGGGCGATTGCGGCGCGGGTTGCGGAACTTTTGCGCTTGGTCCGCCTCGATCCGGCCGATGGGGTAAAGTTCCCGCACGAATTTTCTGGTGGGCAACGTCAACGCATTGCGATTGCCCGCGCCCTGGCAGGCAATCCTGAGTTTCTGGTCTGCGACGAGCCAACGTCGGCGCTTGATGTTTCGGTGCAGGCCCAGATTCTCAACCTGATGAAGGATTTGCAGGCCGAGTTTGGGCTGACCTATCTGCTGATCTCCCATAATCTTGCCGTGGTGCGGCATATGGCAACGCGGGTTGGGGTTCTGTACCTAGGCCGCTTGGTAGAGGTGGCCCCATCCCGCCAGTTGTTTACCACGCCGCGCCATCCCTATACTCGGATGCTGCTGGATGCGGTTCCCGATCTTGCGATGACCGGGCGGCAGCGCCAGCCCGTACAGGGGGAAATCCCCAATCCGATCAATCCGCCGTCGGGCTGTCACTATCACCCGCGCTGCCCGTTAGCGACCGACCGCTGTAAGCAGGAAGTGCCGAAGCCGCGCGGCGTTGGCGACGGGTTGATCGCCTGCCACGCGGTGGAAGAAGGCCGGTCCTAAGCTCGGAGCCGGAGGAGCGGCTAGCGCTGATCCTCCGGCAAATCCGCCAACCGCCCGCCGAGATCGAAGAAGACATCCCGCGTACGACCCATCAGGCTTTCCCCGCCATCAACCGTAATGGTTTGGCCGGTAAAACTATCGGTATCCAAAATAAAGCGGCAGGCGCGGGCAAGGTCTTCGACCGTACTACCGCGCCCCAGCGGCGTCGCTTGATGGGCGGTCGCGAAACTATCCTCGGTCTGTCGCCCGGAAATGAGCGTCAGCCCAGGGGAGATCGCCCCAACCCGAATCCGCGGGGCAAGCTGCATCGCCAGCATCCGGACCAGTCCTTTCAGCCCAACCTTACCCAGCGTATAGCTTAGAAAATCGGGGTTTAGATTATCAACCTTCTGATCGAGCAGGGCGATAATGACGCCACTGTCGATATCCTTTTGCCGGGCAAAATCCCGCGATAGGAAGGCGGGGGCGGCGAGATTGACGGTCAGATGGGCCTCGAACAGCGGCCAATCCAGCGAATTCAGATGGTCGAATTCAAACAGAGAGGCGTTATGGATCAGCCCATCGACCGGCCCAGCCAGGGCGCGGGCACGTGGTAGCAGGGCTTCGATCCCCGCCCGCGTTGCAAGATCGGCCTGTACGGCCCAAGCGGTGCCGCCCGCCGCCGTGATCGCGGCCACCACCTTGGCGGCGTCGGTCGCCGAGGTATTGTAATGCACCAGGATACGATGTCCGGCGGCGGCTAGGTCTTTCGCCAGCCCCGCGCCAACGCGTTTGGCAGCCCCGGTGATAAGGATCGTCCGCGCGGTCATGTCGCGGCCCCCGGACGGCGGCGGTAGAGTTCAACGCCGACCGCTTCGATCTCGTTGAAAATCGCGGTTTTTTGGACGGAAACCCGGCAGGCTTCCACCCGTGGCAGCGTAAAACACAGGGCGACCAGCTCTTCCGCCAAAGTTTCCAGCAGGTCCGTATGCGGGCGGGTTGGCCAGGCTTTTAGCGCCGCGCGCAGCGGGTCGTAATCCATGAACACCGCCTCCGTCTCTGGGCGGGGGGAGTGGGCGAAAAGTTCGATGGTCACGCGCAGCGGGTTGGGGCGCTCTGGGAATTTTTCCCAAGGGTGCAGGCCAACACGGGCTTCGGTGCGGATATTATCCAGCAGGATGCGCACATAATCGCGGTCCGCATCCCATAGGCTGGCGGGGGAGGTGCTGTGAGTCATGGCGCAAGAGCCTAGGCCATCGGGCGGGTATGTCCAGCCCTAGGACTGAAAGATGGCTTCAAGAAAACGCTGGCCCGCTTCCAGCCCGGCATCGTCGATGGAATGGCCTAGGCGTGGACAGGTCAGGGTTTCCACCACGACCCCGGCGGCGGCAAGGGTGACTTCTGCCTTGGCAAGGCTGGCGTAGGGCACGACTGGGTCGGCGTCGCCATGCACCAGCAGCACCGGCGGTTTCGCGGTGATTTCGCTCGCCAGGCTAGGTGGATCGATCAGCATTCCAGAAAATCCGAGTACGCCCGCCAGTGGCACCGGGCGGCGCAGGGCGACGTGCAGGGCCATCATCGTGCCTTGGGAGAAGCCGACCAGGGCCAGTTTGTTGGCTGGCAGATCGAAGCGCGCCAGAATATCGTCGATCAGCTCGTTCAACACGGGGGCCACAGCATCGGCCCCGGTGCGGCGCAGCCCATCGGCCAAGGGCGCGCCCGCCATAATCTCGCGCAGGGAGAACCATTGATAGCCCAGCGGCGACATTTCACACGCGAAGGGCGCATCCGGCCCGATGAAGGCGGCGTGCGGCAGCGCTTCGGCCCAATAGGGCGCAAGCCCCAGCAGATCGGCCCCGTTCGACCCATAGCCGTGCAATAGCAGAACCGCTTGCTCCGGTTGGCCTCCGGCTTTCGGGCCGATCATCTGGATATTGGTAAAACGCCCGTCGGTCATGGCTGCGGTCCTTTGCACAGAATGCGGCGACGATACCGGCGGGCGCGGCCTAGGCCAAGGGTTAAGACGCGGGGGCGCGCAGGGGCTTCAGGCCATCGATGACGCCACCGCCCAGCCGTTCCATTGAGTTGCGCAGGGCAATTTTTGTATCAAGACCATTGCCAAGCAGGTGCAGCCCCTCCCCGGCTTGGGTCGAGAAAAGCTCCTTCCCTGCCGAATTGGCGACGATGGCCTTAACGAAGGTGCCGCCCCCCGTGATCGGCTCCCAACGGCGGATTTGAAGTTCCAACCGCATTTTCAGGGGGGCTTCGGCGGTCGCGGCAACGATTTCCAACTTTTCGGCGGCCAGTTTCCCGGTCAGGGCGGTTAGGGCGATAGCCTTATAATTTTCAATTTCAGCCGGATCGGCCTTATCCGTGGCATCACTGAAGGTTTCGATGATCTCGATCTTGGTTTCGGTGGCAAACCGGTTGGCACCGGGCGGAAGATCGGCGGCGGTCACACCATCGGGCCGGGAAACGGGGGCGCAAGCGGCGACCAAGAGAAGACCAATGGCGAGCACATGAAATTTAGTGCTCTGCGCCAAAAAACGCATTGTGATGTTCCTTGTCTTAGTGGGGTTAAGAAGCCTTACCAGCTCTAAGTTGGGTTAAAATCGCATCCGCGACCTGCTCGCAGCTTTTGCGCAGGGCGATGGTGGTGTTGCGGGTGGTCTTTGCCATGTAAAGCCCATCCGAGCCTTTGGCCGTCAGCAGCACGTCACCGGCGAGATTCAGAAGCTCTGCTTCTGCCGAGGCGCTAAGGCCGCCGACAATGGGGTCGTTTATCCGAACCTGAAGACGCAGACGCATCCGCAACGGGGCTTCAGCCGGCGCTGAGATGAGGTCTAGCTTTTCTGTCGCCAGTTTCTCTACCAGAGGGGCCATGGCGGCATTTACGTAACCGTCCAGTTCTTCTCGATTGGTTTGCTGAGTAACGTCCTTCAGCGTGTGGATCACCTCAATCGTAATCTCCACAGCCACGCGCGACGCGCCGGGCGGTAGAACCACCGGGGCGGCGACCGGGCGGGGCGCGGCGGTCGTTGTGCAGCCCGCCAGCATCAGCCCTCCAAAAGCAAGAAGACCGCGTCGTGTCATACCGGTTGAATACGTCTGCATGGAGAGGGGTTCCTACAGCCAAAAGCTGTGGCATCCTTATCCGGTCTGGCCTCAGATCGCAAATATTTTAACTAAGTGTTAGTAATTGAGGTTTGCTCAAGATCATAATTATAATAATTCTAATTGACGGACTAAGCTATCTCCGGCAGGCTGATCGGCAAGCAACCCACCCGTGGAGGAAGGC
>CAZNVY010000038.1:17978-19837 GCA_964576605.1 uncultured Elstera sp. | reverse complement strand
GTTGATCGAAAAACTCGCCCATCAGAACCGCGAACGCATCCCGGAACGGGTCGTTCACGCCAAGGGCTGGGGGGCGTTCGGCACCTTTACGGTCACGCAGGATATCACCCGCTATAGCCGGGCGAAGATTTTCGGCGCGGTCGGCAAGCAAACGCCGATGCTGGCACGGTTTTCCACCGTTGCGGGCGAACAGGGCGCGGCAGATGCCGAGCGCGACGTGCGCGGCTTCGCCCTGAAATTCTATACGGAGGAGGGGAATTGGGATCTGGTCGGTAATAACACGCCGGTCTTCTTTATCCGCGACCCGCTGAAGTTCCCGGATTTCATCCATACCCAGAAGCGGCACCCGCGCACCAATCTACGCTCCAATACCGCCGCCTGGGATTTCTGGTCCTTAAGCCCGGAAAGCCTGCATCAGGTGACGATCCTGATGTCGGATCGCGGCCTGCCGGTCAGCCCGCGCTTCATGAATGGCTATGGCAGCCATACCTATAGTTTCTGGAACACGGACGGCGAACGGTTTTGGGTGAAATTCCACTTCAAGACCCAGCAGGGCCACAAAACCCTGACCAATGCCGAGGCGGAGGCTGTGGTCGGCAAGAGCCGCGAAACCTATCAAGAAGACCTCTTCGGCAGTATCGAAGCGGGGGATTTCCCGCGCTGGACGGTCTATGTGCAGGTGATGCCGGAGTTGGAGGCGGAGAAAACCCCCTATAATCCCTTCGATCTTACGAAAGTTTGGCCGCATAGCGATTATCCGCTGATCGAAGTGGGGGTGATCGAGCTGAACCGCAATGCTGATAATTACTTCGCCGACATCGAGCAGGCGGCCTTCTCCCCGTCCAATATCGTGCCCGGTATCGGTTTCTCCCCCGATAAAATGCTGCAAGCGCGCATTTTCGCCTATGCCGACGCGCATCGCTATCGCCTAGGCACCCATTACGAGGCGTTGCCGGTGAATGCGCCGAAATGCCCCGTGCATCACTATCATAAGGACGGGTCGATGCGCTTTTTCCGCAACGACGCGGGCAGTCCCGATCTTTACTACGAGCCGAACTCCTTCGGCGGGCCGACGCAAGACCCGTCGGTGGCCGAACCGCCGCTGCGCATTTCCGGTGACGCCGCCCGCTATAACCATCGCGACGGCAACGACGATTACACGCAAGCGGGTAATCTCTTCCGGCTGTTGCCAGAGGGCGAGAAAGCCCGGCTGTTCCAGAATATTGCCGGGTCGATGCAGGGCGTTCCCCAAGCGATCATCGACCGGCAATTGGCCCATTTCGACAAGGCCGACCCAGCCTATGGCGCCGGGGTACGGGCGGCGTTGGGGCGGTAAACCTGCCCAAAGTTAGGTCCAGGAGCCGCTCGGCTCCTGGCGGGGTACGGGGCAGCGCCCCGTCCTTTTACCCCTCAATTACCACCGCATCGCGTTCCGTGCGATTGCGGTAGAGGTGCCAGAGAAAATGCGCCGCCGCGCCACGCATCGGGGCCAGCGGTTCGCCTGCCAATCCCGAGAAGGGCTTTCCCTCGAAGGCGAAGTCGACCTTGGGGCCATACTGGAATGGCGTGTCCGGAAGGCAGGCCGCGCAGGTGGCGGAAGGCTTCCATGACGGCAATATCGTCGGCGGGCCACAGGTCGGGGCGGCCGTGGGCGAACAGCAGATAGACCTCCGCCGTCCAGGCGCCGATGCCTTTGACGGCGGTGAGATGGGCGAGGGCGGCGTCATCGTTCATCCCATCGAGATCATCCAGGCGCACGCGGCCTTCCGTAATCTCGGTGGCGAGGATCTTCGCATAGCGGATTTTTGCCGCCGAGAGGCCGCAGGCCCTTAGGGCGTCGTCGTCGGTCGCCAGAACCT
>CAZNVY010000038.1:0-17968 GCA_964576605.1 uncultured Elstera sp. | reverse complement strand
GTCCGGCACCATCTCCCCCACCAGTGCTTTCATGCGGTCGCGGATCGTGCGGGCGGCGGTGACGGAAAGCTGCTGGCCGAGGATAATATCCAGCAGCGTCTCAAACCCCGGCTGCCAGCGCCGCAGGGTTGGCGCGCCGATGCGGGCATATTCGCGGGCTATATCGGCATCGCGCCCGGCGAGATAGTCGAGCGCGGCGACAAGATCGGCATCGGTTTTCAAACGGTCGGGCAGCATCGGGTGTTTCCTTCTTGTTCTTGTTTTAGCAGAAGAAACGCCCGCTGTCCCCCCGTTTCTTGCGGCCATGCGCGGGCTGCGACCCTGGCGGCCTTGCCCCGGACAGGCGGCGTGATTAGGGTAGCGCCAGTTTTCGCCGCATTGCACCAGGGAGCAGCACCTATGCCCAGCCGCTATTGGGTTGTCGGGGGTCAGTATACCGATACCGCCTTCACTGCCGTTGTCGCCGGAACCGAAGAAGAGCATATCGGCCCCTTTGCCTCCTACGATGAAGCCAAAGCCGCTTGGCAGGCGAAAGCCTGGGCGACGGTGGATAATTGCAATTTCCGCTTCCGCATTATCGAAGAGCCAGGCCCGAAGCGTGCCAAGCGCTATTGGGTGATCGGCGGCGATTACGTCGATACCGGCTTCCGCCAGTTGGTCGATGGTGCGCAGGAAGAACGCATCGGCCCGTTCGATACCTACGAAGGGGCGCACGCCGCGTGGCAGAAGGCCGCTTGGTCTACCGTCGATAGCTGCACCAAGCGCTATCGGGTTGTCGAGGAAACGGTCGTCTAAACCTTCATCCTCATTGGCGTTGATCGTGACCGATCAACGCGGCCCTCAGGCGGCGGGCGGATTGCTCCGCAACCCTTGCCTTCCGCAGCACCCGGCACGTTTGACGTGCCAAGCACGTCAGGAGCTGCGCGGCGCAGTCGCGCCGATCCAAGGTACAATGAGTCAAGCTCATTGCACCTTGGTATTACCCCCGCCGGGACCGGCGTTCCGGCGGGGCATCGTTTTCAAACAGGTCCATCAGCTCGCGCGCGGCGTTTTTCGAGGTTTGGATCAACTGTGTCTCGTCCTGGAAAACGGCGAATTGGCGCAGGATCATTGCTTCGTCATGGTCGCGGAAAGTGCGGGCGGTGCGTTCGGCCTCCGCCGGTGTCATGCCGAGGGTCGTTAAAATCCGTTCGCCCATGATGAGCGAGGAATAGAGCGCCTCGCGCAGAATATTTTCTGGCGGCAGCCCGGCTTCCATCAGTAAGTAAACGTGACGGCGGTTGCGGGCGCGGGCGTAGAGTGTGATATGGGGGAAATGCTGCTGCACCTCCGTCACCAGTTTCACGGCGGCGGCAATATCATCGAACGCGATGACCACGACGCGCGCCTGCTCCACCCCGGCGACGCGCAGCAACTCCATCCGGGTTGGATCGCCGTAATAAACATAATTGCCATATTGGCGGATGAAATCCACCTGCTTGGCATTGGTTTCCAAGGCCGTATAGGGAATGCGCCGCGCACTGAGCAACCGCCCGACGACTTGGCCGAAGCGCCCGAAGCCGCAGATGATAACTTCCGGCGTTTCATCGGGCATGGCATCGAAGTCGCGTGCCGGGTCGACATCGATCAAGCGCGGTGCGACCCAGCGTTCATGGGCGGCGAACAGCAGCGGCGTCAGCATCATCGAACAGGTGACGATCAGCGACAGTTCCGCCGCATCTGCCGCCGTCATTACCTTATCGGCGACGGCCTGTTGAAACAGCACGAAGCCAAACTCGCCGCCTTGCGCCAGGGCAAGGCCAGTTTGCCGGGCGCTCGTATCCTTCCGGCCCGCACCGCGCAGCAGGGCATAGATCACCAGCGCCTTGACCGCCATTAGCCCCAGGATTATCAGCACCAGCCGCACGGGGGATTGGGCCAGCAGATCGAGGCGCAGGCCCATGCCGATGGCTATGAAGAATAGGCCCAACAGCAACCCTTTGAAGGGTTCGATATCGACCTGCAACTCGTGCCGATACTCGCTATCCGCCAGCAGCACCCCGGCGATGAAAGCGCCCAGCGACATCGATAGGCCAACGGCATGGACCAGGGCCGCCGTGCCCACCACCACCAAAAGGGCCGTGGCGATGAAAATCTCATG
Organism: uncultured Elstera sp.; assembly: GCA_964576605.1. Lineage (GTDB taxonomy): Bacteria > Pseudomonadota > Alphaproteobacteria > Elsterales > Elsteraceae > Elstera. The sequence continues at coordinate 15,828 of CAZNVY010000038.1, read as the reverse complement.
GGTCCGGGAGGCGGCGACCATCCGGAAGATTGGCCGGATCAGAAAACGCCCCCCGAAAAATACCAGCAGCAGCGCCAAAACTGCCTCGGCAACTGCGGTCCAGGGATCGGTGGCCATAGCATCGGCCCCCGCTGGGGCTAGCAGCGGCAGCAGGGCGACCAGCGGAATGATGGCGAGATCCTGGAACAACAGCAGGGCGAAACCGTCGCGTCCCGTTTGGGTCGGCAGCAGGTCGCGTTCGGCCAGCATCGGTAGCACAAAAGCGGTGGACGAAAGGGCGAGACCGAAGCCGCCGATCACCGCAATCGGCAGGCTAAGGCCCAAAAGCCCATAGCCGATGGCCGTCAGGGCCGCCGCCGTTCCCAAGACTTGCGCCCCGCCCAGCCCAAAGACTGCGCGCCGCATTACCCAAAGTCGCGACGGTTTTAACTCCAGCCCGATTAGGAATAGAAGCATGACAACGCCGAATTCCGAGACGTGCAGCATGGCTTCCACATCGGTCACCAGCCCCAGGGCGGCGGGACCGATGATAATGCCCGCGCCGAGATAGCCTAAGACCGATCCAAGCCCCGCCCGTTTCGCAATCGGAACGGCCAGAACGGCGGCACCCAGCAGAATAACGATGGTCCATAGCTCACCCATCAGAGTTTCCAGCCGCTGTGGATGGCGGCGATCCCGCCGGATAGATTGCGAACCTCCACCCGCTCGAACCCAACGGCCCGCATTCGCGCCGCTAAGTCTTCCTGCGGCGGAAAGCGGCGGATGCTCTCGACCAAATATTGATACGACGCGCGATCCTTGGCGATCAGCGCCCCCAGTTCAGGCAGCAGCTTGAAGGAGTAAAGATCGTAGACCTTATCGAGGCCGGGCAGGATGACGTGACTGAATTCCAGACAGAAAAACCGCCCGCCGGGGCGCAGCACGCGGAAAGCATCGGCCAAAGCCTGATCGATATGAGTGACGTTGCGCAGCCCGAAAGCGATCGTATAGGTATCCACACTGCTATCGGGCACCGGCAGGCTTTGCGCGTCGGCAACGAGGTAGGAGAGATCGCCCTTGATGCCTTTGTCTAAGGCCCGATCCCGCCCGACCGTGACCATGCTTTCGTTAATATCGGCGATGGTTACCCGCGCCCCCGGTGCCCGGCCCAGAATGCGGAAGGCAATATCGCCGGTGCCGCCCGCCACGTCCAGATAACGGCGCCCATCGCGCGGGGCGACCCAATCGATGAGCGCGGCTTTCCACAGCCGATGGACGCCGAGGCTCATAGCGTCGTTCATCACATCGTAGCGGCTGGCAACACTATCGAACACTTGGCGGACCATCCCGGCCTTGGCAGCGGGATCGACCGGACGGAAGCCGAACCAGCCGGCTTCGCGGCTGCTGGCGGGGGAGGGGGCGGTGTCAGTCATACCCCTAGTCTAAAGGGGTTTTGTGGCGCTTGCACCTGCGGAAAGCTAAATCTTCCGCTTGCGCAACAGCGGGCGGGAATTGTGAATTTTTCGTTCCAATCCGGTAAAAAACACGGGCCGGGGTTGCCAGCGTAAGACGGATGGGATACCTACACATCAGCAGGCAAGACGGTTTCGGCCTGATCCCCTGCCATAGGCTCCCCTCTGGTTTGGTCAGGGGTATCGCGAATGTCCCATGCTCAGTGTCCTGCCTTAGTTCTTAATGCGGATTTCAGGCCGCTCAGTTACTTCCCCTTATCGCTCTGGTCATGGCAAGAGGCGGTAAAGGCGGTATTTTTGGATCGAGTGAACATATTATCGGAATATGAGACAACGATCCGAAGTCCTAGTTTTGAAATGAAATTGCCTTCGGTTATTGCCTTAAAAGATTATGTTCATACGGTGCGGCGACCTGCCTTTACCCGTTTCAATGTTTTCCTGCGCGACGCCTTTAGCTGCCAATATTGCGGCGATCAGTTCCCCACCCATGAATTAACCTTCGATCACGTTATTCCGCGCTCCCGTGGCGGGCGGACCTCCTGGGATAATGTCGTCACCGCCTGCTCCGCGTGTAATCTGAAAAAAGCCAGCCATTTGCCGCGCGAAATCCGAATGTTTCCGCTAGAGCCAGCGCATGAGCCGTCAACCCATTTCCTCCAGGAACGCGGCCGCAAATTCCCGCCGAACTTCCTGCACGAAAGCTGGCGGGATTATCTTTACTGGGATACGGAACTGGAAACGAATTAAACCGCAAAAATCGCCTGCACCAGGTTCCCGATGCGCTGGCGGAACTGGTGATGTGCCCGCACATCCGTGTGGCGGGTGGGGTGAATGCGGTTCCCCAGCAGCACCCAGGTGATCCCCTGTTCCGGGTCCGCCCAAATGCCGGTTCCGGTGAAGCCGGTATGGCCGATACTCCGCGCAGAACAAAGACCACCGCCCGACCAATTGTGGTGCCGGATTTGCCAACCGAGGGTGCGGTCGTCGGTTTGCTTTTCCAGCATTACCGCGCGCGCTGCCGGGGGCAGGGCCGCGCCGAACACCAGCGCGTCGGCGCGGTTCAGCACGGCGTCGAGCGTGCCGAATAGCCCAGCGTGCCCGGCAATCCCCCCAAGGGCAAAGGCGTTTTCATCATGAACCTCGCCCTTGATAACCCGTCCGCGCCAGGAACAGGCTTCGGTCGCGACCGTGCGCGTCGGGCCAGGGGTAACGACGAACCCCGCCTCCTCCGCCAGGGTTGCGAGGCTCTGGCCGCTCAGGCGTTCGATGAGAAGGCCCAGCAGAATGAAGTTGATGTCCGAATAGACAGCCTCGCCAAAAGCCCAATCTTTTTGCAGCACTAACGCTTCCAGCCGCGCTTTGCCCTCGCCCCAGGTATAGATCGGCGCCACGGCGGGTAGGCCGCTGGTATGGGTTAGACATTGGCGCAAGGTGACCCGGCGCACCCGGTGGTTGGGGGCATATTGGTGCAGATCGGGCAGATGGGCGGCGAGCGGATCGTCGAGATCGAGCTTGCCGGCGGCGGCGAGTGTCAGGATCGCCGGGGTGGTCAGCAGCACCTTCGTTAGGCTGGCGAGATCGAAGCGATGGTCTAGGGTCAGCCCCTCTGGCTCCGGCAGCCGTTGCGCAAGACCCAGGCTGGTCTCGAACCGCGCGCCCTGCTGGGTGCGCACCCCCAGGGCGAAGCCGCTGCCCAGGCCATGGGTCAGGGCGTCCTCTAGCGCGCGGATTAGGGGGGCGAAGCGGGGATCACTCATCGGTCGGCTCATTGGTTCGGGCGGTGCAGCACCCCGCCGCTAACAGGATAACGGCAGCCGGTGGTGCCGGGAAGGCTGAGGATTTTGCCCTGCACGGCGCGGATGGCGAGAAAGCCGAAGGCTTGTGCCTCCAGCGCATCGCCGTCCCAGCCCAGGGTTTCGACCGGCACCGCAGGTGCCCCAACGGCCGCCGCGATCCGTGCCATCAGGTGCCGATTATGCCGCCCGCCGCCGGTGACCAGCCAGCGGCTGGGCCGCGTCGGCAGATGGGGCAGGGCTGCGGCGAGGCTTTGGGCGGTAAACTCGGTCAGGGTTGCGGCACCGTCTTCGGGGGATAATCCTACAACGGCGTCAATCGCCCAGCCGTTGCGGTCGAGGGATTTTGGCGGCTTTGCTGCGAAATAGGGATGGTCGAGCAGCCGTGCCAGGGCGACGGCATCAACCCTCCCGCGCGCGGCGATACGCCCCTCCGCATCCCAGGCTTGATTGGTGTGACGGCTGATCCAATCGTCGATCAGCGCATTGCCGGGGCCGGTATCGAAGGCCAGGAGCTGATTATCCTCAATATATGTAAGGTTGCCGACCCCGCCCAGATTCAGAACCACCAGCGGTTTTGGCAGATCCTGGGCCAGAGCGGCGTGGAAGATCGGCACCAACGGTGCCCCTTGCCCGCCCGCCGCCAGATCGGCGTGGCGAAAATGGTTCACTACTGGTAGCCCCAGGCTGTGCGCTAACCGTGCTCCGTCGCCCAACTGCCGGGTAAAACCGCACGCCGGGCGGTGCAAGATGGTTTGGCCATGAAAGCCGATAAGATCGGGGCGGTGCCCTATGTCGGCCATCAGGGCGGTTGCGGCGGCGGCGTTACAGTCGGTCAATTGCGCTTCCAGCCCCGCCAATTCATCCGTCTCGGCGCGGGCGGGATCATGCACCAGGGCGCGCAATTCTTCCCGCAGAACCGCCGGATAAGGCAGGGTCAGGGCAGGGCCGACGCCGGTTATCCGCGTGCCGTCGCTTTCAACCCAGGCGGCATCGACCCCATCCAGGGCGGTCCCGCTCATCAAACCCAGGGCGCATATCATGGTAATTCCATAGAAAAACCCGGCAGCGCTGCCACTGCCGGGTCGATTCTAAAAAGTAACCCTTTAGGGATTACATTTCCGAATATTCGCCGTTCTTCCAGATGTACCAAACGTACTTGGAAACGGTCAGGTCGCCCTTCGCATCAAAGGCGAGTTCGCCGATGACGGTCTGGAACTTATTCGCCTTCATCACCTTAGTCACATCGTCTTTCTTCAGCGACTTGGCGAGATTGGCGGCCTGTGCCCAAACTTCGATGCCGGAGTAAGCGAGCAGCGTATAGCCTTCCGGATCATAGCCGGTCGCCTTGAACTGTTCGACAACCTTGGCGGCGGTCGGGAACTTGCGGGGGTCCGGATCGAAGGTCATCAGCACGCCTTCACCCGCAGCGCCGGTGATCGACCAGAATTCCTTCGACACGATCCCATCGCCCGACAGGAACGCGGCCTTCAGGCCCTGATCGCGCGACTGACGCACCAGAAGACCGGCTTCGTTATGCAGACCACCGAAGTAGATCGCATCGATGTTGCTGGCCTTCATCTTGGAAACGAGCGCCGAGAAGTCCTTATCCCCGGTGGTCACGCCTTCATAAAGCGCTTCCTTCAGACCAGCGGCATTCATCGCCTTCACGGTTTCATCGGCCAGACCCTTGCCGTAGGAGGTCTTGTCATGAACGACAGCGACCTTCTTACCAGCGAAATTCTTGGCCAGATACTGACCGGCAACCGTGCCCTGCTGATCGTCGCGACCGCAGACGCGGAAGACGTTGCCGAACTTCGCCTTATCGGTCAGGGCCGGGTTGGTCGAGGCCGGGGTGATCTGAACGATGCCTTCTTCCCCGTAGACATCCGAGGCCGGGATCGAGACCGAGGAGTTGAAGTGGCCGAGAACGAACGGCACCTTCTTGGTGGCGAATTGGTTGGCAACCGCCACGCCCTGCTTCGGATCCGACGCATCATCGCCGAATTCGATCTTCACCTGGCGGCCGAGCACACCGCCCGCCGCATTGATGTTCTTCACGGCCATTTCGGCCCCGCGCTTCAGCTGTTCGCCGAAGCTGGCGTTCGGACCCGTGAAGGGACCGGCAACGCCGATCGTAATATCCTGGGCCAGAGCGCCCGTCGCTAAAGTCGCCGCGAAAGCTGCTGCCGCGACGTTCAAACCAAACTTCTTCATCATCCGAGTAAGTCCCCCTGTTTGGGTTGCTCCGCCCGGCTTGGCCTCTTGCGGGCCTTCGGCACGGGCGACTGAGCGCAATCCTGCCCCAGCTTCTCGCGAAAGGCAATTTCGTAAAATTGCTCAATCGCGAATAAATTCAGGTTATGGCCGGGGAATTTAACGGCACGCCAGAGGATTACGCGCTGCCGTACAACCGAGCAACAATCTTGCGGACGAGCGGGGCCACGACCAGCACGACGGGAAAGGCGATCGCCCAAGAGACCGCCCAAGCCCCTAACCAGGTGATGATCGACTGGGCCGGAGCGGCAGCGGCCGTACTCACGCCCAGGGCACGAAGCGTGGCGATGCCGGACACGATGAAGGACATCATCCCCGATAGCAGGAACCCGAAGGTGACATGAATCAAGCGGGCACGAACCGCGGGGGAGGCGGAGGCTGCAAGCGGCATCAGGATTCTCGCAAAAAGAAGTATTTTATATAAATCTTATGCCTCGACCACGCCTAAAAAGGCCGTGACAACTTCAGGATCAAAATCCACGTCCGACCGCGCTTTGATCCAATCGATGGCATCGCCCCGGTCCCAGGCTTCCTTATAGGGGCGTTTCGAGGTGAGCGCGTCGAAGACATCGGCCACCGCAACGATGCGGGCGGATAGGGGAATATCCTTGCCCTTCAGGCCGCGCGGATAGCCCGCCCCGTTCCATTTTTCGTGATGCCCCAGCGCGATTTCCGCGCCAATTGACAAAAACGTGCGCCCGCGCAAACGGCGGCTGGCGGCGAGAAGAATTTCTGCCCCCAAAGAGGCGTGACGGCGCATGGTCAGCCACTCGGTCTCATCCAGGCTGCCGGCCTTGCACAGAATATTATCAGGCACGCCGACTTTACCCACATCGTGCAGGATCGAGGCAAGCCCGATCTTTTTGACCAGCACATCGTCCAAATCGCCTTGGGCCAAACCGCGCCGCTGCATTTCTTGAGCGATCTTGGTTGCCAGCAGTTCGACCCGGTGCAAATGGTCGCCGGTCGTCGGGTCTTTGAATTCTGCCAAGCGGGCGAGGGCGAAGACGGTCGCTTCCTGCGCCAGCCCCAAATGTTCTTGCAACAGAACATTATCGTAAGCAATCGAGGCTTTTGCGCAGAAGAGATCAACCAGCCGGTGATCGAGCGGGGAGAGCGGGCGGGTGGCCTCGATAAAGGCAACCGAGCGCACTTCGCCACTGGCCTTGAAGAAGACAGCGCAATGATCGTCGAGATATTGGTTCGACCCGCGGGCAAAGGCCGAGACGATTTCATGCACGATGGTTGGGTGTGGAATTTCCGCCAGTCGCTTGCCCGCAAGGTCACTGAAGCGCCCCGCTGCGGCCCGCACAACGGCGGTCGGGTCCGACCCCGGCAGCTCATCCCCGGCAGTGCAGAGGATCGAACCGCCTTCCGCATCCAGCAGCGCATTGATCTGGTCGAGAATCCCCGCGAGGAAGGCATCGGTGGAGCGCAGCTCGAACAGGCTGGTTGAAGCCTCTAGAACCTTCTCCAATCCCTTGCGGCCCTGCTCGATGGCCACAAGGTCGCGGTAGCTGCGTAGGGCGGCAACGATGGTGGTGAACAGCTTCTGGGCGGTCAGCTCCGCCTTCGATTTATAATCGTTGATGTCATATTCAACGATAACCGTCTGCTCCGGTGCCATGCCAGGCTGGCCGGTGCGCAGTACGATGCGCACATTCTCGTTCACCAATTCTTGTCGAATCTGACGGACCAGCGTTAATCCAGCGTCGTCGGTTTCCATCACCACATCCAGCAGGATGACGGCAATATCCTTGGTTTGGCTTAGAAGCTGCCGCGCTTCGGCCCCGGAATAGGCCGAGACGATTTCAAGCGGTTTGCCCTCGAAACTAAAATCCGCCAACACCATCCGGGTTACCCGGTGCACGTCCGGCTCGTCATCGACAACCAGCATCCGCCAAGGCTGCACGATGCGTGCGCGCTTGCGTCCCGCCTCCGGTACATCGTCGGCAAAGAGCAGTTCGTCGTCGGGGTTGACGTCGGCGGGAACCATCAGGCGCTTCCTTCCACAGAAACAATCATCGGTTCAACTTCGGCTAGATTTATATGGTCGGCGGGGTCCGGCGGCCGATCGCCCTGAACCCGATCCGGGGCGGTCAGTGGTAGAATCAGGGTAAAGGCAGTGCCAATATCGACCGCACTGGTACAGCCAATCCGCCCCCCCAGGGTCTGCGTGACGATATTATACACCAAATGCAGCCCAAGACCCGTGCCGCCTTGGCCGCGCTTGGTTGTAAAAAATGGATCGAAGATGCGGGGCAAATGCGACGGGGGAATCCCGCAGCCATCATCTTTGATGCCGATAATGACATTGGCCCCTTTGCCCTCGACGGCAATCTCTACGATCCCATCTTGCCGGGTTTCATCGTAGGCGTGGGTCAGGGCGTTTAGGATGAGGTTGGTAATTACCTGACCCAGCGGGCCGGGGAAACTATCCATTTCGGCGTCTTTAAGACAGGTGAATTGCACCCGTTGCGCCGCTTTGCGCAGCCGTGGACTAAGGCTGGCGATCAGGTCTTCGATCAATTGTGCCACGCTAAAGCTGCGGCGGACGGCGCTGGTTTGATCGGCGGCGACCTGCTTGAAACTATGCACCAGTTCTGCCGCCCGCCCTAGGTTGGCGGTAATAATCTCCGCCCCTTCGGCCACGGTTTGCAGAAAGCCGCTCAAGTCTGACCGTTTCAGACCGCCGCTGTCGGAGAGTTTTTGAAAGCTTTGGGCGCGTTCGGTCAAATGCGTCGCTGCGGTTAGACCAATGCCGAGTGGGGTATTGATCTCATGGGCAATGCCCGCCACCAACTGCCCTAGGGAAGCGAATTTTTCTGCCTGCACCAGATCGCCTTGCGCCGCGCGCAGGAAGGAGAGGGTCGATTCAAACTGCTCCAAGGTCCCGCGTAAAAGATCGATACCAGGGACAAAACCAGAATAATGGCCGGTGGCCGGGTCGGTGGTGATAACGCCATAGGTTAGGGCGCGCGGGTAGCGTTCCGCAACCATGCGGCTTACCGTTTCAAGCGGCATATCGTGCGGCAGAATAAGTGGGCGCGGGTCCATCGCCGTGCCCACCAATTCCTGCAGATTGCTGCGGGCGGCGGATCGGGACAGCAGCCCAATCGGTTTGCGGGCCAACAGAACCGGTAAGGCCCAAACATCGGGCAACCCGTCGAACTTCAAAACCGCCGCCGTGCAGCTTAGTTTCGCCGAAAGCCCCTCCAGCGGGCGGGAAACCCGGTCGAGGCACCAGGTATCGGCCATCGGCGGCGGGGCCGTTTCCGGAACGGACGGCGCGGGTAAGGGGGTTGCGACACTCATACTCGAACCCTAAAGCGGGGATCGTGAAGAATTCGTGATGATCTTAACACGAAACCCTCCTTTCAGCCGTCCGTCAGGTCATTTTCAGTCCCCGGCCGCGGGTCAATGGGCGAAGAAGACGGGGATTTTCGCGTGATTGAGAATGTGAACCGTCGCGCCGCCAAAAATCATCTGCCGGAGGCGACTTTGGGTATAGGCCCCTTTAATCATCAGACCGCAGCCCAGGCGCTCGGCTTCTTCCAGCCAGACGGCCCCAGCGTTCTTGTCGCCCACCTGCATATGGGCATAGGTGGCGCGCAGGTCGTGTTTTTCGAGATACTGGGCCACGTCACGCGCGCTGGGGCCGCTGGCCATGCCGCTATCGACCGAGATCACGTGAATTTCCTCGGCCTTATGCAGCAGTGGCAGGGAGAAGGCGAGCGTACGGGCGGTTTCCGACGAGCCGTTCCAGGCGATCAGCACGCGCGATCCATCAAGGGCGGGCGGCGCGGGCGGGGCCATCAGGATTGGACGGCCAGTCTCGAACAGGGCGGCTTCCAGCATGATTTCCGGCTCCGCCGACCCGCCAGCATCCGGGCGGGCTACCACGGCGATATCGAATAAGCGCCCGATGGAGGCAATCGCATCCGCCGAGGGGCCTTGGGCTTCCAGCCATTCCGCCGTGATATTTTCGGCTCCCATCTGGGTATCGAACAGCGTCTTAAGCTTGGTCAACCGGGCCGTCCCATCCTGTTGGAGACGGTCGAGATACTCCTGGCTCAGGGCAAGGCCAAAGTCGCCAGATGGCACGAAACTCTCAAAGGCAGGGCGGATCGCCAACCCGGTCACGCGGCCATTAAAGCGCCGGGCAAGCTGGGTGGCCAGCGACAGCACCGGGCCGGCGGTTTGTTCCGTCCATAAAATTGCCAGAATTGCGCGCATTGTCTCTCTCCTTTTGCCGGGGGTGCCCGCAGCACGTCCGGGAATGGCGGCGTAAGGCGGGCGCGAAGACCAGCAGTGTCGAAAATAATCCTGCCTGATTTTGCGGGCGGTAAAAAGGCATTGCCGCAACCGCAGCAATCGGCGTAAACCAAAGGGCGCTGGCGGGGCGTGTTCCGCCCGCTGCTATGGTGTATCTCTGCTTGGGATTGGTCTCAACCGCATCGGTGCCGCAGGTATCGGTTTCGGCATGGCCCTTTCCGTATCGGGTGGGGCTGAACTGGCAAGGTCTGAACCGGCAAGGTCTGACAAGGGTCAAATGTTTAATCGAATCCTCGGCTGGATGTCCGCCGACATGGCGGTGGACTTAGGGACCGCAAATACCCTGGTCTATGTGAAGAATCGCGGAATCGTGCTGAACGAGCCGTCGGTGGTGGCCATCGCCAATGTGCGGGGCAAACGCCAGGTGCTCGCGGTCGGCGACGAAGCCAAGCTGATGCTGGGCCGCACGCCGGGGAATATCCAGGCGATCCGCCCCTTGCGCGACGGCGTTATCGCCGATTTCGAGGTGGCGGAGGAAATGATTAAGCATTTCATCCGCAAGGTGCATCGCGGTAGCCGCTTTGCCAGCCCGAAAATCATTATCTGCGTGCCCTCCGGCTCCACGGCTGTCGAGCGCCGCGCAATCCAGGAAAGCGCCGAAAGCGCGGGTGCCCGCCAGGTATTTCTGATCGAAGAACCGATGGCGGCGGCCATCGGCGCGGGGCTGCCCGTCACCGAACCCACCGGCTCGATGGTCGTTGATATCGGCGGCGGCACCACGGAAGTGGCGGTCCTGTCGCTCGGCGGTATCGTCTACGCCCGCTCGGTTCGCGTTGGTGGCGATAAGATGGACGAGGCGATTATCGCCTATATCCGCCGGATGCATAATCTTCTCGTCGGCGAAGGCTCGGCGGAGCGGATTAAGAAAGAGATCGGCTCGGCCTGCCCGCCGGAAGACGGCGAAGGCCGTTTGATGGAAATCAAGGGCCGCGACCTGATGAATGGCGTGCCGAAGGAATTGGTGATCTCCGAACGGCAGATCGCCGAAAGCTTGGCCGAACCCGTGAGCCAGATTGTGGAAGCCGTGAAGGTCGCGCTCGAACATACCGCGCCGGAATTGGCGGCGGATATTGTCGATAAGGGGATTGTGCTGACCGGCGGCGGGGCGCTGCTATCGAACCTCGATCTCGTGCTGCGTCACGCGACCGGCCTGCCGGTGTCCATCGCCGACGATGCCCTTTCCTGCGTGGCCCTGGGAACGGGTCGTTGCCTGGAAGAAATGGGTACGCTCAGAAATGTGCTGAGTACCGCCTATTAATCGCGTATAGTCTTTTTTAAGACTTCGTTAGGAAAGAGGATCGGGACGGAATGTCGGCTCGGCCTAGGGGGAAACAGAAGGGCACCCGCGGCGCATTTTGCCGCGGGCATCGGCGGAGTTACCCTCAATGAAGCCCCGCGTCGGCTCGGTCTCGCGCTTGGCAGCCCCCGTGCGGGCAGCCCTGCATCGTTTCGCCTTCGCATCCTTAGTGGCGGCCTGTTTTCTGCTGCTGGTCGTGCAGCGGGCCGAAGTGCCGGTTCTGGAAAAACTGCGGATTGCGGCGGTCGATTTCTTGGCCCCGACCGTCGATTTTGTCAGCAGTCCAATTACGACGGTGACGGAATTTGCCGAAGACTTTCGCAGCCTTGTCAGCCTGCGGGCGGAAAATGCCGAACTGAAGGCTGAAATCGAACGCTTGCGGCAATGGCGCGATGTGGCCCTGCGCCTGGATGTGGAAAACCAGTCGCTGCGCACTCTCGTGAATTATGCGCCGCCGCCGGGGGGTAAACAAATCACCGGGCGGGTCATTGCCGATGCGGGCGGGGCCTATGTGCGGAATCTGCTGATTGCGGTCGGTGCATCGCAGGGGGTGGTACGTGGGCTGGCTGCCGTATCCGGCGAAGGCTTCATCGGTCGGGTAACCGATGTGGGAGAGCGGACAACCCGCGTGCTGTTGATTACCGATTTGAACAGCAAAATTCCGGTTACTGTCGGGGCGCGGGCGGAGCGGGCGGTTCTGGCGGGCGATAACAGCGCCCTGCCGCGTCTGATTTATCTGACTCAGGAAAATGACGTCGCGCCAGGCGATCCGGTGGTTACCTCCGGTCATGGCGGGATGTTACCGCCAGGCCTGCCGATTGGCACGGTGGAAACGGTTTCCGAGCGCGGGGTAACTGTCCGGCCTTTGGCCGATTGGCAGCGGATCGATCACGTCCGGCTGCTGGATTACGGGCTGGCCCAGACCCCCGCCAGTGATCTGCCAACATCGGGTGCCCCTGCGCGCCCCGTTTCGGGACCGCGATGATTTTTCCGGGCCTGATCCGCGCCTGGGGGGCCTTGGGAAAGGTCACGCCGGGCGCGATGACCTTCCTATTCGCCTTGTTTTCGGTCGTGCCGGTGCGGATGCCAGATGGCTTGACGGTCGCCCCGTTTTTATCCTTGATGGCGGTGTATTACTGGACTCTCTACCGGCCCGATCTGATGCCGCCCGTGCTTATTTTTCTAATCGGCCTTGTGCAGGATTTGATTGGCGGTGCCTATCTGGGGCTAACGCCGCTCCTGCTGCTGGGCACTTATTCTTTCGCCCTATCGCAGCGCCGTTTATTCTTGGGGAAACCCTTCGCTCTGATTTGGGGTGGGTTTTTGCTGGTGTTACTGGCGACCAGCAGCCTATCGTGGGGGGCGGTCTCGCTGATCGCCCGCACGCCGGTCCCGCTGCTGCAACCCGGTTTGCAGTTTATCTCGACGTTGCTGCTGTTTCCGCTGATGGTGTGGCTGTTTGTCCGCACCCATCGCCGTTTGTTGCCGGGGGACTAGCACATGGGGCGGCGTCAGCGCGATCAGGAACGCGAAAAACTCTTCACCCGGCGCAGCCTTTTGCTCGGTCTGGGGCAGGCGGGTCTGTTTGGCGCGTTGGGGGCACGGCTTTATTACCTGCAGGTGGTCGAGGCCGAAAAATATGTCACGCTGGCGGAAGATAACCGCATCAATATGCGGCTATTGGTCCCGCCGCGGGGCCGTATTCTCGACCGGTACGGCGAGGTTCTGGCCACCAGTCGCCTGAATTATCGCGTCGTGCTGGTGCGCGAGCAGGCCCCGAATGTCGAGGCCACCTTGGACGCCATTGGCCAGCTCATCAGTGTGACCGAGACTGACCGCCGCCGGGTATTGCGGGATGTGCGCCGCAAGCGCGCCTTTGTTCCTGTCATGGTCCGGGAAGATCTGAGTTGGGAGGAGGTGGCGCGCCTGGAGGTGAATGCCCCCGATCTGCCGGGGGTTTCTATCGATGTCGGGCAAAGCCGCCTCTACCCGCATACCGAAGCGGTGGGCCATATTTTAGGCTATGTCGGCTCGGTTTCTGAGGGGGATCTGAAGTCGGGGAACGGCGACCCGCTGCTGGAACTGCCAGATTTCCGCATCGGCAAAAACGGGATCGAGAAAACCCACGATCAGGCCCTGCGCGGCGTTGCTGGGGCCAGCCAGGTGGAGGTGAATTCGGTCGGTCGGGTGATCCGCGAGGTCAACCGCGACGATGGGCGGCCGGGCCGCGATGTGGAATTGACGATCGATATTGGGTTGCAGGAATTCGCCCGCGAGCGTGTGGGGGAGGAAAGCACCGCCGCCGTCGTGATCGATTGCCTGAATGGCGAGATTCTTTCCATGGTTTCCGCCCCGGCGTTTGACCCCAATATGTTTTCCGCCGGGCTGAAAGCCACCGATTGGGAAGAATTGCAGTCGCATCCTAAGACGCCACTGACCAATAAGGCGGTGGCTGGGCAATATTCCCCCGGCTCTACCTTCAAAATGGTTACCGCCCTGGCGGCGCTAGAGGCCGGGGTTATCACCCCGAACCAGACGATCTATTGCCCCGGTCATTTTGAACTGGGCGAACGGCGCTTTCATTGTTGGAAGTATAAAGGGGGGCATGGCGGGGTTAATTTAGCGGAAGCCCTCATGCAATCCTGCGATGTATATTTCTATGAAATCGCCCGGCGCATGGGGATCGATAAAATCGCGGATATGGCCCAGCGCCTGGGGCTGGGGGGGGTGCAGGGCATCGAGTTGCCTGGTGAGCGTCCCGGTCTCATCCCGACCCGCGCCTGGTACCAGCGCCGCCGCGGCGCAAGCTGGCCGCAGGGCGAGACGATCAATGCCTCGATCGGGCAGGGGATGATTCTCACCACGCCGCTGCAATTGGCTACCATGACCGCGCGTATTGCCTCTGGCCTTGCCATTACCCCGCATGTAACCCGCAAGATCGGCGGGCGCGCGCCGCTCGATCGCGCCCATGCGCCGGCGGCCCCGCTGGGGCTTAATCCCCAGCATCTAGCCCTGGTGCAAAAGGGTATGGGGATGGTGACCAACGATCAGCGCGGCACTGGCTATAAGGCGCGCATCCTCGACCCTGGTCTAGAAATGGCCGGTAAGAGTGGCACGGCGCAGGTGCGCATCATCACCAAGGCCGAGCGCGATGCCGGGGTAAAGAAAAACGAAGATTTGCCCTGGCGGTTTCGGGATCATGCGCTCTTCGTTGGCTTTGCGCCGGTCCATAACCCGCGCTTCGCCTGTGCCGTGGTGGTGGAGCATGGCGGGGGCGGTAGCTCGGTCGCCGGGCCGATCGTGCGCGATATTCTGCTGGAAACCCAGAAGCGCGAGGCCCAGAAGCGGCTGGCAGGCTGCCCCACCTGCGGCGGGGCGCATTCGGGATGAGCGGCTTCGGTCTCAACCGTCACGATCTCACCTTCGGGCAGAAGCTCTGGCAGGTGAATTGGGGCATTGTCCTACTGCTAACCCTTTTGGCCGGCGTCGGGTTTGCTATGCTTTATTCGGCGGCGGGCGGCTCCCTCGATCCTTGGGCGCAGCGCCAGATGATCCGTTTCGGCATGGGACTGGTGATAATGATCGCCGTCGCGCTGATCGATATCCGCTTCTGGATGCGCTGGGCCTATGTTTTTTACGGCGCGACGCTGGCCATGTTGGTGGCGGTGGAACTGCAGGGCCGGGTGGGGATGGGGGCGCAGCGCTGGCTGGATTTCGGTTTCGTCCAGCTACAGCCGTCTGAATTGATGAAAATCATGCTGGTGCTGGTGTTAGCCCGGCATTTTCACGCTATTCCATTGGAGCGGATGGGCCGGATTTCGGCCTGGGGGCCAGCAGCGGTACTGCTGGCGTTGCCGGTGGCCCTGGTGGTCAAGCAGCCCGACCTTGGCACCTCGTTGATGCTGATTATGGGGTCGGCGGCGGTTGCTTTTGTGGCGGGGATGCGCTGGTGGAAATTTGCGCTGGCCATCGCCGGGGCGGCGGGGGCAGCCCCTATCGCTTGGAACTTTCTACGCGATTATCAGAAAGAAAGAATTCTTACCTTCCTTGATCCCAGTCGCGATCCGCTGGGGGCGGGGTATCATATCACCCAGTCAAAGATCGCTCTGGGGTCGGGTGGAATTACGGGTAAAGGCTTTATGCTGGGCACCCAAAGCCATTTGAACTTCTTGCCGGAAAAGCAAACCGATTTTATCTATACGATGTTAGCCGAAGAATTTGGGATGGTCGGTGCTTTGGTCTTGCTGGGACTCTATGCTCTATTAATTATGTATGGGTTTGCGATTGCGTTCCGAGCGACGACGCAGTTTGGGCGTTTGGTCGCGATTGGGATCGTGACGCATCTGTTTTTGTCGGTGTTCATCAATTGCGCCATGGTGATGGGGCTGATCCCGGCCAAGGGCGTGCCCCTGCCCATGGTGTCCTACGGTGGCTCGTCGATGCTGGTGACGATGCTGGGGTTCGGGCTGCTGATGATGGTGTGGGTGCATCGCGATACCCAATTTTCGCGCGGGGGCCTATCCGACAGCGAGTAATTTTTATGACAACCAACGGGAATCCAGCCGTTTTTCCGCTTGCCCCCGCCTCTGCCGGTAGCTATACAGACGGCCTCGGTTGGGTACATAGCTCAGTTGGTAGAGCAGCTGACTCTTAATCAGCGGGTCCAAGGTTCGAG
>CAZNVY010000037.1:24696-30877 GCA_964576605.1 uncultured Elstera sp. | reverse complement strand
GCCGGTTGCCTATTTCACCGGGCTTAAGAGCTTTGACGGCATCTTCCCGCCGCTTGCCGCACCGGTCGATCCGAAGAATGTCTGCATGATGGGCATCCGCTCCGTCGATGCCGCCGAGCGCGCGGCCTTGCGCGAGACGGAGATGACGATCCACGATATGCGGGCTATCGACGATCACGGCATCGCCCCGCTGTTGTCGGCCTTCCTGAAGCGCGTGGAAGAGCCGGATGGCTTGCTGCACGTCAGCTTCGACGTGGATTTTCTCGATCCCAGCATCGCCCCCGGCGTCGGCACCCCCGTTGTGGGCGGCCCGACCCTGCGCGAAGCCCATCTGCTGATGGAAATGCTGCACGAAAGCGGGCGCGTCACCAGCCTTGATCTTGTGGAACTCAACCCGTTTCTCGACGAGCGCGGGCGCACCGCCCTCCTGATGGTCGATCTCGTCGGCAGCCTGATGGGGCGTTCCATCCTCGACCGTTCAAAAGGAACCTACCGATGAGCCGCGCCCCCGATTTGAACCTCGTGCCCTTCGTCTCGGTCGATCATATGATGAAGTTGGTGCTGACCATCGGCACCGAGCGTTTTCTAACCGAGCTTGCGGGCTATATCGAAGAAGATTTTCTGCGCTGGGAAAGTTTCGACAAAACCCCGCGCGTCGCCGCCCATTCGCTCGATGGCGTGATCGAACTGATGCCGACCAGCGACGGCACGCTCTATGGCTTCAAATACGTCAACGGTCACCCGAAGAATATTCAGGATGGGCGGCAGACCGTCACCGCCTTCGGGGTGCTGGCCGATGTCGCCACCGGCTACCCGGTGCTGATGACGGAAATGACCATCCTTACCGCCCTGCGCACCGCCGCTATGTCCGCCCTCGCGGCGAAATATCTGGCGCCGAAGGGGGCGGATACGATGGCGATCATCGGCAACGGCGCCCAGTCGGAGTTTCAGGCCCTAGCCTTCAAGGCGATCTTGGGCGTAACCAAACTGCGGCTTTACGATATCGACCCGGTGGCGACGCGCAAATGCGCGTTTAATCTGCGCAACGCCGGGTTCGAGATTACCGCCTGCCAGAGCAAGCAGGAAGCCGTGGAAGGCGCGCAGATCGTCACCACCGTCACCGCCGATAAACAATATGCCACCATCCTAACCGATAATATGATCGGCAGCGGCATTCACATTAACGCCGTCGGCGGCGACTGCCCCGGCAAGACGGAGCTGCATAAGGATATTCTGCTGCGGTCGGATATTTTCGTGGAATACCCACCGCAAACCCGCATCGAAGGCGAAATCCAGCAGCTTGCCGCCGATCACCCGGTTATCGAACTGTGGGAAGTGATGACCGGCCGCACCCAAGGGCGGCGCGACGGGCAGCAGATTACCCTGTTCGATTCGGTTGGCTTTGCGATTGAAGATTTCTCCGCCCTGCGCTACGTGCGCGACCGGCTGAAGGCGACGGGCCTTTATCAGAACCTTGACCTACTGGCCGATCCGGACGAACCGCGCGATCTCTACGGGATGCTGCTGCGGCATGAGGCGGCAATGCAGGGCGCAGCCTGACCCGGTTTGACCAGGCGTCGCGCGCTTCTGAGATCGACAGCAGCGCGCGACACGTAACGAGAGGGGGCTTGAGCTTAAACCGGCTCGAACCCACCGCTTTTTCCCGACCGCGCCAGGGCATCGAGGGCGCGCATATTGGCAATCGCATCCTCGATCCCAAACTCCTGCGCCTCGTCGCCCAGGATCATGCGCGAAAAAGCATCGCCCTGAAGGGTATATTGATCGCAGGCCGGCAGGGTTTCGGTACGGATGCCACCGCCTTGCAAGTCCTTCCCCGAATCGATCCGGATCGTGCTGGTTTGCCCCGGTAGCGCATTGAAAGGGATTTCCACCTCAAGCCGCCCCTGCGTACCGAAAATCTGCACGCGCTGATAGGGGACCAACTGCGTCGCGCAGGTGAAACTAACCTGTCGCCCATCGGGAAAGGCCAGCAGGCCAGAGGTTAACCGATCAGTCCCGAATGCCGGGTCGAGATCGACCAGCGCCGCCGCCCGCACCGGCTCGGCCCCAAAGATATAGCGCGCGGTCGCCACGGCATAGCAGCCGATATCCAAAAGCCCACCACCCCCAATATCGGCCTTATTGCGCACATTATTGGGGTCGGCGTTGAAATAGGAAAAGGCGGTCTGGATCGCCCGCACGGTACCAATCTCGCCCGATTGGGCAATCTCCCGTGCCCGCCGCCACTGCGGGTGGAAACGCACCATGAAGGCCTCCGCCACCCGCTTACCCGCCGCATCACGCGCCGCAATGAGGGCTTGGGCTTCAGCCGCCGTCAGACCGATCGGCTTTTCGCACAGCACATGCTTACCCGCCGCCAGCGCTTTTAGCGTCCAGGGAACGTGCAGATGGTTCGGCAAAGGATTGTAGATTGCCTCGATCTCCGGATCGGCCAACAAAGCCTCGTAACTTCCATAGGCTTTGGGGATGCCGAGGGCCTGCGCCGCCGCCTCGGCACTGGCTTGATCGCGCGAGGCTATCGCCATAACCGCGCTCACCCGCCCCTGCATCATCGCCGGAATAACTTTGACCGTCCCAATTTTCGCGGTGCTGAGAACGCCCCACGCCACTTTCCGCCCCATCTTCCGCTCCTATTTGTATGAGGGATTGGGCGGCAGCTTAGGGGGTCGCGGTCAAAAAAGCCAGATCGGGCACCAGTTCCGCCGTCACCGACGCGATAATTTCATAAGACCGCAGCCGCAAGCGGTGATCGAAAATATCCGAGACGACCATCACCTCGTCCACCCCAGTTTCAGCCACAAAGCGGGCTAACCCGGCGCGCAGGGTTTCGGGGGCACCAACAAGGGTGCGCGCCATCATCTGACCCACCTGCAGTTTTTCAACCGGCGTCCAAAAACTATCAATATCCTCAATCGGCGGCAGGCTAAGATTGCGCCGTCCCCGGACCAGATTTGTGAAGGACATTTGCTGCGTGGTCGCCAGCCGCCGCGCTTCTGCATCGGTTGGGGCCGCGATGATATTCAGCCCGGCCATGGTATAGGGTTTCGCCAATTGGTCGGAGGGGGTGAAGCGGTGGCGGTAAACCTCTAGCGCCTCTAGCAGGTGCTCCGGCGCGAAATGCGAGGCAAAGGCATAGGGCAGCCCCAGTTGCGCCGCCAATTGCGCGCCAAAGAGACTGGAGCCGAGAATCCACAGCGGCACCTCTGCCCCGGCCCCCGGAATCGCCTGGATTCGCTGGCCGGGCACCGCAGGAGCGAAGTAATGCTGAAGCTCTACAATATCGCGAGGAAAACTTTCGGCACTTTCCGGCGCGCGGCGCAGGGCGCGCAGGGTCATCTGATCGGTCCCCGGTGCTCGCCCCAGCCCAAGATCGATCCGGCCTGGGTAGAGTGCGGCCAATGTCCCAAACTGTTCGGCGATAACATAGGGCGCGTGATTGGGCAGCATAATCCCACCCGCGCCAACCCGGATATGCCGGGTGCCCTCGGCAATATGGCCGATGACCACCGCCGTGGCCGCGCTAGCAATGCCGGGGGCATTGTGATGCTCCGCCACCCAAAAGCGGGTATAGCCCCAATTTTCAGCCTGGGCCGCTAGATCGCGGGAGTGTCGGATCGCCGTTGCGGCATCGCTGCCCTCGCGGATGCGCACCAGGTCGAGAATCGATAGTGCTACCATTCAGCCTCTCCCGCCAAATTAACGGAGTTAAGAGGCTGATATATGGCGGCCTTAGGCGGGTTTGTCCAGGGCTGCACGCCAGGCCTGCCGATAGTCGGTCCAGGCTCCCGGCAAGGGCGGCACCACCCGCCCCCCCGTCGGCGACGGAGGCGGGCTGCCTGACAATAGGGCCGCCCCCATCAGGGTTCCGGCAGAATCGTCGGATAGGCTTAGGCGCTGCCCTGGGCGCAAGGCGGCCAATACCGCCGTAAACAGGCCGTTGGCGGCCATCGGTCCTTCCACATGGATTGGCCCCTGGCTGCCGCATAGGTCGAG
The DNA here is from genome assembly GCA_964576605.1 of uncultured Elstera sp. Classification (GTDB taxonomy): domain Bacteria; phylum Pseudomonadota; class Alphaproteobacteria; order Elsterales; family Elsteraceae; genus Elstera. The sequence goes on along the minus strand of CAZNVY010000037.1, from coordinate 26,863 downwards.
ACAGAGATCGGTCATTAAGGCGAGATACAGGCTGGCAAGGCTAGCCCGCCCATCGGCGGTTAGCCCTGCCGCCCGAACCTGCCCCACCCGACCAGGGAACGGCCCGCCAGTTTCGGCGAAAGCGGGCAGCATCATCGCGCCCTCGGCGCTCAGGGCAAGCGCAAGGCCCAGGCTGGGGGTGCCGAGACCGCCGGTCAGGCTTTCATACTCCCGCCCGCCCATGAAGCGCGCGCAGGGCACCGGGGTTCCCAAGGCATCGACATTCGCAAGACAATCCCGCGCCGGGTCGAGCGGTGGCAGCGCCCCACCGCCCGCCATGGCGATAACCCAAGTCCCTGTGGAAACGACTGAAAACGCCCCCTTCGCCGATAACCGATACCGTAAGAAGGACGCATTGCTATCATGCAGCCCGGCCCGAACCCGGCAACTGGCGGGTAGGCCGGTGCGGGCGCGCAAGGCGGGGGTTAGCCCCCCGACGGCATCCCCCGCCGCCGCGCGCGGCGGGAACAGTGCCGCCCAACCCTGGCTGCTCACGAGGCTGGAAAAGACCCCTGCGACCGGATTCCAAAGATCGGTATGGCAGCCGAGGGAGGTTACTTCGCTGACTGGGACCCCAGTTAAGCGGAAAGCCCAATATTGCGGATAGGTCAGAATCCAACGGGTTCGCGCAAAGGCGCGCGGAAAGCTGCGGTGCAGCCAGAAAATCTGCCGCCCCAGGTTCAGCCCTAGGGGAAGATCGGGCGATAGGGTCTCGTCAAAATCCGGCCTGACTGTCCGATAAGCCGCGCCCCCCTCTGGCAAGGGGGTTTCGTAGTCGAGGATCGGCAGGGCCAGATCCCCTGCCTCTGTTACCAGCGCCGCGCACGCCCCGTGGGTGACAGGCACGATGTCGGTGATGAAAAATGATCGGGCGGCTACCGCGAGCTGTTCCAGCAACCAAGCTTCCGCCCCAGCCGCATCGGCGTGCGGATAGGGCGGACCAGCGCAGGGGCGATTCGGGCGCGTGGCTGACCAAAGCAGCCGCCCGCCGTCTAACACTGCGAGCTTCAGATTGGTCTTGCCACAGTCGAAAACCGCAATTGCCATGGTTTAATCCAGATGAAAAACGCAAGGCAATGGGCGCATGACCGGGGAGTTATCCGGATTGACCAGCATGAGATCGGCCATATAAGCCCACCAACGCTGCATGACCGGATGCGCCGGGAGTTGGTCCATCCCGTGCCCTTCGGCCCGGCGCAGCACCCCGAAGAGGGTAAGGCTTTGTGGATCGAGAAAGATGCTATAGTCGGCAATCCCTGCCTCCTTCAGCACGGCCCGCAGCTCCGGCCAGAGGACGGCGTGACGGCGCTGATATTCGGCTTCGTGCCCCGGTTTGAGCTGCAGAGCGAAGGCGATTTTTTCCATGCATCCTCCTGGCGTAGCGCGCCGATTAGGCCGCAGTACGGCGGTGATCGGGGATGGGAACGGTCATCACCTCCACCCCCGCATCGCGCAGCAGCGCGGCGGCGGTATCGCTGATGCCATCGTCGGTCACAACGATGTCGATGCGGGACAGCGGGCAGAGAATGAGACTGCCCCGCCCCTGGAATTTGCTACTATCGACCAGCACCACCAGTTTTTCGGCCTGATCGATTAGCTTCTGTTCGGCGCGGATCAGCAGCGGGTCCGATTGCATCAGCCCGTGCTGGGTTAGCGCCTGCGCCCCCATGAAGAGTTTTGACGCAAAGAACCGATGCGTCAGATCATTATCGAAAGGGCTCAGGATCAACTGCTGCTCGCGAAAAATCTCGCCGCCCGGCAGGGTCACGCGGTTCTCACCGTGGCGCATCAGGAAATCGGCGATGGGGATGCTATTGGTCAGCACCTCCACCCTGGTTTGCACCAGAAACTCGGTCATCGCGAAGGTGGTCGTGCCGCCGTCGATGATGATCGAATCGCGCTCCCCGCACAATTCCACGGCCTTACGGGCAATGGCGCGCTTGGTTTCGCGGTTTAAGGTGGCGTTATAGTCGAAGGGCGGTTCAGTCAACTGGGTCGGCCGACCGCCCAAAGCCTGCGCCCCGCCGCGCACCCGGCGCAATAGGCCTGCCGCTTCCATATCCTGCAAATCGCGCCGAACGGTGGCGCGGGAGGCATCGAGCCGGGTCATCAACTCTTGAATCCCGAT
>CAZNVY010000037.1:18952-24674 GCA_964576605.1 uncultured Elstera sp. | reverse complement strand
GCAGCGATCAGCCCGTGACGTTCGTGTTGATGCATGGAAATGGCCCCTTCGGCGGGTGTGACAAAACGGATAAATCCTAAAAGCATCACCCGTCAATGGTAATTGTTCATTTTGCATCGCATAAACGTCATATTGCGTCGCACAGGCAATCTTTTGCGACGCAAAATTATCTATTCCGATTGACAGGCGGCTAAAAATAACCGCCTTATGCCGATGAAACGGGGACAAGACCCGATTCCTATCCCCAAATGACGCATTTTGAACAATTCTGGAGCCGGATCGTGACCGCGACTTCAACCCTCCCGTCCCTTTGGGACGCCGCCCATGCCGCCACGCTCTCCGCGCCGGAACTGCTGCTCTATCGCTCCAACCTCCTCGGCTCCGATCTGCGTGTCACCAATTACGGCGGCGGCAATACCTCGGCCAAGCTGACGCATTCTGACCCGTTGACCGGTCAAGACGTCACGGTGTTGTGGGTGAAAGGCTCCGGCGGCGATCTGGGCAGCATGGCACTCGATGGGTTCTCGACGCTCTATCTCGATAAGCTTCAGCAGTTGAAGGGGCTGTATCGCGGGCTTGGGAATGAAGATGAGATGGTCGGCTATTTGCCCCATTGCACCTTTAACCTGAACCCGCGCGCCGCCAGTATCGATACGCCGCTGCACGCTTATATCCCCTATGCGCACGTCGATCACATGCACCCGGACGCGGTGATCGCCATTGCCGCCGCCGCCCGCAGCCAAGACTTGACGGCGGAGATTTTCGGCGGGGAAATCGGTTGGCTTCCCTGGCAGCGCCCAGGGTTTGACCTGGGGCTGAAGCTGGAAGCCGTAGCCCGATCCAATCCCAAGCTGCGCGGCATTATGCTGGGCGGCCACGGCGTCTTTACGTGGGGCGATACGGCCCAAGACTGCTACGAAACCACCCTGCGCATTATCAACCGCGCCGATGAATGGCTGCGCGCCACAGTCACCGGCCCGGCTTTCGGCGGCCCGGCCTGCGCCCCGCTCGCCGAAAGCGAACGCCGCGCCATTGCGTCGGCGCTGATGCCCGCCCTGCGCGGCAAGATTTCCGCAACGCAGCCCAAGGTCGGCCATTTCAACGACAGCCCGGAAGTGCTGGAGTTCGTCTGCGCCAAGGACCGGGACGCACTGGCCGCCCTCGGCACCTCCTGCCCCGACCATTTCCTGCGCACCAAAATCCGCCCGCTGGTGGTGCCCTTCGATCCGCAACAGCCCGATTTACCCGCGACGCTCGCGGCCCTGGACGATGCCGTCGCCGCCTACCGCGCCGATTATGCGGCGTATTACGAGCGCTGCCGCCGCCCGAATAGCCCGAAGATGCGCGACCCCAATGCCGTGGTCTATCTGGTCCCCGGTGTCGGCATGATCACCTTCGCCGCCGATAAGGCCACCGCGCGGATTGCGGGCGAGTTTTATGTCAATGCCATCAACGTTATGCGCGGCGCCAATGGGGCCGACCGCTACGTTGGTCTCGATGAACAAGAAGCCTTCGACATCGAGTATTGGCTGCTCGAAGAAGCCAAGCTGCAACGGATGCCGAAGCCGAAAAGCCTCGCTGGGCAGATTGCCTTCGTCACCGGCGGCGCGGGCGGCATCGGGCGGGCCACGGTTGAATCGCTGCTGGGCGAAGGCGCTGCCGTGGTGCTGGCCGATATCGACGCCGATAGTCTCAACGCCACCGTGCAGGATTTAACCAAGCGCTTCGGCAAGGACCGGGTGACGGGCGTGCGGGTGGATGTCACCGACGAAGCCTCCGTCACCGCTGGGTTCGAGGCAGCGGCGCTGGCCTTCGGAGGGGTCGATCTTCTGGTTTCCAACGCTGGGATCGCCTCTGCCGCGCCGGTGGAGGAAACCTCGCTCGATCTCTGGAACCGCAATATCTCCGTCCTCACGACCGGCTATTTCCTGGTCGGGCGGGAGGCCTTTAAGGTGATGAAAACCCAGGGCACCGGCGGGTCCATCGTTTTCATCGGCTCCAAGAACGCCCTCGCCGCCTCCCCCAATGCCTCGGCCTATTGCACCGCCAAGGCCGCCGAACTGCACCTCGCGCGCTGTTTGGCGCTCGAAGGCGCGCCGCTCGGCATTCGCGTCAATAGCGTGAACCCCGATGCGGTCCTGCGCGGCTCAAAAATCTGGAGCGGTTCCTGGCTGCAAGAGCGGGCGGAGGCCTATAATCTCTCCACCGACGCGCTGGAGGATCATTACCGGCAGCGCAGCTTGCTCAAACGCTCCGTCTATCCCGAAGATATTGCCGCCGCCGTGCTGTTCTTCTGCACCGGCGCTTCGGCGAAATCGACCGGGAATATTCTGAATGTCGATGCGGGCAACGCCGCCGCATTCACCCGCTGAGGAGAGGCAAGATGAGCTTTCGGATTTCCGCCGACGCCATCGGCAGTGACAACGCCCGCCGCGCCGCGTTTTTGGAGGACGATTACGCCGCACTGAAGCGCCAGGTCGCCCGGCGCGGCATCGACCTCGATACCATCGCCGATCAGGTGGCGGCCTTTGGCGTCGCCCTGCCAAGCTGGGGGGTTGGCACTGGCGGCACCCGCTTCGCCCGCTTCGCCGGGTTGGGGGAGCCGCGCGGCCTCGATGATAAGCTGGAGGATTGCGCCACCATCCAGCAACTCACCCGCGCCACCCCGACTGTTTCGCTGCATTTCCCCTGGGATAAGCCGAGCGATGCCGCCGCGCTGAAAGCCCAGGCGGCAGACTTGGGCCTGGGGTTCGATGCCGTAAACTCCAACACCTTCCAGGACCAGCCCGGCCAGCCGGTTTCCTATAAATTCGGCTCCCTCAGCCACCCCGACAAGGCTGTGCGCGACCTTGCCGTCGCCCATAACATCGACTGTATCCGCTTAGGCCAGACGCTCGGTGCCCCTGCGCTCACCGTCTGGGTCGGCGATGGCACCAATTTCCCCGGCCAGCAGAATTTCACCGCCGCCTTCGACCGCTACCTCGACAGTATGGCACAAATCTACGCCGCCCTGCCCGCCGATTGGTCGGTGTTCATCGAACATAAGCTGTTTGAACCCGCCTTCTACGCGACCGTGATCGCCGATTGGGGCAGCAGCTATCTGGCCGCGACCGAACTGGGGCCGCAGGCGAAATGCCTCGTCGATCTCGGCCACCACGCGCCGAATACCAATATCGAAATGATCGTCGCCCGCCTTGTGCGCTTCGGCAAGCTCGCGGGCTTCCATTTCAACGACAGCAAATACGGCGACGACGATCTCGACAGCGGCTCGATCAACCCCTTCCAACTGTTCCTGATCTTCAACGAATTGGTCGATGCCGCCCAGCGTGGCACGCCCGGTTTTGCGCCCGCCTATATGCTCGACCAGTCGCACAATGTCACCGACCCCATCGAAAGCCTGATGAGCAGCGCGATGGAAGTGCAGCGCCGCTACGCCCAGGCCCTCTTGATCGACCGCGCCGCGCTGACCGACGCGCAAACCGCCTGCGATGCTTTGGGCGCACATACGCTGCTGAAGCAGGCGTTCAATACCGATGTTTCGCCGCTGCTCGCCGAGATCCGCCGCCGCGCGGGCGGGGCCATCGACCCCATCGCCGTCTACCGCGCCAGCGGCTACCGGGCGGAAAAAGCCAAAGAACGCCCACCGCGCAGCGGGTCGTCGGCGGGGATCGTCTAAAAAAAGAAGCGCAGGGGCTGCCTGCGCTTCAAGGGTCATCGGGGAGTAGAAAACGCCGATTAGGCTGTCGCTCCGGCACGCAAGCGATTGATAATGCCGGAGAAGTCGACGCCGCCCTGCTCGGCGGTCACCATCGCCTCGTAGAGCTTGGTTGCCGCGGCCCCCAAGGGGGTGGCGGCACCGGCGCTGGCGGCGGCGTCTTGCGAGAGGGCGAGGTCTTTCAGCATCAGCGCGGCGGCAAAGCCGGGCTGATAGTCGCGGTTGGCCGGGCTGGTCGGCACCGGGCCGGGCACCGGGCAATAGGTGGTCAACGACCAGCATTGGCCGGAGGAGGTTGAGGCGACGTCGAACAACGCCTGATGCGACAGACCGAGTTTTTCGGCCAGGACAAAGGCTTCGCTGACGGCGATCATAGAAATGCCCAAGATCATATTATTACAGATCTTGGCGGCCTGCCCGGCCCCCGCGTCGCCGCAAGCAACGATCTTCTTGCCCATCGCCGCCAGGATCGGTTCCGCCTGGGCGAAGGCCGCCGCGCTGCCGCCGACCATGAACGTCAGAGTCCCTGCCGCCGCCCCGCCAACCCCGCCGGAGACGGGGGCATCGAGGGCGACCGCGCCCTTATCCGCCGCAAGCGCATGGGCTTTGCGGGCCGAGTCCACGTCAATGGTCGAACTATCAATCAGGAGTGTGCCGGGGGCGACCGACGGAAGGATGGCGTCGTAGACGGTCAGCACATGCTTCCCACTCGGCAGCATGGTGATGACGACATCGGCGCCCGCCACCGCGTCGCCCGGTGTGGCGGCAATCGCCACCCCCGCCGCCTTTGCGGCCTCCAGTGCTGCCGGAACCAGATCGAAGCCGGTCACGTTATGCCCCGCCTTCACCAGATTGGCCGCCATCGGCCCGCCCATATTGCCAAGACCGATGAATGCGATCTGTGTCATGGTTTTATGCCTCCCCTTAGCTCATCGTCGGAATGACGAAGCTGGCACCGTCCTTAATACCCGTCGGCCAGCGGGAGGTAACCGTTTTGGTTTTGGTATAGAAGCGCACCGCATCCGGCCCGTGCTGGTTAAGGTCGCCGAAGCCCGACCGCTTCCAGCCGCCAAACGTATAATAGGCCAGCGGCACGGGGATCGGCACATTGACCCCGACCATGCCGACATCGACGCGGGCGGCGAAATCGCGCGCGGCACCGCCGTCGCGGGTGAAAATGGCGACGCCATTGCCGTATTCGTGATCGTTCGGCAGGGCGAGCGCTTCCTCATACGTATCAGCGCGGACAACTGACAGGACCGGACCGAAGATTTCTTCCTTATAAATCCGCATCTGCGGCGTCACATGGTCGAACAGGCAGCCGCCCATGTAATAGCCGTTCTCATAGCCCTGCATTTTGAAACCCCGGCCATCGACGCGCAGATTGGCACCTTCGGAAACCCCAAGATCGACGTAGGATTTCACCTTGGCGAGATGCTCCGCCGTGACCAACGGGCCGAAATCCGCCCCCGGATCGGTCGAGGGGCCGATCTTAAGCGCTTCGACGCGCGGCACCAGCCGGTCCATCAGCGCTTCCGCCGTAGTCTTGCCAACGGGAACAACCACCGAGATTGCCATGCAGCGTTCGCCTGCCGCGCCGAACCCAGCGCCGATTAGCGCATCGGTCGCCTGATCGAGATCGGCATCGGGCATGATCAGCGCATGGTTCTTGGCGCCACCGAAGCATTGCACCCGCTTGCCCGCCGCCGTGCCGCGCGTATAGACATATTCGGCAATCGGGGTGGAGCCGACGAAGCCGACCGCTTTGATGTCGCGGTGATCGAGAATGGCATCGACCGCCACCTTATCGCCGTGGATGACGTTGAGAATGCCCTCCGGCAGCCCTGCTTCCAGCATCAGTTCTGCGAGGCGCACGGGCACGGAGGGGGCGCGTTCGGACGGTTTTAGAATAAAGGCATTGCCGCAGGCAATCGCCGGGCCGAATTTCCACATCGGGATCATCGCCGGGAAGTTGAACGGCGTAATGCCCGCAACGACGCCGAGCGG
>CAZNVY010000037.1:18273-18929 GCA_964576605.1 uncultured Elstera sp. | reverse complement strand
GCTGGCGCATCGAATAAATATCGATCCCCGGCCCGGCGCTGTCGGTAAACTCGCCCTTCTGCAAATGCGGAATACCGCAGCAAAATTCGATGACCTCCAGCCCGCGCTGAATATCGCCCTTGGCGTCAACGATGGTTTTGCCGTGCTCCAGCGCCAGCAGCAGGGCCAGCGCGTCGTACTCTTGCTGCACGAGATCAAGGAAGCGCATCATCACGCGGGCGCGCTTCTGCGGGTTCTGCACGGCCCAGGCGCGCTGGGCGGCCTTGGCGTTCTCGACGGCGGCGGAAACTTCTTCCACGCTCGCCAGCGGAACCTTGCTGCGCAGGGTGCCGGTCATCGGCTCGAAGGCGTCGGCGAAGCGGCCTGACGTGCCTGTAACCTTTTTCCCGCCGATGAGATGGTATAATTCTGTCGCCATGATGGCTTCCCCCAAATTTTTATTGCGCCTATGGGAGCGCAGCGGGAGAAATGCCGCGACGGGTAAATTTGCGCATCCTTTGTGCGGGAATCCGTGAGGGCTATCGGATGAGCGGCTTTAACTGGAACGACCTGCGCTATTTCCTGGATGTGGCGCGCACCGGCAAGCTGGTGGTTTCGGCCAAACGCTTGCGCGCCGACCATACCACCGTCAGCCGCCGGATTGCCGCGCTGGAAGA